>CADCJM010000017.1:21829-24197 GCA_902801755.1 Oscillospiraceae bacterium
GTCTATTTCAAATTCCTTATAAGCAAGGGTCTTTCCTGTATCTGCGGTAACAAGCTTAATGTAATTCTTCACGATAGCTTCATTCACGACAAAAGGCTTGCCGCAGCGAATGCAGATTGCTGCACTTTCATCAGAGTCTATTCTTAACTCAGTTCCGCAGGAAGGACACTCTAATGGAATTACCGGCATATGACCTCACCTGAAATAATTGATGCTGTCAACATTATAACATCAAGCATAAAGGCCGTCTCAAGCAAAGAGACGGCCTCGTATACAACTCAGATTTCCAATAAAAAATCCAATATCCTTTTATTGATATCGTCTATCTGTTCACCGACAAAATGAGGCCTGTGTCCGCCGCCCATTACCTTATAAACCTTTGCAGAAGGAACCTTTTCCTGTAATTCCTCTACAGTTCCGAAAGGATCGTTCTCGCCGTTTATGAAGAAGCACGGGCACTTGATATTCTGCCACTCGGCATCAGTCAGATTTGGCTGTGTCTGCCAGTCTTTTACAGTGTTCTTCAGATATGTCTGCCAGTCGCCCCTGTGAGCATCGAAATGCCTGGATTTCATATCTTCTATGAAATCTTCATGACCGTTTTTTATAAGATTCTCCGGCAGGAAATCTTCAGCACCTTCAGGCCTTGCATGCGCAGCGCCGCCTATCGTCACAAGGCTCTTTACCTTATCAGGATAATTCGCAGCCATGTAGCAGCCTACATAAGCGCCGCAGCTGTATCCGATTATGTGAGCCTTTTCAATACCGAGCTTATCGAGAAACGCTGCCATGTCGTCTGCGACCATACGGCTGTTCCACGTAAGATCTTCACAGGTTGTCCTTCCATGGCCTCGAAAATCAGGAAACAGGCATCTGTACCGTCCCGAGAACGGCAGGATCTGTCCTGCAAAAGCCAGCAATCCCCTGCTGAAGTGGCTGTGAAGGAACAATACTGTCTCTCCTCTGCCAAATTCTTCGTAGTATATATTCAGTCCGTTTATATCTGCATACGGCATGTGCTGTTCTCCTTTGTTACTATTCTTCTCTGCAGTAGATCTGAATTGCCTTATCAATGAATTCGGCAGTTCCTTCTCCGCCATATTCATCAATATTCTTGGTAAAGTCTCCGCCGCCGGAATACATTTTTCCAAGGCCGCTTAAGATTTTTTTCGAGCAGGTGTAAAGATTCTCTGTGATGAAATCCTGGATCCTCTTTACAAGATCCTGTGCTTCAGGCGAAGCGGGATCTTTATCCTTCAGCGTTCCGGCCTCTTTGAAGAGAAGCATGAATCTGTCAGCAAGGATACCTTCCTCTTCTTTGGTGCGGTTCTTGGATTTCTCTTCCATCTCCTTATATTCAGGAGATTCCTTGTACATATCTTTTGCCTGTTTTGAATACTCATCCAGCTTGCTTCTGTCAAAAGCTTTAAAATCCATATGTTTAACTCCTAACATCTTTATTCCAAGCGCGAAGTTCATCAGATTTTCGATGTGATCCCTCTTAAGCTTCAGCATCTCGATCTGCTGCTCCAGGGCCTTGCTTCTGTTGAAGTCAGGGCTGTTGATGATCGAAGCGATATCCTTAAGGGAGAATTCAAGTTCACGGAAAAGCAGGATGTGCTGAAGGCGTTCCAAGTCCGTATCGTCATACAGTCTGTAGCCCGCATCGGTATGTCCCGTCGGATGCAAAAGACCGATCTTGTCATAGTATTGAAGAGTGCGTATACTCACTCCCGCAAGCTTGCTCACCTCGTTTACCGTCATCATGTGATTGTCCTCCGTTCGTTTGGTAAGCACACTATAAACTATTACGTAACGTAAGAGTCAACAGGCAATTTCAGATTTTTTACTGATCCTCTAATGATCTCATCGGTTCGCCCCATGATCCCAGATCACGGCCGTCAGTGCTTACGTAATGCTGTTCGCCGCCTGCAAGCACCTGTTTTACGGAGTTGAATCTCTCAATGAAAGGAACTTCCCTATTCGCAAGGTCTTCTCTCATCGTCTCTCCCATGATCTTACACAAGTAGACATCACAGCTGTTTCCGAGGCTGATTTCCTTGAAGACTTTAAGCTCCATGCTCACAGGACTCTCCGCTATCGTAGGCACATTGAGAACAACGCCTTTCTCAATCGTGGGACTAAAGCGCATCTTATCCTCGTGCTCCCTTCCGCCGACACATCCATAGTAGTCTGCAAGAGGCAGAAGCTCTTCGGTAACAAGATTTGCAGAGAATATTCCGTTCTTACGGATAAGATCCTTTGTGAGCTTCTCGCCGCCGATGCAGGCCATTACGCCCATACCATTGCCTTCACCCTCAAGATCCGGCGCATTAAGATAGCTGAACCAGCAGAACAGACCGAAATC
>CADCJM010000018.1 GCA_902801755.1 Oscillospiraceae bacterium
GTGGCGTCGATCGGTCTAGATACCGAAGTCCAGCTGAGGGCAAAGGGTAAGGTCTTAGCTCATCCTAATTCAAGGCTCGTAAGGAGCACGGCTTATCTGACATCTGCCATCGGATGCATTTTCGGCAACAGAAAATTTCATTTCAAATTCTCGGCAAACAGGGCAGACGGCAAACCGAATGAGTCCGTCAAGTCATGTTTTACGCTTCTTGCTGTATGTAATGCCTCATATTACGGTGACGGGTTCTGCCCGGCTCCTCATGCGGTAATAGATGACGGCCTTATCAACTGCTGCGCGATCGATGCGGTAAACCTGCCGAGATCATTGTTCCTTCTTACGAAATACAAGGACGGCAAGCATGAGAGCTATAAGGAAGTCGATACGTTTGTTACGACAAAGCTTACCGTAGAGGCTACGGGCGCAAGAGATCTTAACGGAAATTACGACGGAGAGGACTTTTCGGGCCATAAAGTAACTTTCGAATGCTTCCCCGGCGCCATCAGGCTTGCGGTTTACGGCTGAGTCTTTCTACGAATTCTCTAAATATCGCCACATATATTACAAGTTATTTATTTTATTCGTTCGCGTTATTTTGTTATAATTACAAGTTATGAACGGCTTAATCAGAGACAGTATAGAAAACTATAGAAAGTACGGCGTAAATGGCAAGGCGATCGAGGCCGCAGTTAAGGCTGAAGAGAATCTTGCAGACGTTTATGCACGTATTGATGATATCGTGACATATAACGAACTGAAGGTGCTTGATGCCTTCAGATCAGAGAAATTCTCAGACACGCATATGGGTTCCACATCCGGCTACGGCTATGACGACGTCGGCCGAGAGAAAATCGAGAACATCTTTGCAAAGGTATTCAAGGCAGAGAAGGCTTATGTCAGATGGCAGATAAGCACAGGTTCGCAGGCGATCTCCGCTATGCTCTACGGTGCATTAAGACCCGGTGACATCATGCTCTCGGTTACAGGAAGACCCTACGATACCCTTATGGCTACGATCGGCCTCTCTTCAGGCAATAACGATATGTCACTTATGTCCTACGGGATCGGCTATGAGGAAGTTGACCTTAAGGCTGACGGCACCCCTGATCTTGAAGCTATCAAGGCTGCGATCAAGCCTGAGACGAAGATGGTATTCATCCAGAAGTCCAGAGGTTATACGGGAAGAAGAGCACTTCTTACCGATGATATCGAGAAGATAGCATCCCTTGCTCACTCAGTAAGAGAAGACATAATCGTTGCAGTAGATAACTGCTACGGCGAATTTACA
Source organism: Oscillospiraceae bacterium (assembly GCA_902801755.1). Taxonomy (GTDB): domain Bacteria; phylum Bacillota; class Clostridia; order Saccharofermentanales; family Saccharofermentanaceae; genus Saccharofermentans. Next base: position 1,286 of record CADCJM010000018.1, read on the forward strand.
GAAAAGAGAGAGCCTCTGGAAGTTGGCGCTGACGTTATCGCAGGATCCCTTATAAAGAATCCGGGCGGCGGAATCGCAAGGACAGGCGGTTATATCGCAGGAAGAGAAGATCTTGTTGAGAATGCTGCAAGACACCTTACTACACCTGGCCTTGGCAGCGAGGTGGGTCCTACATTAGGTGCCAATCCAATGATCGCCAGAGGACTTTTCACAGCACCCCAGTGCGTAGGCGAGTGCCTTAAGGGCGCAGCTTTTGCAGCAGAGATACTGGGCAGTCAGGGATATAAGACAAGCCCTGCTTCTGATGAAGTAAGAGGCGATATCGTACAGACAATAGAATTCGGTGATCCTGATAAGATGAGCAGGTTCTGTGCTGCCATCCAGTCGTGCTCACCGGTTGATTCTTTCGTAACTCCCGTGCCGTGGGATATGCCCGGTTATGACGACCAGGTAATAATGGCGGCAGGTGCCTTTGTCCAGGGCGCTACAACAGAACTCTCATGTGACGGCCCCATGAAGCCGCCTTACATCGCATATATGCAGGGAAGCCTTGCTAAAGAGCAGGCTAAGCTCGCCTGCATGCTCGTTATTGAGGAATAAGGAAATATGGCAGACGGAAAGCAGTGGTACAACAATCCGAATGAACCCGCTAAGAGAAAAGTCAGCGGTAATCCGGCGCGCCCTGTAAACAAGTCAGGAAAGCCTGCAGTAAAATCATCAGGAAAAAGACCTGTTCAGCCCGGCAAGCCTGTGGCAAGACCTGACGGCAGCCGTGTTGCGGTTAAGAAAGGCGTAGTAAACCGTCCTTCAGGTAAGCCTTCTGATAAGAGGATCCATGTACAGTCGGGCAGGAATCCCCAGAATATCAGGAAAGATCACGGAAGCAGCATTATCCCTGATATGGATATCACGGGTAAGCCCGTAACATCTGATCCCAAGGTTAAGGCCAAGCCTTCATCCAGGCGTCCCATGACTGCTCAGGAGAGGGCTAAGGCAAGAGAACAGCAGAAGATCTTAGCTGCCCAGAAGCGTAAGGAAGAAGCCAGAAACAGAGAGCAGGCCAAGATCGAGAGAAATGCTTATCTCCGTAAGAATCCTTCCCAGAAGAGTGCGGAGAGCAGAGCCATCAGAAACGGTGTGCTCGGCGCAGTGGTAGTAGCTTCAGCTCTGTTCGTGCTGGCCTTCGTAGTGCATCACCTTTACGATTACATCGCTGAGAAGCCTAATTTCTCATTTGTAACGATGGGAGCTGTTGAGCATACGATCGGTGCCAAGGCACTTGTCGTAAGAGATGAGGACATCATCAACAGTGAGAATGCAGGTGAACTCGTAACACAGATCACGGAGGGTTCCAGAGTCGCAAAAGGCCAGGAACTCGCCATCGTCGTCCCGGAAGACATGAAGTCTGTCGTCCAGGATTTGAGGAATGTCCAGTCACAGATCTCAGACGTTCAGCAGGAACTTATCCTTTCGGGCGGTTCTGCTGAAGCAGAGGTAATCTACAGGAACTATAACAAGAACCTGTCTGCGATCTTAGATTCCGTCAGGTTCGATGCCATGAGCGGGAACATCAGCAACCTTGCATCCTACAGTTCATCAGTTAACGTTATCTTGGACGAGAGAGAAGACGAGATGAGTAAGATCAAGTTCGTTGATGAGAGGATCTCTGTCTTACGAAGTGACGAAGCTGTTTATGAGGCACAGCTCGAAAAGTATGCGACCAAAGTAAATGCGCACAGACCGGGCATCGTATCCTTCCGTCTTGACGGCAAGGAAACTGTTCTCAGTTACAAGGATTTCCTTATGATGCCTGCTGCTGAGATAAAGGGCTATATCAACAACTCAGTAGGAGCCATCTCATCAGACCTCACGATCGAAGCGGAAGCTCCTGTCGTAAGGATCGCGCAGAACGAGAGCCAGTATCTGGCGGTATATCTTTCCAACAACGATGCTACTTTATCTGACTTTGCTGTCGGAACGCTCCATGATATTAATATCCGTACCGAAGGCATCTCCATTGACGACTGCAAGGTCGTAAGATGTGAGAATGACGCTTCCGGCATGCTTATTACTTTCGAGACAACGAGAGCCGTTGAAGCGCTCTTAGATTTAAGAACAGTCGACATCGAGATCGTTATCAATGAGACAGATGGTATGAAAGTTGCCGTCTCGAGCCTTGTAAACGAGACTTTCGCGCCGAAGGGCGATCCATGCTTCGCTGTATATCTTGCTCCTTCCGCTAATGCAAGCGTAGATACATTCGGTGATGAGGCGATGTTCAATATCAATATCGTTCCTAATGCTAAGACTGATGAAGCAGGAAACAACGTTGAGCAGCAGAGCACATCTGTCGGAGGATGTAAGGTCGTCTATAAGGAAGTACTGGCCGACGGAGGCATTCTCGTCGCGTTCTCGACACCTAATGACTTTGTTAACCTTAAGAAACTCGACAGGCTCTATACGGCAGGTTACAAGGCGACGTTCGTTAATGCATCTTCCGGTCTCGGCATCACGGCGGAGAAGATCGTTGTATCTGATTACTCAGGTATGGCTTCCGTATACACGAACAACCAGGGCTTCGTTGAAGAGGTCAGGGTAATCCTGCTCGATAACGACAGAGAGTTTGCGATCATCAACAAGGCCGGAAAGTCATCTGTTCCGAATCTCAATACTGTAATCATTACAAATCCTAAGACTGTAAAGCCAGGAGATAAGGTCGGTTAAAATGGAGTACGATTTCACAGAAGATCTTAAGAAAAAGATCTCAGACAATATAATGTCCGTTAAACAATCTATAGAAGAAGCTGAGGCTCTTGCGGGAAGAGAGAAGGGCAGTGTAACCCTGATCGGTGTAACAAAAGTGTTCCCCGTTGAGTACGCGGAAGCGGCAGCCGTATCCGGACTTGTTGATCTCGGTGAGAACCGTGTCCAGGAACTGGTCCCCAAGGTCGAGAGATTTTCGGGACTTGGCCTTGATGTCAACTGGCATCTTATAGGTACATTACAGAAGAATAAGGTTAAGTACATTATAGGAAAGACAAGTCTTATTCATTCCGTAAACACTGTTGAACTTGCTGAAGAGATATCCAAGAGGTCCGAAAGTAACAATGTTACCACCTCTGTTTTGTTACAGGCTAATGTTTCAGGCGAAGAGAGCAAGCACGGCTTTGCTCCTCATGAGTTAAAGCCTGCAATAGATAAGATAATGGCAATGCCTTCTATCAAGGTCTGCGGCCTCATGACAATGGCTCCTATTGAGGAGTATGAGGGGCAGGCAAGAGAAGTCTTTGCTAAAACGCGCGTAATATATGAAGACCTTAAGAGCTATACGGGACTTGAGTCCTTTAATGTATTGTCCATGGGAATGAGCCAGGACTACCGAAGCGCTATTTTAGAGGGTTCCACGCATATAAGGATCGGCACTGCCATATTCGGAAACAGAGCTGAATATAAGCCTGTGTAACATTGTTCGATAAAAATTCCCTGATATTTGTTACATTTTGTAATAAAACCCCGTTTTAAGTTACCTTCTTGTGTCATATTGCCCAAAACTATTGAGGCGAAAATCAAAGTTCGTTACTTGGTCGGGCGAATTTTTAAGGAGGAAAAACAAATGGGCACTTTTAACGTTAAGAATTTCTTCGGCAGCATGTTCACACCTGTAGAAGATGAGATGGAAGAAAACTATTACGGTGAGGAAGAGGGCTACATTGAAGAAGATGCATACGAGCAGGAGCCTATTGCAGAGGAGACTTACTATGAGGAGCCTCGCACCTTCGTTCAGGAGCAGCCCGCAGTTACTACACCTGTAATGCAGCACAACGCAACAGTCATAATGCTCACACCTTATGACATCAGAACAAGCCAGATCGTTTGCGATCACATCCGTGAAGGCCACATCGTAATCTGCAACCTTACAAACACAGATAAGAATCAGCGCGTTGTTGACTACATCTCCGGTGGTGTTTATGCATTAGGCGGAAGAGTAGAGCCTACACCTGTTAAGACAACATTCGTTTGCACACCTAAGTCTGTAAACCTCGTTGTTGAGAATCAGGAAGCTGAGCAGATCGGCACAAAGGTTTCCGCTCTCTAATACTTAACTCACAAATCAAAAGAAATAACGGGTTGTCTTATGACAACCCTTTTTCTTTGCTAAATCTTAACCATTGAATAAATTATCTTTGTTAATATATAATTATCTTTGAGTTAAGTTCCCGTGCCGGAGGAAATATATAATGACCATCGAAGACCGCGAATATTTATTTGATCATGCTCAGCAGTTGTCTGAGATCCTTAACGAGGAATGTGTCGAGCTTTTAGGTATGCTCGAGAAGATAGAAGACAGAGTCGCTATTTCCAAACGTATCAATAAGCTTGAGGATGACGGCGATCACATTTTCCATGCTTTTGCAGACAGACTTCATCAGGTTGAACCGGATACCGAGAAGAGAATGACTATCTTCCAGATGGCCAGACATATCGAGGATTGTATCGATATGGTCGACGAACTTTCCATGACCATCGTCCGTTACAATACAAGAACTGTTAATCCCGGCATGAAGGCAAGCGTAAATGCTATTGCAGGCTGCGTTAAGAAAGAGATGCATCTTCTTAATATCCTGCGCACATATGAGCCTGAGAATAAGGAATTATTCCTGAGAGCTATCAATGAGTTTGACGCATTTAAGGTCGACTTCTACAAGATGTATGACATGCTTATTTTCGGCCTATTCTCACAGGCACATGATACCGTTGACATCATCAGATGCAAAGCTATCTACGATGCGGTAAAAGATATTTTCAAGGCATTCGAAGTCAGTGCGGATGACTGCTATAAGTATGTTATGGCAAGAAGCAATGACTCTGATATCTGGGCAGTAGACAAGACATAAGATCCGTTCTTTTACGGAATAAGGGTTCAATGAGTAATAAGGTCTCGCTACCGGACAATTATCATATTGTCTGGTCTGAAGAATTTAATAAGGATGTTCTTAAAGAAGAGTTCTGGAACACGGAAACCCGTGCGCCCGGCTGGACTGACGGCGAGAAACAGGAATATGCCGGTTCGGAATGCATAGAAGTCAAGGACGGCTGCCTTTCCATAAGACCTAAGATCACGACTAATGATTCCGGAGAGATGAGATATATTTCCGGAAGGATCACTTCGTTCGGGAAGAAAGATTTCACATACGGCAAGATAATCGTCAGGCTCAAAGCGCCCAAGGCAAAGGGGATTTTAAGCTACATCAGACTTATGCCTTCAGAAGGCTATGATGTATCTTCCGGCAACTACAAAGATTTCCCTTTGCACGGACAGATCGATATGGTCGAGATAGCGGGCAGCAGGACTGATGAGGCTGTGAGCCGGATCGTTTTCGGTTATCCGTATACCGAGCGTTCGGGAAGCTTTCAGAGACTTAATACCGACTTTTCTTCCGACTTCCATATCTTCTCGTGCGAGTGGGATCAGGATGAGATCATTTTCGCGTGCGACGGAAAAGAATACTACAGGACCTCATACTGGTTCTCAAGAACCGGCGAAAATGAGGAGCCGTATCCTGCACCGTTTAATAAGCCTTTCCATCTGATAATCGGTGTTGCAGCAGGCTCTGACAAACTCGGCAAGGGTGCGGATAAGCAGGCTGAGATAGAAGGCAACGACGCTGAACTTCTGGTCGATTATGTAAGAGTCTATCAGAAGCCGAGATATAACAGACAGGTAAACAGGCCTGCAAGAGTTCTCTCACTCAATACAGAGGATTCCGGAAACGTTAACAATAACAATGCTTTCTATGTTGCGGAAGGCGATCTTAATGCCAGCGTAAGCTTCATGGAAGATGAGCTTATAATCACACCATCTTACATATCCGGCATATCAGGCGAGACAAGACTTATGCAGGGAGGATTCTCTTTTAAGAAAGGTGAATCCTATGAGTTCTCATTTGACGGCAGAGCAGATGAGGAACGTACGATCAGATGTATATTTAAGCCCGGGAATGAAGAGGCGGAAACGGTCACTGATCCTTATACGATAAGGCTCGACAGGAACTGGCAGAAGCACAGGATGGTATTCGAAGCTTCGCAGGATTACGACAATGCATCTATAGTCTTTGCTATCAATGCATTCTCAAAATCATCGATTCATATCCGCAATATCCTCTTGCGCAAGCGCATCAATAATGAAGACAGGCGCAAGCTAATAGCGGTATGCGGCGTATGGGATGATTCAGATAACTACAGCCTTTTCATGAAGGCTTTGCAGACAGAGGAGATAAAGAGCAAATACATCCTCTCAAGCTTCACTTTTAACGTCGATAATCCTGATCCCGTACAGACTGAATTAGAGCTTGATTTTGCAAACCTTCTTTTGAGGATGGATCTTGCCTGCATCATTATTTTCGGAGAGATGATAAAGACAAGGGAAGTCATCGACAGACTTGTTGAGATAGGACATGAAAAGGGTGTTCCGGTAATAACATTCCAGCGTCCGGTCAAGGGATGCATCAATGCTGATTTTGAATACGGCACGGCGTTTGAAGCGATGGTAAAACATGTCATCGAAGATCACGGCGCGAAGCGTCTCGACATGTTCGGCGGCTTTAGGGATAACCCGTTCTCTGAAGAACGTATCATGATCTTTAAGAAAGTCCTTGATGATCACGGCATCAAGACATCAACTTCAAATATCTATTACGGCGATTTCTGGCAGGCTCCCGCATTTACGGTTATGTGTGATCTTCTGGAGAACGGATATGAACTTCCGGATGCGATCATCTGTGCTAACGACTCGATGGCGATAGGCGTTATGGACGCGTTGAAGCGTTATGGAAAGCGTATTCCCGAAGACGTAATAGTTACAGGTTTTGACGGCATCTGGCAGGGTCAGTACAACGATCCTGTTTTAACAACATGCGAACTCGATTATAAGCAGATCCCTGAACAGATCTTAAAGAGGATCAATGAATGGAGTGAAGGCAAAAAGACAGAGAACGATTCGTTCCTGATACCTTACAGACCGATGCACATGCAGTCCTGCGGATGCAAGGACCGTTCAGAATTCCAGTGGTCAAAGGCCGTAGATGTACTTGCCGAAGAGAATATGGATTCGTTCAGGCACATGCTCGAAATGGGCCGCTTCGTATCGAGAATGACTTCATCGGAGAACCTGGATGAAGCTGCGGATAACCTGCAGAATTCCATCTGGATGTGGCGCAGCCAGTATTATTTTGTAGGCATCGTAGAACCTGATGAATGCTGCCATTCGATATTCCATGGAAGAGCGAATAAATATACCTTTGCGCAGAAGTTCTACCGCATGAGATATCCGATGCCGGATTACGATCTTATCCTTGCCAAAGACAGCAATATCAATGTCCTTTTGTTCAAGCAGATCAGATCGAATACAGAATCCTTCGGTTATGTCGTAAACGGATACAACAGAGTATCGATGAGATCTGAGCAGAGATTCGAGGAGTTCGGCAATTTCATCAACGCTGCCGTTAACGCTGTAAATAACAACCGCAAACTCATTTCGACGAGCAGGGCAAATGAGATGCTCTCAGAGCAGGATTACTTAACCGGTTTATATAACAGAAGAGGTTTCTTTACCGTTCTTAACAAACTCCTTAACTTGCCTTCGAACAAAGGCAGGATCTTATCACTCTTCTCAATCGATATGGATAAGCTCAAGACCATAAACGATACATACGGACACGAGAACGGTGACTTTGCGATACAGGTGCTTGCAAGGGCAATGATGAAGTTCGTCAAAGACAACGGCATCGCTGCAAGATATGGTGGTGACGAGTTCGCTTTCGCTGTGATAGGTGATAAGAAGCTTGAGGGTGAAGTAAAGGATATCCGCAACGAGATCGAGCAGTATGCAGATTCTGATCCGGCAATGACTGATAAGCCTTACGAAGTAAGTGCGAGCCTTGGTATTGCGGAGCGCATTATAGACAGTAAAATTGATATAGAAGATATGATCCTTGAAGCCGATTCGAAAATGTATGCAGACAAGATGGCTAGAAAACGTCTGCGCGGCTTCTGATAAATACGGGTGATAAAAGGAACGGAAGGAGTTTATATATGGGGCGTAAACTTAATATCGGTCTGGTAATTGACGATATTGATAATTTCTTTTCTAATCAGGCGGCTATAGGTGCGGAGCAGGCTGCAAAAGCTATCGATGCGAATCTGTTTGTATTCCCCGGTCACTACATCGGCAAGACCGACAGCAGATACGCTGACAGGAAGTACGAGTATCAGTACAACGTGATCTTTGATCTTCCGACCGAAAGGAATGTTGACATCATCTATATCCTTCAGGGACTTATCTGTTCAAGAGCTGATCTTGAGACCCAGAAGGCCTTTTTGCAGAAGATGCCGAAGGTCCCTATCGTATGTCTTTTCTCGGATTTTGAAGGGTATCATTCAGTAACTTTCAATAATGCTTCCGGCCTTAGGGAATCATTGGATCACCTGATCGAAAGACACGGTGCAAAGAATATCGGATTTATCTCAGGACCTGTTACAAACAGAGACGCCAGGGACAGGCTTGAAGTATATAAACAGGTCTTGAAAGAACACGATATTCCCGTAGATGAGAATAAGATCGTATTTGGCGATTTCTCGATGGCAAGCGAAGCTGTAACAGCAGAACTGCTTGATAAGAACAAAAACATTGATGCCCTGGTTTTCGCGAACGATTCGATGGCTGTCGGAGGATACAATGAGCTTGCAAAAAGAGGACTCGTTCCGGGCAAGGATATCATGGTCATAGGATTTGATGACGACATCTTCTCGGTATCGCTTGAACCGCCTCTGACGACAGTTGAAGCAAGCTCTGCTTCCCTTGCTTACAAGGCAATTCTTAATGCGGAAAACTACATCAACGGAACAGCTCTTAAGGACATGACGGTCGATACGCATCTTGTGCAGAGGAGCTCCTGTGGCTGCGATGATTTTGATGCGGAAGTAATGTATAAGAGATTCCATATCGAAGGCAATAATATTGACTACGATAAGGTCTACAAGATCATAAAAGAATACCTGTTTAATGATTTTATTGATGTCGGAGCCATCTCGGAGACATTAGACGGTTTTGTAAATTCCTACATCGAATTCTTAAAGGCTGAAGATAAAACATCAATGCTCGAAGTGATGAACGAAAAGTTTACCGTTCTTCTGAAGTCTGATCTGTTTGCACTGTCTACGAGAGAGAAGTTCTTCAATGTCCTCCAGACGATGCAGAACAAGTCATTAAGTATTTTGGGCAATGACGCTGACAGAGATCTTATCAACGATGTATTCACGAAATTTTACAGACGTCTTGCTTTCTCAGGAATACTTCCTGCAAATTCCGCGAGAAGAAGAAATGAGAGAATGAGAAGTGTCGTAAACCGCCAGATGGGTGAAGTGTTCCTTAACGAGAGCGGTGCTGAGATACCTTATGAGAACCTTCTCGGAGGCCTTTACGGCTTAGGGTTCGAAAAGTCGCTTCTGTATCTTTTCCAGGGCAATGTAAAGAACAAGGGCGAACAAAACTGGAGAGTGCCTGCGTCGATCCTGCTTAAGGCATACAGTGAAGGCAAGGATATCAAGACCCCTTCAGAAGAACTTCAGCTTTTGCGTACCGAGTATATTTTCGAGAACGAATTCGTAGATGAGACAAAGCGCCGCACCATGGTAGTTGCTCCGCTTTTTGTCGGCGAAAATGTCTACGGCCTGCTCGTGATCGAACTTCCTATCCAGTATTCGATAAGCGTATCTTCTATCGCATCACAGCTCTCGGTAACGCTCAGATCTTTATACATGATGGAAGAGCAGAACAAGGCCAAGCAGGCCCTGCAGAATTCTTTGGAGAGATTTATCAGAGACAATACCAAGCTCGAAGAGATCGCGCAGAAGGACGAACTCACAAAGCTCTACAACAGAAGAGGCTTTATTGCCAATTCCGAGAAGCTGCTCGATGACCCTGCCAATCAGGATAAGGTCGCAGTCATCTGCTATTCCGACATGGATAACCTCAAGATGATCAACGATAAGCATGGTCACGATGACGGTGATTTTGCGCTGTCCACGATCGCAAAGATCCTCGAGGAATCCTTCAGAGATTCTGATGTTATCGGACGTATCGGTGGTGATGAGTTTGCAACGCTTGCGATCACCGGCATGGATATTGATGTCGATAAGCTCAAAGCCAGGATCGATGCCGTTACAAAGCGTCTTAATGAGAAGGCCGGCAAGCCGTATCCGATCGAGATGAGCACCGGTATCTTTAAGTTCACGATATCAGGGAAGATCGATATCTACGAGATCCTGAACAATGCGGACGAACTCCTGTATCAGGAGAAGATCGCGAAAAAGACTGCACGCGGCGTGATCAGATAATAAAAAAGGAAGCTTTTACGCTTCCTTTATTTTTGCTTTATTCTCGTGAGCTTTCTTTATCACAGCCTGGTAGACAAGATATGCTATGGCGCTTGTTGCAAGGCCTAAAAGAAGACCCGTGATAACGTCTGTCGGATAGTGCACGCCGACATACATTCTGGAGAATGCGAGGAGCACTGAGTAGATGACGAAAAGCACTGCGCAGAGCTTGAAGGTGAGTGTCATTTTCGAGCGCGAGATCTCACCTGTCTTAACGATGACGGGAAGGCCGAACAATGCGACAACGAGCATCGCTCCTGCTACGGCAAATGCAGCGCCTGTGTGGCCGGAAGGGAAGGAGTAGTCGCTCTGTCTTCCAACGAGATTTATCAGTCCGTCGATCTCGTCGTAAGGTCTTGTCCTTGCGATAATGTTTTTGAGAAGAACATTGTTGAGGAGAGCTTCGATAGCGATGCTTACAGCAGCCATAAAGCCGATCGGCCTGGTCTTTTTGATTATCAGCAGAATAACGATCAGGGTTACAAGAAGAATGCCCTTATCGCCGGAATGAGTCAGAACCTTCATGATCGGATTTAAAAAATCCGACCTGATATATTCCTGAATGAAAAGCAGAAAGCCTGCGTCCCAGCCCATAACAAACCTCTCAAATTAGTTTTACCTGTTTATTGTAATACTAAATCTGTTACAAACCTGTGAAAATTGAAGGAAGAGCCCTTTACTCTTCGGGAGGCATCGGAAGTGTCGCACCGCCGAAAGGCATGCATATAACAGAACAGTCTTCGCCGTATCTTGCATATGCCTCATCGAATGCTTCCTGAGCAGAATGCATGGGTTCCAGGAAGATAGATCTTACGAAGTCATCGTCCATCTCGGAGATAAGAACGATCTTTGCATGCTTTAATACCATTGCGATAGCAGCTGCCTTGTGGCCGCCTAACTGGAAATCTTTCCCGACTCTCTCGATAAGTTCATCCGGGGTGTTTGCAGTCGTGAGCCACTCTTCGAACTTGGCGCTGCCGAGTCCTTCATTACATGCGCCGACAACAATGATCGTGCCGCCGTCAGCTACGGCATACTTGGAGTTATCAAGCGCCTTCTGTGTCTGGTAGAGGTTAGCATCCTTAGGTGCGCCTCCCTGTGAGACGATAACGATGTCAGCTCTTCTCTTAAGGGGTTTTCTGTACATCTTATCGAGGTACTTGCAGCCTTCCCTGTGAGCCTTTGTAACGTCGCCTGCGACACAGTAAACGATGTGCTTATGCTCATCGAGGATCGGGTTAACGATAAAGCTTAAGTGGCAGAATGTCTCTGACTCTTCGATGTCTGCTCTTATAGGATTGCCGTTCAAGTTGCCTGCACAGGCCTTCTCGTCGACCATCATGCGGTGATTGGCCTGGATCGCAGAAGGTGTGGAAACGCCTGGCATAAGGGCCTTTGCGCCGCCTGAGTATCCTGCGAAATAGTGGAACTCGATATTGCCTACGCCGATCCTGAAATCAGCCTCAGCAACGCTTCTTGTGATATCAACGGGTGTTCCTCTTGATGTGTCACCCATGTGGATGCAGTCTGAAGGATCAGAGTCGATGCATCTTACTTCGCTGTAAACGCGCTCGCCGACGAGCTTTTTCTTCTCTTCCTCGGTGTGAGGTCTGTGTGAGCCAAGCGCGAAAACGACATAGATGTCTTCCTTTTTGCATCCTGCAAGATAGAGCTCATCCAGGATAGAAGGGATCACGTCAAAGCTCGGGATCGGTCTTGAGATATCGCTTGTGATGATGCAGATCTTCTGACCGGGCTTTACGAGGTCTTTGAGGCGGGGGGAGCCGATAGGATTTTCGAGCGCATATACAACGGCATCAGGACCGCGTCTTTCATGCTCAATGTCATTTGCAACAAGGATCTGATCGAGATTCTTGTCAGGGATTTCTACTGTCTGTACACCTTTGCCGTAGCCGAATTCAACCTTCATATGCCGCTCCCACGTGAAAAAGATTCTTCTATTTTACAGTTATGGTGAAGTTTCTCAACAAACATAATGACCAAAGACTGAAAACGTAAATTTTCTTTATTAATACAGGTTTTTATATGCGCGCGCATGTTAAGATAAAACCAATACTTTAGCGGAGGTGGAATATATGCTAAGTAACTTTGAGGAAGCGAAGAACTTCATTCAGGACAACGACATCAAGATGATCGACTTCCGAATGATCGACTTGAACGGCAGATGGCATCATCTGACGATCCCTGCCGACAGATTCTCCGAATCTACAATGACAGCAGGCATAGGATTTGACGGCAGCAACTACGGTTTTGCGCCTGTCGAGAAGAGTGACATGGTATTTATTCCTGATCTCTCCAGTGCTGCTATCGACGATTTCTGTGAGATCAAGACTCTGTCCATGATCGGCGACGTAAGGATCATCGGCAAAGATGAGAACATCCCTTTCAACCAGGAGCCCAGAAATGTCAGCAAGCGTGCAGAAGAATACATGAAGGAATTAGGCGTTGCCGACACATTCCTTCTTGGACCTGAATTCGAGTTCTATGTTTTCGACGAAGTCACATATGCAAATAAGCCCAACAGTTCCGGATTTACTATCGATGGCGAAGAAGCATTCTGGAATACGGGCGAATTAGGAAGCCTGGGCTTCCAGACACCGCACCAGGGCGGCTATCATGCAGCTCCCCCGCAGGACATCGCGTACGACTACAGATCCCGCGTATCCATGCTCATGGAGAACCAGGGCATCAAGGTCAAGTATCACCATCACGAAGTAGGCTCTGCCCAGATGGAGATCGAAGTCGAGTTCGCGCCCATGACCGAGATGGCTGACAAGACCATGCTCACAAAGTACATCATCAGGAATGAGGCAGTTAAGGAAGGGAAGACGGCTACGTTTATGCCCAAGCCTCTCTACGGCGAGGCAGGTTCAGGCATGCACGTCCACATGCTGATGTTCAAGGACGGCAAGCCGGTATTCTACGACGAGAACGGCTATTCCGGCCTTTCCGAGACAGCTCTGCATTTCATCGGAGGCGTTCTGCGCCACGTTCCCGCGATCTGCGCATTCTCGAATCCTTCGACAAACTCTTACAAGAGACTTCTCCCGGGCTTCGAAGCACCTGTTACCATCGGCTACGCCACAGCCAACAGAAGTGCTGTCATCCGTATCCCTGCATACGCGAAGACACCTGACAAGAAGAGATTTGAGCTTCGTAATCCTGATGCTACCTGCAATCCTTACTATTGCTATGCAGCTATCCTTATGGCAGGCCTCGACGGAATCAAGAACAAGATCGATCCTGAAGCAGAAGGCTACGGTCCTTATGACTTCAACCTCTTCAATCTTTCCGAAGAGGACAAGAAAAAGATCAAGGGCCTGCCGAAGTCATTAGGTTCAGCTCTTAAAGCTCTCGAAAAGGATCACGACTTCCTCACCGCAGGCGGCGTTTTCCCGATCGAACTGATCAATCTCTGGATCGCCAACCGCAGAAAGGATCTTGGCCGCCACATCTCCATGCCTACACCGATGGAGTATGAGATGTATTACGATCTGTGATGATTGTGGTTTGATTTAATCTTTTTGGCCGTCCGTTTTTTACAAACCGGACGGCCATTTGTTTTGATGATTATTTTTTTGTTGTACCGATCAATTTAGTGAATTTATTGAACAATACAGAGATTAATACGGAAATAACAAAGGAGAGAAAAACAAATAAATATGGGTAATCGTTGACTTTCAGGTGTGAAAGTATGTTGAATGGTAATCCCTGAAGTAATAACATCGGCAAAGCCAGTTTCCCGAAAAATGTCAGAATGCGACTGCTGATTTTAATTTTCATAGTTATGAAAAGAAAAATAATTGTTGCAGAAACGGTCCAAATCTCATAAATCCAAAAACTCATATCTCTGAACATAAAGGCGTTGATGTATATCAATAAGCACACCACAACAGCCCCGAGGAATCTAAGTCTGCTGCTTAAATATGTATCGATTTTTTCTTTATAAATTGAAAACCATATACCTAGAGGAAAGGTTAATAAAGTATCGTAAAAATATGTTGGTCTTTTCCCGGGGAAGCGAAAGAGCAATATCAGGGCAACAGAAAGAACGGTCATTATCAATGCTCCTGTTTTCAATGCCTTTATTTCAGATTGTATTTTGGATGAAAAGGCAAACGATAACCCGAATAAAATATAAAGAGAAATTATGACAAAAACAAACCAATTATAATTGCCGATACTTATCCAACCTAAAAAGGACAAAATGATTTGGGAAACGCTTGGCAGAACGCCAAGATAAAAACACATTATTATGTGAAGAACAATCGATAAAGTGAAATTAAAAAACAGAGGAACAATTCTTTTGGACGGGAGTGATCTGATATAATCCGTTTTTCTCTTTTTATATGACTCTGTCATTCCATAGCCGGAATAAAACAGATACATTACTACTACTGCCTGCTCCAGGTGAGATATGATCATTAAATATGGAGTGTCTAATAATCCGTTTACTTCAATGAAGGAGGCGGAATGTCCCAGGAAAATGAGAAGAGTAAATATTCCTTTTACATTGTTTGACTGCTCCATTGAAATATAACCATTTGTCCATTGGTCTTTAGGCCAAAAAGACGAAGACAGCAAAACAATAATTAAAATTTTAGAAAAATAAAGTATCATTTTAACCTCTTCTCAGTATATCGTCTTTACCTCATCGATGCCGTAGAGCCTCTTGAACTCTATAAGGTCGGCGTCTGATTTGATGAGCATGACGTCTCTGTACTTGCCGGTCTTATTGTCAATGAAGCCGGCAGTTTTCTCGCCCGTGCAGATGCTGGACTTTATAGCGGGCGTCTCGTTCTCTTTATCGTAGGACAGCTGTGCAGGTTTCTTTTTACCGAACATCATAAGAACTCCTTTGCGAGAGCTTCAACGAATTCAGCGTCATCAAGTACAGATATGTCGGGAATGACTTCAGGAGCTGGAAGTCTGCGGCGGTTGATCCAGAGTGAATGCCAGCCGGCTTTTATCGCGCCTGCTATATCCTTGTCGTAATTGTCGCCGACCATCCAGAGGTCGGAAGGGAAGAGCCCGAGGCGGTCTTCCATCATGCGGAACAGCTCGATGTCAGGCTTTGTATACGGTGTGTCGCCGGTGACGATAACGGAAGAACGGTCAAACCAGCGGTCCAGACCTAACATATCGACCTTGTTCCACTGGTGCCTGGATTCGCCGGCGGTAAGGATCGCGAGCTTTATCTCAGGATCCCGGGCGAGCTTATCCAGTACTGAAGCCAGCTTATCGCTTATAAACATGTGGCTCTGGAGTTCAAGATAAGCATCGGCAGCTCTGCCGCCGTCCTCAGGCTTATAGGGAAGGCCTAACAGTCTGAACGTCTCGTTGTAGCGCCAGCCGTTGATATCGCGGGTTGAGACTTCACCGGATTCCAATTGAGCCATGTTGATGTCGCTCTTCTCATAGAAGATGCTGATGAACTGAGGCCAGTCAGGGACCTTGACGCCAAGCACGCTCTCTGCGGCCCGGACCAGCATGTCCTGTCTGCAGTATAGTGTGTCGTCGATGTCGAAAACGATTCCTCTCATGGCTCCTCCGATTTAAGGTTAGGTTAAGATTGTTTGTAATATAATAAAGCAGTTTCAAGAAAATGGAATAAGGGAGAATTTTATGAAAGCACTTAAAAAGAGCCTTGCGCTTATTGCCGCAGCTTTTATGACGCTGCCTTTACTGGCTTCATGTTCGGCCAAGGCGGAGAAACCGGAAAAGAAGATCTATGCAGGATCCTACGAAGAGAAGATCAATGCTTTCTACGAAGACCACAAAGATACCACTGCAGGTGCGATGGTCGGAGTTTTCGATAAAGACGGCGTTGTATTTAAAGGCTATTACGGTTATTCGGACATCGCCAATGGAATAAAGGTCGATGAGAATACCGTTATCGACTGGGGCTCGACCACAAAGACAATGGTCTGGGTCAGCGTCATGCAGCTATGGGAACAGGGAAAGATCGATCTGGAAAAGGACGTAAGGGAATATCTTCCCGACGGTTTCCTTACCAACTTAAGATATGAGAAGCCCGTCCGCATGATCGAACTCATGAACCACAGGGCAGGCTTCCAGGAATACTATACGGATATGTTCCTTCCTGCAAACATGCAGGCGTATTCATTAGAAGAAGCATTAAAGCTCGACCAGCCGCCTCAGGTTTTCGAACCTGATACGCTCACGGCATACTCGAACTGGGGCGTTGCTCTGGCAGGCTATATCGTAGAGCGTGTTTCAGGCGAGAGCTTTGTTGATTACGTTCACCACCATATTTTCGAGCCTCTGGACATGAAGGACTCCGCTCTGGCACCTGACCTCATGGATAACCCGGGTGTCAGACAGAGGCGTGACAAGCTCATGTGCTATTCAGGCACAACACCTGTCGGAAACGCATTCTATCTGATCAGCCTTTATCCTGCAGGCACCTGCGTATCCACGCTCGATGACTACATCAAGTACGCATCCTGCTTTGTTAAGGATGAGTTCCCGCTTTTCGAAAAGCAGGAGACGTACGATGAAATGATGTCGGCGACATCTTATTACACTGATTTCAACGTTGTGAAAAATGCTCACGGCTTCTGGGCGCTTCCTTACGGAAACAACACATACGGCCACGGCGGCAATACGCAGGCATGCTCGTCTTATATCACTTTCGATCCCGAAAAGCAGATCGGCTGCGTTGTAATGACCAACCAGGCAGGAGAGGAATATTACAACGGTGAGCTCTTCGATTCGATCTACGGCAGGTCAGCGTGGCTCTCATATGTAGCTCCCGATTATGCAAAGGGTCTTTACCATCCGGCCAGAACAGTGCTCGAGGGCCGCTTTAAGGTAATGGGTGCCAGTTATGTAACGCCTGATACTTTCAGTGAGTTCCTCTGGACATATAACGAGAAGGACGGCATTTCCAAGATCGAGATGCCCTACGGCGATTATTATCTTGCTGACACCGGAACTGCGATTCTCGAGAGCATATTATTCTACGGCTGGATGCTGTTCCTGGCATTTGCGCTCATAAGCCTCATAGTTAAGGGCATAAGAGCCATCGTCCGCAAGGCAAGAAAGAGCACGAATAAGATCATGCTCGGCAAGACAACGGGCTTCATCGCTCTTGTTGAGCTTCTGCTCGGTCTGTGCGGCCTTGCCATCATCCTGTCGATTTCCGTATGGCTGCCTCATACCATCTATATGTGGTTCTTCTATGCTGCAGGCGCTCTTACGGTCATCCTTTTGGCTCTGACGCTTTACGGTATCTTCAAGTTCATTAAGACACCGCGCAAGGACTCTTCCGTGATCCGCAAGATCTACAACATCATTGCGATCGCAGGTTCTGTACTGACAATAGTTTTTGTTGTCTATATGCAGCTCTGGCACTGGTGATCGGGGATCGCGCCTCAAAAGTCAAAATATCCCATTTGAGGACAAACGGCCTGAAACAGCCCGAAAACAATGGTTTTTCGAAGCCTCAGATTTCACTCAAATATTCATTTGACTATTTTTGACTTTAAGAGTATATTGATGTTGGCACTCGGGAGGATAGAGTGCTAATCAGAGGAAGGGAGAGACATTAAGATGCAGTTAGACAACCGTAAGAAAGAAGTCCTGCACGCTATAGTAGATGATTATGTATCTACTAATGAGCCTGTCGGTTCGAAGAGCCTTATAGAGCGTCACAGCTTTAATGTCAGCTCCGCTACTCTCCGTAATGACATGGCAGAATTAGAGCATCTGGGACTTATCGAGAAGCCTCATACATCTGCCGGCCGTATTCCTTCAGACAAGGGCTACCGTGAATATGTAAATTCTCTCATGACTATCGAAGAACTTACTCCCAGGGAGCAGCTCGAGATAGAGAAGAGGATCAATACGAGCGTTGATGAGGTAACAGAACTCATCAAGAATGCGACACATACACTTTCCGAGACAACGGGATTCGTATCCCTCGCAATGAGCCCGAGACTTAAGAAGAGCTTCTTAAAGCAGCTTAAGATCCTCATGATCGAACCCGGCAAGGCCTTGGTCGTAATGGTGCTTTCTGCAGGAGTTGTTAAGGATAAGGTCGTAAGGATCCCTAATTTCTTAAATGACGAGCAGATCATGAAGATCTCCGGTGCTATTGAGAAGAGCCTTACGGGCAAGCCTTTAGACGAGATCACGCTTGTTACGGTCGAGACCGCAGGCAAGAGCACGGATGTCCCCGAGCCTCTTTTAAAGCAGGTCCTCTACGAAGCATATGCAGCGATCAAGCAGGCTGATGAACTTAATATCTACCTTGAAGGCGAGCACAGGATGCTGAGCCTTCCGGACTTCAGTTCTCTGGGACGCGCAAGAGATCTTCTCGGAACATTATCGGATTCTGGCATGGTCGCAGGCTACGTCAACGAGATGGAGAATGTCGCAAGGGAGCTTGGCAGTGATGATTCCTACATGATCAGGATCGGCCAGGAGATCACTTTGGAAGGCTTAGATGACTGCAGCTTTATTACAGCCACATATAATCTTACGGATTCTGTCTCCGGCAACATCGGAGTAATAGGACCCAAGAGAATGCTTTATTCCAAGGTAATTTCTCAGATAGATTTCGTTAAGAAGAAACTTAACGAGGAGATGAAGAAATTTACCTGATGAAAAAGATAAATAAAAACAGGGAAAGGATAAAGAAAATGAGCAATGACGAAGAGTTGGTTTTCGGAGCTGACGAAGAGCCCGTAAACAACGAGGCAGAAGAAAGCTCCGTAGAAGATGCCGCAGCTTCCGATAAGGCAGCAGCGGAGGCAGAGGAAGTAAAGGCTGAAGAAGCCAAAGCTGAGGATGCTGAAGCTGATGAGGAAGACGAAGAAGAGGCAGCAGCTGACAGTTCTGAAGCAATAAACGAACTTGAAGCAAGATATATGAACCTCTACGCTGAGTACGACAACTACAGAAAGCGTACACAGAAAGAGAAGGAGAACCTTTACGCTGATGCTATCGCAACGGTAACAAAGGAGTTCCTCACGGTAATCGATAACCTCGACAGGGCAGCAGAAGTAGCAAAGAAGTCTGACGAAGCTTCACTTGAGAAAGTTATCCAGGGAATGGAACTCGTCGACAGACAGGCAAAGGATACTTTGGCAAAGATCGGCGTGGAAGAGATCCCGGCAGAGAGAGGAACAAAATTCGATCCTAACCTTCACGATGCAATGATGCACGTTGACGATGAAGAGCTGGGCGAGCAGGAGATAGCGATGGTTTTCGCTAAGGGATATAAGTATAAGGACAGAGTGATCAGACATGCTCAGGTCCAGGTAGCAAACTAAGAAAAAACTAATAACACATAAAGGAGAACGACAATGGATTTAATCAGATCAAGCTTGGTTCCTACAGTAATCGAGACTACAGGCCGCGGCGAGCGTGCTTATGACATCTATTCAAGACTTCTCAAAGAAAGAATCGTTATTCTCTCAGAGGAAGTCAACTCAGTAACAGCAAGCCTTATTACGGCTCAGCTCCTCTTCCTCGAGGCAGAGGATCCGGATAAGGACATTCAGTTCTATATCAACAGCCCCGGAGGATCCGTATCTGACGGACTCATGATCTTAGACACAATGCGTCTTATCAAGCCCGACATCCAGACGATCTGCATGGGTATGGCAGCTTCCATGGGTTCAGTTCTTCTTTCAGCAGGTACAAAGGGTAAGAGATGCATCCTTCCTAACGCAGAAGTCATGATCCACCAGCCTTTGGGCGGCGCACAGGGCCAGGCAACAGAGATCCTCATCGCTGCTGACCACATCAAGGATACAAGAAAGAGACTCAATCAGATCCTCGCAGACAACTGCGGCAAGGACCTCGAGACCTTGATGAAGGACACAGACAGAGATCACTGGATGACAGCTCAGGAAGCCCTTGATTACGGTATTGTAGACAAGATCCTTGTCAGCAAGAAAGCATAAATAAGTGATAGATTTTACAGACAGTTCGAAAAGAACTTCAGGAGGAATTAAAAATGGCAAAAGTAATTGGTATCGACCTTGGTACAACAAATTCATGTGTTGCAGTTATGGAAGGTTCGGAGACAGTAGTTATCCCGAATCCCGAGGGTAACAGAACAACACCTTCAGTAGTAGGTTTTACAAAGACAGGCGAGAGACTTATCGGACAGGTAGCAAAGAGACAGGCAGTTACAAACCCTGAGCGTACTATCCAGTCCATTAAGAGAGAAATGGGTTCCGACTATAAGGTAGCCATTGACGATAAGCAGTACACACCTCAGGAGATCTCCGCAATGATCCTCGCTAAGCTCAAGAGCGACGCAGAGGCTTATCTCGGCACAACAGTAACAGAAGCTGTTATCACAGTTCCTGCTTACTTCACAGACTCACAGCGTCAGGCTACAAAGGATGCAGGCCGTATCGCAGGTCTCGAAGTAAAGAGAATCATCAACGAGCCTACAGCAGCAGCTCTGGCTTACGGTCTTGATAAGGAATCAGACCAGAAGATCCTCGTATTCGACTTAGGCGGCGGTACATTCGATGTATCCGTACTTGATATCGCTGACGGAGTTTTCGAGGTTCTCGCAACTGCAGGTAACAACAGACTTGGCGGTGACGACTTCGATAACAAGATCGTTGACTACCTCGTAGAGACATTCAAGCAGTCTGACGGAGTTGACTTAAGATCTGACCGTATGGCTATGCAGAGATTGAGAGAAGCAGCTGAGAAGGCTAAGATCGAGCTCTCCGGCGTTACATCTTCCAACATCAATCTCCCTTATATCACAGCTGATGCAACAGGTCCTAAGCACATGGACATCACTCTCACAAGAGCTAAGTTCGATGAGCTCACAGCTGACCTCGTTCAGAAGACAATGGATCCTGTAAAGCGCGCTATGAGCGATGCTTCGATCTCACCTTCTGACATCGACAAGATCCTCCTCGTAGGCGGTTCCACAAGAATCCCTGCAGTTCAGGATGCAGTTAAGAATTACTTTGGCAAGGAGCCTTTCAAGGGCATCAACCCTGACGAGTGCGTTGCAATCGGCGCAGCTATCCAGGCAGCAGTCCTTACAGGTGACGTACAGGGTCTCTTACTCCTCGACGTTACACCTCTTTCTCTCGGTATCGAGACAATGGGCGGCGTTTGCACAAAGATGATCGAGCGTAACACAACGATCCCTACAAAGAAGAGCCAGGTATTCTCCACAGCAGCTGACGGCCAGACACAGGTTGAGGTTCACGTGCTCCAGGGTGAGCGTGAGATGGCTGCTTACAACAAGACATTGGGCAACTTCATCCTTGACGGTATCGCACCTGCACCCCGTGGTGTACCGCAGATCGAAGTAACTTTCGATATCGACGCTAACGGTATCGTTAACGTAAGTGCAAGAGACAAGGGCACCGGCAGAGAGCAGAAGATCACGATCCAGTCTTCTTCCAACATGAGCGAGGAAGATATCCAGAGAGCTGTTAAGGAAGCTGAGATGCACGCAGCTGAGGATAAGGCAAACAAGGAAAAGATCGAGACAAAGAACCAGGCAGAGACAGCTTGCTATCAGGCAGAAAAGACAATGAAGGATGCAGGCGACAAGATCTCCGACAGTGACAAGGCTCCTGTAAATGCCTGCATCGAGAAGCTCAAGGCTGCAATCGCTCAGGATGATACAGCTGCTATGAAGCAGGGTACAGAAGAGCTCACACAGGCACTCTACAAGCTTTCCGAGAAGATCTATCAGGCTGCAGGCCCCGCTCAGGGCGCACCTGGAGCAGGCCCTCAGGCTCAGCCTTCAGCTGAAGATTTTGCAGGCTACGGCACAGAATCTGCAGGTCCTGACACAAGCGCAGGCTCTGACGGATTCAAGAACGCCGGCGGCGACTTCTAATCTGAATAAAATCTGATACAATAATCCGGCACTTCCTGGAATACGGATGTGCCGGATATATCTGTATAAGGAACAATGCCTTTTCGAAGGCGCGAAAATAAGAACGGAGGGGTTCCTCATTGCCTAGAGATTACTATGAGGTCTTGGGAGTATCGAAAGGTGCTTCCGATGACGAAATAAAGAAGGCTTTCAGACAGCAGGCCAAGAAATATCACCCCGACCTGCATCCGGGCGACAAAGAGGCTGAGACTAAATTCAAGGAAGTCAACGAAGCCTATTCGATCCTGTCTGATCCTGACAAGAAAGCCAAATACGACAGATTCGGTCATGCCGGCGTAGATCCCAACGGATTCGGCGGCGGTGGCGGCGGAGCTTATAACGCTTACGACGTCGACCTTGGCGACATCTTCAGCTCATTCTTCGGAGGCGGCTTCGGAGGGGGCTCCAGAAGACGTACAGGTCCCCAGAAGGGTGCCGATCTTAAGTATCATATGGCATTGGAATTCATGGAGGCCGCATTCGGCTGCACCAAGACTTTCCAGATAACAAAGGAAGACATCTGCAAATCCTGCAACGGTTCAGGCGCACAGCCCGGAACAACACCTGAGACATGCCCGACATGCCGTGGTGCAGGAAGAGTCCAGCAGCAGACACAGACCCTCTTTGGTATGACGATGGTCACAAAGAGCTGCCCCACATGTAACGGCAGGGGAACTGTCATCAAGACACCCTGCAACCAGTGCAGAGGCAAGGGCAGACTTAAGACCGTTAAGAACCTTTCAGTACAGATCCCCGCAGGCGTTGATACAGGCGATCTCCTTCCCATCAGAAACGAAGGTGAGCCCGGCACAAACGGCGGACCTTACGGTGATCTTTATATCGAATTCAAGGTCAAGAAGCATGAACTTTTCGAGCGTAACGGAATCAACACTTCCTGCAACGTCCCGATCACATATGCACAGGCTGCTTTAGGCGGTGAGATCGAAGTTCCCACCATCTACGGCAAAGAGAAGTACACGCTCAAGGAAGGTACACAGCCCGGCGATACCATTACCATCAGGAGCAAGGGTATCCCGAACAAGAACAACCCGAACATGAAGGGCGACCACGTCGTCAAGTTTGTGCTCGAGGTCCCGACAGGCCTTTCGCGCGAGCAGAAGCTGCTCTTAAAGCAGTTCAACGACACGCTGACTGACCGCAACTACATGAGATCAAGCCAGTTCTTCCAGAAGATAAAGAACCTGTTTAAATAAACTCCACGCAGGGATCCTGAGATAAGGGTCCCTCGTTTTCATTAGAGGAAAAGACTATGAGATGGGCAGAGATAACGATTAAGACAACTGAAGAAGCTTCCGAAGCAATCTGCGAGATGCTCGCACAGGCAGGCGCTGACGGCATTGCATCACAGGATCCTATGGAGTTCCGCAACACCATAGACAACGATCCTCTGAGCTATTGCGACGACGGCACGATCGAGAGCTATGGCCAGGACGTTGTTATCAAGGCTTATTTCGCTGAGACCGATGACGGTGTTATCCGCATGGGCGCAAAGAGCGAAGAGTTCGCTAATCCTGACGGCGTAGGCATGATCTACGGCTCCATCACTGACAAGGAGCTTCCCACGGCAGAAGCAATTGACTTCATCAAGTCCCGCATTGCTTCGATCGGCGAATTCCTTGATGTCGGCTCCGGCTTTGAAGGCTACCGCTATGTCGATGACGAGGACTGGGCAAACAACTGGAAAAAGTACTACGAAGAATTCAGGCTCTCTGACCGTATCGTCATCTGTCCCTCGTGGATCGAAGAAGGCGATGCCGAACTCGAAAAAGATGCGGTTAAAGTGATCCTGGATCCCGGCTCCGCGTTTGGCACCGGCACCCACGAGACAACCGCCATGTGTGCGGAGATCTTAGACCGCGTGATCAAGCCCGACACTACTGTGTTGGACCTCGGTACCGGTTCCGGAATACTGGCAATTATCGCAAGCAAGCTCGGTGCCAAGAGCGTTGACGCCGTAGACATCGACTCTCTTGCCGTTAAGGTATGTGAGGAGAACTGTTCTATAAACGGCTGCACAAATATCGAATGCTACACCGGCGAACTCAAGAGCGTAAAGCATGCGCCGTATGATCTTATCGTCGCCAACATAATAGCTGACGTCATTGCCGAGATCGCCTGTGATATTCCGGCTGATCTTGCTGAGGATGGAATTTTCGTATGTTCCGGAATCATTAACACCAAGAAAGACCGCGTCATTGAGGCTCTCAAGGCAGCCGGCATGGAGATCATCGCAGAGCAGTCCAAGAATGACTGGATGGCATATATAGCAAAACGCAAATAATAACTCGCTTGCTTAGGGCTTCCGCGCTCACTCCGTTCGCTTGTGCAGAAACGCAAGCCCGATCTATTGCGTTTTGCGCGGACAGGGATAATTACAGTCGCAAGCGTAAATG
>CADCJM010000019.1:0-20551 GCA_902801755.1 Oscillospiraceae bacterium
CTGACTTTCTCTACGATATCCTTACCCTTGATCTCGATGAGCCTCGGGTTAGTGGAGAACGTAATGAAGTTGTTCTTAAAAGCACCCTTGTTGCGTTCTGCAAAGTAGATGCCCAGGGACTGTGCAACAGCCGCAGGCAATGTGTTAACTCCGCAGTACATGGAGCCGGAGCCGTCAACGACGACCAGAGCATTGTCTGATCCCGTGAAGTCTTCCAGAGACTTCCATGTAGCGTCCATGGCCTTTCTTTCCTTTGCATTGAAGACCTCGAAAGCACCGTTTCTGCTTTTGATAACAGGAGCGATGACGTCATAAGGAGTCAGAGTGCTTGTATTCAGCAAGCCGGGATTCTCGGAAGCCTTGTTGATGAAGGATACATATCTTTCCTCATCGTTTCTGATGAAGGCCTTTCTGTACTTGTAAAGAGCCTTGGAAGGCTGGTTCTCATACATGAAAGAGTAGTCCTTCTCTCTTAAGTTATTCTCGATGATCCTGATCTTTGCTCTCAGAGCGGACAAAGCCTTTCTGTACTCAGCATCAGACATGCCAAGAGCCTTTGCAATCTTCTTGCCTGCCAATACAGTATCCTTATTTGTTGCATTTACGGAAGGCAGCCACTTAGCCAGTAAGGAGACTTCATAGCCTTCTTCGAGTGCCTTCAGATCAGCTTCGAGTTCTTCCCTGATGTATTCCATGGCAGCCTTTTCGCAAGGTGTGCCGATGAGTACGAGGATATCGTCATATCTGCCGTATTCGGCGATATTTGCGATATTCTTAACGACTGTTTCTGCTTCATTCTCAGCCAGGTACTTTAAGATGACCTTGAAGAATCTCCTCTCGCCCAGGCCGCCTCTTACATCTCTTGCATAGAAGAGGAGCTTCATGGCGATGTCTCTGTCTTCTGCGAAAGCCTTGATGAATCTGGAGATCAATTCCTCATCAGATGCATCTCTTAATGCGCCTGCTGTCGCGAAAAGATCGAGGCAGAAGGATTCTGTGCTCTTATATGTGACAGCACCGTTCTCTGTGTATGTCTTGTTTGCTTCTTTTCTTAAAAAGTTCAACATTTCTTTTTCCTCCTTTTAACAAGGTGCTCCCGGGACTACCCGGGATCTCTCATACCCTAAATGATCTGTTTCATTTGCTGTATGCACCTTTATGCATGACGTTTACACAAGACACTCCCCGAAGGGTTTCCAAGGGGGGATTCGAACCCCCGTAAGACCGCCTAACATTTGCTGTATGTGTCTTTGGCGTTCCCGTCATGAGCATATGGTAAACCACGGAAATGGGTTCTTAAAGATGCAGAAAATACTTGATTTGCAACCCCAAAAACTGATAAAAATGATATATAATTACAGTAATCTAACCGCAAACAACAACCCCAGACAGGAGTTACACCATGACTGAGAAGTACAAGATTTATCTGTCTGAAGACATCAGATCAAGGCTTATAAACGATGCCGAGCTCTTTGAATTCACGAGGCCGGATGCATCTGTTAACCTTAACGGCTTTCTTAAAGAACTGATAATCAATTATTTCGAGCAGTACAGAAGAGACAGCGAAGAACTCCTGAACGGATTAGTAAATGACATTACATCCGTAAGATCTATAAAGAGCAGGGATGCGGCAGTTCTTGCAGACAGGATAATCAGCACCTATATAAGAAGAGATTCTGACGCACCGGGAGGCAAAGCGGTAATAACGCTTACCGTGAGCGGCGAATCCTACAACATCATCAGGACGATCGAGAACAACATGCTTCAGGACAGATCCCTGTCAGGCTACCTTAAGGATATGTTTGCGTCATACCTTTCTATGCCCAGGAGCAGGAGAGAAGAGATTATCTTCAAGGATATCTATGCCGATATCAGAAGAGCAATAAAAGAGCATAAGCGGTTATCCCTTACATCTACCAGCAGCGAACTTTGCTTTGTGGTCGAGCCCTATCTCACAGCAGTTTCCAAAGAAGAACTGTGCAACTATCTTCTCTGCAGGGATGTTAAGACAAAGAAAGCAAGAACATTCAGGATCTCAAGGCTCAGAACACCTTTTGTCACTTCAGATACTTTTGAACCCGATGAGAGCTTCATGGAGAAGATGCGCAGCATAGCCTTAAGAAGGCCGCATACGGCATCTCCCGATATCCATGCCGTGGTAAGACTTACTGAATCAGGAATGAGGAAGTTCAGGCTGATCGTAAAGAACAGGCCGCAGGTCACAAAGATCGACGGCGATCTGTATCATTTCGACTGGCCGGAGGTACAGCTTGAGGATTATTTCAGAAGGTTCGGCAAAGATGCTGTTGTAATAAGACCCGCATCTCTTAAGACCAGACTGAAAAACTATTACGGGAGCGCTCTGGAAGAATACGAAAAAAGTTAGCATTTCGGGCGTTTTCGGGGTTAACAAATACACTTTAGCGTGATAGAATTTCGGACGGGGACAAAAGCCCCAATCCCATTGATAAAAGTGAGGTGAATACGGTGGACGCTGGCGACAGTTGCGACAAACGAGGGAAACGTGGCCGAAATATCCTTTGTTCCTTAAAGCGCCAGACGGTGACCGTATCGGACCTTAAGGACTAAATGATATATCGACTCCTCTGTTTGCCGAAGTGAAAGCAGAGGATTTTTTGTTCCCGTCGTTTGTTTACTTTTTACGGAGGAACAAATGGCAGAGAAGGAAATAAGAAGAGATTATCAGGACGAGATAATCTCACTGATTAGGGGTAACGATTCCCCAAGGGTAATTCATTACAAGTTAGAAGATTATCACGCAAGTGACATTGCGCAGATATTAGAAGAACTCTCCGATCAGGAGAGAAAGAAGCTCTTCAGAGTCTGCGGCAAGTCTTTGCTTGCGGAAGCTTTCGAGTGTCTGGAAGAAGAGCAGGTAAGTGCCTATCTCAATGAGATGGACATCAGACGTGCTGCGGCAGTAGTTGCCGAACTCGAAACAGACACCGCTGCAAACGTATTGCGTGAACTCGAGAAAGAGAGACGCGGACTTATTATCGATGCTCTCGATACCGAAGTCCGTAAAGAGATCAGCATCATCGCATCCTACGATGAAGACGAGATCGGTTCAAGGATGACCGCGAACTTTATCACGATCGGATTGAACCTTACGGTCAAGCAGGCGATGACAGAACTCGTAACCCAGGCCGAAGAGAACGACAACATCTCGACGATCTTCGTTCAGGATGACGAGGGACTCTTCTACGGCGCTCTCACATTAAAGGACTTGATCACAGCAAGGAGCACGACGGACCTTAATACCCTGATAGTCACGTCGTTCCCTTACGTTTACGCTAACGAGCAGATTGATGAGTGTATCGAGAAGCTCAAGGACTATTCGGAGGACTTGATCCCTGTACTTGATGAAGATAACAAGATCTTAGGCGTTATCACATCACAAAGTATCGTTGAGGTAGTCGATGATGAGCTCGGTGAAGACTACGTTAAGTTCGCCGGACTTATTGCAGAAGAAGACCTGAAGGAACCTTTGGGCCAGAGTATCAGGAAGAGAATGCCGTGGCTTCTGGTCCTTTTGTGCCTCGGCATGATCGTATCGACTCTGGTAGGTGCTTTCGAGGCAGTTATCGCACAGCTTACGATCATCATGGCATTCCAGTCCCTGATCCTCGACATGGCAGGTAACGTCGGTACACAGTCACTCGCTGTCACGATCAGAGTTCTCACAGACGAGAACCTGACTGCAGCGCAGAAGTTCAAGCTGGTATTCAAGGAATCAAAGGTCGGTCTTTCAGTAGGTCTTATTTTAGGTATCGCATCGGTGATCCTTATCGGTGTTTACCTTATGGTCCTCAAACACAAGGAACCTGTATTTGCATTTGCTGTAAGCGGATGCATCGGCGTATCTTTGCTCGTATCGATGATATTCTCGTCCATCATCGGCACATTGATCCCGCTGTTCTTCAAGAAGATCAATATTGACCCTGCGGTAGCTTCAGGACCCCTGATCACGACAGTAAACGACCTTATCGCCGTAGGCTGCTACTATGGAATGAGCTGGCTTTTGCTGATCAACGTCATGCAGCTTCACGCTATGTAACTGACGCATGTAACAGTGTTAAAAGAGGAAAAATAATATGGAACATGTAACTTTCAACCCCAAGGGTGTCTGCTCTATCCAGATTGACTTTGATATTGAGGACGGCAAGCTCTATAACGTTAAGTACATTGGCGGCTGCAACGGCAACCTCAAGGCGATCGGAAGACTTGTCGAAGGCAAGGATGCAAAGGAAGTTGCTGACATCTTAAGAGGCAACACCTGCGGGATGAAGGGCACATCATGTGCTGACCAGCTCGCAAAGGCTATCGACCAGTACGCTGGCTGAAGGTCTTAAATGGCAACAAAGAGCGGACAGACCGGATTGGCCGGGGAAGACACGCGCAACTACGGATTGGATATTCTTAAGATCCTTTCTATGGTCTACGTGGTCATACTCCACGCTTTAGGCCAGGGCGGAATGATGAACAAAGGCACTCTGGGAATGCAGTTTGCCGCCATGGCCCTGTTCTATATCACGACGCCCGCAGTCAATATTTTCGCGCTCGTGACAGGATATGTATCCTTCACGGAAAAGAAGAAGCCCCTTAACCGCAAGAGGCTTTTTGAGATGTGGTTCCAGGTCGTATTCTACGCGCTCCTGATCACCGCGATCTGCAGATTTGTGATTCCGGATGTTGTAACCACAAGAGATTTTGTAAGCTCGGTAATGCCGCTCTACTATGATATCTACTGGTATTTCACGGCTTACTTCCTGGTATCTGTCTTATCGCCGTTCATCAACGCTGCAGTGAGGGCCCTTCCTGTGCCGACACTTCGAAAAGTGTTCTTCGTGATGATCTTCTTCTTCTCATTCTTCACGAGCTTCTGCTACAGCCTTAATATCCTCACATCGCACACGTTCACATGGATATTCCTGCTCTACATCATGGGCGCCATCATGAAGAAATGCCATATCGGTGAGAGCCTTCCTTCAAGCGTTCTTGTGACCGGCATCATCTTATGCAATCTCTTTAACTGGATCATCACCTGGGTCGGCGAGAAGTACGTGTCAGGCTCAGACTGGTACTTCACCGTCTTAAGCGATTACATCTCTCCGACAATGGTCATCCAGACGGTCTTCTATCTCCTGCTGTTCAGAAAGATAAAGGCCGGAGGCTTTGCAAAGAAGGTCATAAAGTTCTTTGCGCATCTCGTATTTGCGACCTATCTTATTGACACGCATCCTGTGATCTACAGGGACGTCATGGACGGATTATTTACTCCGCTTACTGAGTGGAATGTATTCCTCATGATTGCTTTCCTTGTAGGATTCGGAATCGTATTTGTCATCGCTGCATGCCTTATCGACAAGGTAAGGAGCCTTCTGTTCAAGCTTGTAAGGCTCGATAAGCTCGCAGGCTTTATTGCAGATGTGACGGTCAGGATCACCAACATAATAGGCAATGCTAAATAAAACGGAAAGCCCGCCGGTATAAAAGCGGCGGGCCATTCCATATATATTGAACTTATTCCTGTTTATTCTTTATAAGCTGTATATGTCTTGACGTTTAATACCGTCTCTCCGTCGATCTGGAGGGCAACAGGACGGTCGAATGTTACCTTGATCCTGTGACCTGTCTTTACTTCAACGTTCTTCGGGTGGTCGATGTGCTTGCCCTTGAAGATGGAAGGGAAGATCATAAGTGTCTTGATCTTCCCGCTGCCGTGGAAAATAAGGAGCGATAAGAGCCTGTTCTTGGCAAGTCTGTCCTGGTCAGGTGTAGCTATCATACCGCCGCCGTAATAACGTCCGTTCATTGAAGGAGCGAGCCAGACCTTCTGGTAGGAGTAGTGCGTTCCGTCAACTTCGATCTCGGCATTGGTAGGCTTGTATTTGAAAAGAAGTCCGTTGATAGCGATGCTCGTGTAGTCGATCTTCTTGTTGCCTGATTCTCTCTGGCGGTCGCCTTCTTCGCAGCAGTAGCCGTCAATGCCGTAACCGATACCGTTAAGGAAACGCTTCTTCATGCCGTTTACTTCAACGAAGGGAAGATCCTTCAAATACTGCTCGATGCGGATGGGATTGTCACCGGGCTTCTTGCCTAAGTCGTTCCAGAAGTCATTGCCGCTTCCCGTAGGATAGTAGTAGATGGCAGGAAGGATCCTCATGCCGTCAGTATCATTGATGAAATGATTGAGCGTACCGTCGCCTCCGCAGATGATGATCTCATCTTTTATGGTAAGGTCAGCAAAGAAACTCTCGAAATCATTGATTTTCGTGATGTCCTTGTAGGATACCTGCTTGCCGCGCAGGAAAGTCTTAAGGTCATCCACTTTGTCCTTGCCGGTTCCGTTTCCGGAGAGCATGTTAAACAGTACGTAAGTTGACATTTTTATCTTCCTCCTCATATTTTTCGACAAAAGATAACATCAGGCTTCTTGCATGATCACCGATATCATTGCAGCGCATTTCCCTGACAGTTTCCGCTGACATAACATCCAGCACCTCGAAATAGATATCAGTCTTGTGCAAGGGGAAATTCTTTCTCATCTTGTCCGCTCCGCTGATACCGCAGATAACGACCGGAACATCCGCTTTCTGGGCGATCTTAAAGATTCCGTTGTGGAAGGGGAGAAGACCGTCGCCGAAATTCCTTGTGCCTTCCGGATAAACTGCCACGGACACCTGATCGTTCCTGATAAGGTCAGCAGCCTTATCGATGGTCTTCATGGCGTTTCTGGGATTCTCACGGTCAATGGGCAGGAAGCAGCAGCGTCTGATTATCCTTCCCCAGCAGGGAACATTGAAATTCTCTTCTTTGGAAATGAATGCCAGATCGTAGTCCTGAAGCAGGAACCATGTTGTGATGGGATCTAACTTGGACTTGTGATTGCAGACAAGAAGGAATCTCTGATCCTGAGGAAACTTCTCAAAGCCTTTGGTATGGAAATGAACGCGTCCGAAAAAAACCAGGTACCATGTCGAACTGACAAGAAGCCACCTGTAAAATCCGCTGTGCTTATCGTATAGCTTCTTCGTATCCACAAAGCATGAGCAGATAACCAGAAAAACCCAATAAGCCAAAAACAGCGCGATCAATATAACGATTGACCAAACCACATATTTCATTCGGGACACTACCTTACCTTAGGGATAATATAACAGAACGAAGGTTTATTTGATAATCAAATTTTCTGCCATTTGTTCGTTAGAATCAACAAAAAGAACACTACAAAAATTGCGGCCGAAATCAGAAAATCGCAAGAAGTGTATAGTGCTAATGACATAATAACAGTATTTACCTTTATTTTTTGGGACTCACGCCAAATCGCAATGCTTGTCTGTTTAACCATTCTTGCTGTATCATAAATCGTACAAGCAGCAAACAATAAGAATGCTTTTTTCGCGGAGGTATTATGAAAAAAGGATTTATCAAAGTAGTCGCTTGCGCTTTGGCAGGTTTATTCCTCTTAAGCGGATGTGACTCACTTCCCAACGGATCTAACGGTCCTCATGAAGTCCCTACAACTATCAAGGCAGACTTCACACAGAAGGAGAAGAAGGGTAACTGGATCACCTACGGTGACTGCAAGGTCGAGACAAAGGACGGAACAGCCGTTATCACAAAGCGTTCCGCAAGCAACACGGGTATCGCTATTCCTTGCGCTGACTACAGAGGCAACACCGTAAAGGCTTACGTTAAGGCTTCTTCCGAGAACGATTCCATGACTCTCTCATTGAAGTATGAGTTCTACGGCAACGTTTCATATGTAAACATCGCCGCTGGCCAGGCTGATGAGGCAGGCATCACAGAGATCACAGGCACCATCCAGATCCCTGACAATGCGCAGAACGCAATGATCTATCTTGAGGCATCTGACGTCAGAGATATCACTGTAACTGCTATGGAAGTAAGCATCGAGGGTGAATTCAATAACCTCACAGGCACACCTGTCGAGTCATTGGAAGATCCCACAAAGACAGCATCCCTCGCAGCAGCTTACGCTGATTACTTCAAGTTCGGTGTTGCTTCTCCTGCAACAGTAATGACCAACAAGAACGACTCTTTCAGAAAACTTCTTAAGACCCAGTTCAACTCAGTTACACCTGAGAACGAGTTGAAGCCTGATTCAGTTCTTGATGCAGCTTTGTGCAAGAATGATCCTGCAAAGTACAACGAAGCTCCGGCTGTTCATTTCGAAGCTGCAAAGCCGATCCTTGATTACTGCAAGAAGAACAACATCCCGATGAGAGGTCATACTCTTGTCTGGTATTCACAGACACCTTCCTGGTTCTTCTATGAGAACTACAATGTCAACGGACAGCTCGCAAGCAGAGACCTCATGCTCAAGCGTATGGAGAGCTACATCGACCAGGTTATGAACTGGTGCGAGAAGAACTATCCCGGCGTCATCTATGCATGGGACGTAGTTAACGAAGCAGCTGCTGATGACGGCGGAATGAGAGACTGCTACTGGAAGCAGGTAATCGGTGACGATTATGTAGAGAAGGCTTTCGAGTTCGCTAGAAAGCATGCTCCTGCTAACGTACAGCTCTTCTATAACGACTACAACGAGTATCAGACATCCAAGCAGGAAGATATCCTTAAGATGTTAAAGCCCGTTGCAGCAGCAGGCAACATCGACGGTATGGGCATGCAGAGCCACATCAGCTCCGGCCTTAACATCGACAACTACATCGCAGCAGCAAAGAAATATGCTGACGAGCTCGGCGTTAAGATCCACATCACAGAGCTCGACGTAACAGCACCTAAGTCTCTTAACCCTATGTACGACCAGGGCGTTTACATGCAGAAGTTCTTCGAAGCTATTATCGCAGCTGACAAGGCAGGCGTTCCGATCGAGTGCGTAACAGTCTGGGGTCTTACAGACGACATGAGCTGGAAGTCTTCCACAAAGCCTTTGCTCTTCTACGGAAACCTCTCACCGAAGCCCGCTTACGAAGGCGTTATGTGCGCGATAAACGGCGGCGAAGTAGCTAAGCCTGCTGACTATCAGGAGCCTAAGACAGACTCAACTCCTTTCGTAGAGGATTACGAGGATAAGAAGTTCACAGGCGGACCGAGATACAGCTCTGTCCAGAAGATCGTTGAGGGCGGTTACGAGAGTGACTACTGCCTCATGAATTCCGAGGGCTATGCTGAGTACGACGGTTATTCTATCGACGTAACAAACTATGTAGGACACACGATCAAGGTAACATTCGCTATCAAGTCCAAGGCTCCTACATGCAAGTGCACAGCTGATATCGACGGCACATGGCCTACAGTAGCTGAGGTTCAGACAGGTTCTGACGAGTGGGTACTTGGTGAAGGCCAGTACACGATCGAAGCAGGCACACCCAGCCTTACGATCTATTTCGAGAGCGTGGATATGAATCCGTTCTATCTCGATAACGTAAAGATCGAAGTAATTGATTAATATCGCAGGTATTAATAAGACACAGGGGAAGCCGGTTCAAGCAATTGAGCCGGCTTCTTTCTTTTTGTTGTCCGGCATCAATACGGCATAGTTTTCGTGTCTTTTTCGCGTTTTATATTCCAAAATCACAAAAAACTTTTAGAGTATAGACAGGATAAAAGGAATACATTTCTGGAGGGAATTTTCATGATTAAGAAAAGAATTGTTGCTTCGCTGCTGGCGGTAAGCCTTGCTGCGCCGGTGCTGATGTCATGTTCAAAGAAGGGTTCTGATACTGTAGTCAGCGAAAATGATCCTTGGTACGAATCCACGAGATTTGAGCTCGACATGGACATTCTGCCGACCGAGATGCTTGGCAACACTGAAGTATGCTACGGCAACGGAAAGATCTATCACGTATACGGCCTTACAAATCTTGCAGACTACGACAATTACAGAAGGACGATGCTTGATGCCTACGATGAGAAGGGAAACAGGATAAGTTCTATCAAGCTTAAGGATCCTGCGGGCTATTCTATCGAGAGAGTGGATATATTAGGATCCCCTGATGAGAAGAATCAGGCCGAAGCCGTAGTCAATCTTTTCGCGCAGGGCGGATTTGAGGATGCGGTCGTAAAGATCAACCTCGAAAGCGGGGAAGTTACGGACCCCAAATTCTTCAAAGATGAAAAAGGCAATCCCATCGAGATCTCTTTGGGCGGCCAGGACGTTGTCGGCATAACCAAAGTCTATGCGGCAGGAGAATACTATATTCCGGTCATCATTGCGGTGAGAGAGGCAAATGTTCCTTCCGTAAATGCCTATGTTTTCAAAGGTTCGGAATTTGTGTGCCGGCTTGATTTTTCCGGGCTCATAAATGTGTTAGATGTCGAGGAGTTCTCATTTGATGCTTCGAACGGCGCGCTCTGCACCGTCGGATATACGCGGAATGAAGGACAGCTGGTCCTGAAGTTCGATGCGAAGACCGGAAAAAAGATAAGCAGTGACAAGTATGATATGGTTACCAATCTGGATCCTGCCGACTACAAAGCTGTACCCAGCGGCGATCTCTGCAAGATCGATACGCTCGGCAACATAACAAAGCTCGACCTTCAGGCAGGTGAAGCAAAGACTGTAGTTGATAACAACTGGTATACGCCGTACTTCTCGGACCTCTCGGCTGAGAAGATAAAGCTCATCTCCTGTGACAGCGACAGGACGGTTATCTACTCAATGAATTCGACCGAGTACTCGATGTTCTTCTCGGGCTACAATGAATCAGTCACTATCCTTACAAAATGCGAAAAGAACCCTAACGCGGGCAAGAAGATAATCGAACTTGCAACGCCAATCGATAAGAACATTACAGAGTATCTGTCGAATGCCATCTATGAATTCAACAGGACCGACAATGAATATCTCATAAAGGTCTGGAGCAAGTATAAGACCGGAATCAAGACCGGCAGGGATTTCTCGATCCTCCATATGGACAGCGAGAAGGTATATACGATGATCCAGGAGCTTAAAGGCAAGGACGCGCCTGACCTGGCGGTCGGCATCCAGCAAAATTATGCGATGCGCGATGATATTTTCGAAGACCTCACGGGATACCTCGACCAGGCGGTCGCAGATCAGCAGTTCGGCAACATCATCGAGGCTTCAAAGATCGGAGGCAAACAGTATTTCCTGCCCGTAACGCTTGAGATAGAAGGCCTTGTCACCGACAGGTCTTATGTAAAAGACGGTGCCGTGGGAATCACCTTCGAAGACTTCGACAAGATGGTCAGAGAAAAGCTCGACGGCTTTACACCGTACGATTATCCGGAATCAAGATTCAACAACAGGAAGGCATTCCTCTTATCCTGCACCGATACAAAGGCAGCGATAGAGGGCGGCCAGGCAAACTTCGGCACGGACCAGTTCTATGCCGCAGCCGAATATACAAAAGATCACTTTACCAAGAACAGCTATGAACAGTCAGACACACTGGAGTGGGCTGATGAAGTAAAGAAGCCGCGCACAGGCTGCCGCTACGAGACGGTCGACAGCTTTATCAAGTTTGTTCATGCCTGCAAGTCATCCGAAGGCAGCTACACGATTTTGGGAACCCCTTCAGTTGACGCAAGAGGCCCCAGATTCAGAGCCATAGAGACGATTTCCGTTACAGCCCTGTCTGATGTTAAGGACGGATGCAGGAAGTTCATCAACTTCCTTTTCGCAGGCGCCGGATTCGGAGAGTCATCCAGGGAGTTCTTAAATCTCGTTACCAACAAAGAGATCATGGCAAGGAACGTCTCGATCATTACAGAGAAGAATAATGAAGGCACCAAGAGCTTTGAGGAGCTGGGCGAATACATGGGCGGCGTAAGCGAATACGTCAGCGTGTACGGTTATAAATATTCCACCAAGGACATGGAAGAAGCCATGCTGGAGAGCATGTCCAAGATCTCCACATATACTTACGATGATCCGGTACTGACAGCTTTCCTCGTCGAAGACACCGCGCCTTATTATGCAGGCGACCGTTCGCTCGACGACGTGGTCAGGATCATCAACGACCGCGCCACGAAGTACATTAAGGAGATGTAAAGCCTCCGGTCATTTGCATTACTTCCGATGCTGATTTATTCTTTCTTTAATGGATATCAAGTTCAACAAAAAGGGTAAACTCAGCATCGATATAGCCGCAAGCGCTGTATGGTGTTTATTCGTGCTTATCGTTTCCGGTTGCGACTGGAATCTGTTAAGTCCTGTCCGCATCATAATCCTTGTATTGGGATTTGCGGGATTCTCATACCTTATCCTGATGAATGCCGGAAAAGAAGAGCGCATCATCGCCATTGCCACGATCCTTGCCATCGGAATCAGGACATTCTACGTGCTTTATACCGGAGCAAACCAGCGTCAGCACGATATGGGCGAGTTCGGTGTTTATCACGAGATGAACTACCACTCTGAATACATCGAATATCTTCTGAACAACCACAGGCTTTACGACCAGAACATAACAGAGCACTGGCAGTTCTACCATCCGCCGCTTGTTCATATAATCAGCGCGGTCTTCTTCGGTATCTACAGGAAAATAGCGCCTTCCATGGCAAATAACTGGGATGCGCTCCAGTGCCTGTCGCTGTTCTATTCTCTCGTGACTTTAGCAGTCCTTAAGAAGTTCATTGGCCTCTGGGGATTTTCTTCCAAGGGCAGGACGACGGCCTACATGGTATTTGCATTCCTTCCGCAGTTTATCGTTTTTGCGGGAGCGCTTAATAACGATCCTTTGTCCGTACTCTTTGCGGTCTCTGCGCTCTACTTATCCGTTATCTGGTATAACAGCGAAAAGAAGCCCTTTGCAGCACTCATGGGGATCAGCGTCCTTATAGGCCTTGGCATGATGACCAAGCTCTCCGCAGGACTCATCGCGGTGCCTGTTGGATTTCTTATGGCAAAGGCCTTTTTTGAATCAAAGAAGAAGCTCAGCTTCGTATGGAAATATATTGTTTTTCTTCTGGTCTGTGCACCTTTAGGACTCTGGTACCAGGTAAGGTCTTATATCCTTTGGAAGGTGCCTGTAACTTATGTCGCAGTTCCTGATTACAATTACAATCCGGGTCTTCTGATCCCTGATGTGCCTTTCTGGAAAAGGTTCCTGGCATTCGGCGACGGCATTGACTACAACATCATCTCGGAAACTTTGAACGAGGCTGTTTTCGACGGAGAATACTATAGAAAACACATGGTGCTCGCAATCGTAGGATATCTGCTTTTAGCGTCATTCACGGTATTTACGGTCACGATCGTGCTCAACTTTATTTTCGCGTGGGTCAAAGAAAGAAATCTGATGAATCTTCTCATGACGATACTTCTCGTCTCACAGCTGGGATTCTATATTCACTTCTGCTTTGCATTCCCTTATACGTGCACGATGTCTTACAGATATATCGTTCCGACGATCGTCGCGGGAGCTTATTATACCGGCCTGTCGGAGGATAAGGCACCGCGGCTATTAGGCTTGATCACAAAGGTATCCGTATATGCGGTCGCCATTTTCTCGCTGGCGCTTTACTGCTTCACATGGCACCTGGATGTAAGCGGAGTCTTCCACTGATCAGATAAATCTTGCACCGGTTAAGGACCAGTATGTTCCGCCGTCTTCCTCGTATGTCCCGAAAACGCCCTGGATCGTTATCTCAGCGCCTTCGGCGGGATAATCCTCAGGATATACGTTATCGCCCTCCAGAATGAATTCTATGCCCTGCTGGCAGCATGCGGCGGCATCTGACACGAAGCATGCGAAATGATACTTATCCTTTGCTTCGTCATAATAGACGGTGAACACGCCTGACACCTTGACGGTCCTGCCGATATATTCCTTGGGGAAGATCATCATGTTATAGACTTCAGCATAGATAAGGTCTGAAGAAAGCTTTGTAAGGTCATAGTCTATGCCGTCCTGACCTAAAGACTCCGCCGAATAATCAGCCAGCGGATCAGGAGTGGGGGAAGGAACAGTGGTCTCTGACGGGGCAGAGGTCTCTTCAGAATTTTCCTCTGACATCCTTGATTCCAGAACGTCTTTCAGGCCTGTTGTCTGTGCAGTCATCTTATTCTGAGGACCATTGTCACCGCAGCCTGCCATGAGACCGGCCATTGCAATACTTATAATCAGACAAGTTATCTTACGCATTTACTTAACCTTTAATTCCTGTTAAAAGACGAACATCTGCAAGTGATTATAACACCTGCAGATGTCCGTAGTGCCTATGAAAGAATATTAGAGATGGGTCATTTCAAAGCTTCTGTAAGAACGGAAAGATTAGCCTTCATGATCGAGAGGTAGGTTGTTCCGCCCTTATAGTCAGCTGTCGAAGCGGACTGCATGGAGTCGAGAGTCATGATCTTCTGGTCCTTGGATGCTGTATTCTGCACGATAGTCTCTGCGATCCTGTGATCTTTTCCTTCGATCGTGAGGACAACAGGAAGCTTTAATTCATCGACCTTCTTGGAAAGGAATGTGATAGTCTCAAAGCTTGCTTCAGATTCGGCAGAGCATCCTACGAATGCCGCATAGTAAGTAAGACCGTAGTCGTCAACCATATATCTGAAAGGGAAACGGTCGCCGAAGAGGATCGTCTTATTGGAAGCTGCATCAACAACTGCCTTGTAGTCATTGTCGAGAGACTTAAGGGATTCGATGTAGGAATCAGAATTCTTCTTATATGTTGCTGCATTTGCTGCATCGATCTTCTGCATTGCATCGGAAATGCTCTGTACAAGCACCTGTGCATTTTTTAATGAGAGCCATACATGCTCATCGTATTCGATCTCGCCCTCTTCATGGTGATGCTCATGCTCGTGGTCATGATCTTCGCCTTCTTCATGATCGTGGTCCTCATCATGATCCTCATGGTCGTGGTCGTGATCTTCATCCTCGCCCTGCATGCCTTCAACGATTTCTTCTTCCTTGACCTTGTCGCCGAGCACATCTAAGAGGTTGATGACGACCATGTCCTTATTTGTTGCTTCCTTGAGAGCATCTTCAACCCAGTCGTCAGACTCGCCGCCGACATAGACGAAGAGGTCGCAGGATGAGATCTTCATGATGTCTGTTGCGGTGGGCTGGAAGCTGTGGAGATCGACACCATTGTCGAGGAGCATTGTAACTTCAGCTCCCGCGGGGTTCTCACCCAGTACATTCATTACCCAGTCGTATTCAGGGAAGATCGTGGTTACGATCTTGATCTTGTTCTTTCCATTTGCTCCGGCAGAACTGCACGCAGTAAGTGAACCTACAGCCAGAAATGCTGCAACAACTACTGATAAAAGCTTTTTCACTTTAATGAATAACCGTCCGGAGACGGTTTCCTCCTGACTAATAATTGAAATTTATTTCCCCATTTCGAAAATATGAATATGAGAATCGTTCTCAATTGTAGTCACATGACTGTGCTTTGTCAATAGATTTGAGAATAATTCTCAAATTCTTTCTCAAAACGCTATTTTCGGGCATTCTTAACCATAAGATCATTTGTTTAGGCCATGTCTGTAAATCAGGTCATTTTTATAGGTTTAAGCAGATACTGATGCTATAATTAAATCTGAAATGGAACAATAAAGGAGACATCATATGCCACACGTAGAGATCAAATGCTTCCCGGGAAGAACTGAAGAACAGAAGATCAGGTGCGCCGAAGAGGTTACCAAAGCTATTGCAGAGACAATGGGCTGCAACGAATCGAGCGTATCAGTCGCGATAAAAGAGGTAGCGCAGGACGACTGGAAGGATCAGGTCTGGGACAAGGAGATCCTCCCTTTGGATAACCTTTACAAAAAGCCCGGATATACCTGCTGACAGAGACAGTTACTTATTTGTGATCCTGTTTTTTACCAGCAGGGCATTATAAGGGATCTTTTTGAACCTGTTAAAGCCTTTGGAAATCTCACTCATATCCTTTTCGCAGACTGCAACTAACGCCTCAAGTTCTTGGGGTGTTATTTTTTCGCGGGCAAAAGCGGCCTTCTCTGCGATCCTTACGGCCTTCTTCGGCAGATGGTATCTGAATATCCTGCCCATGAGGCTGTAGTAGTGGTAGTAAGTGATGGCTCTGCTGTTTGTGCTCTTGTGCCTGAATTGACGCTTCCAGTAGACAAACCAGCCAAGGATGAAGATGTCAATGACAAGCGCAATCGCTCCTGCTGTGCAGACTATTGTCTTGACTGTCCTGACTAGTTTTCCGGCCGAACTGTCAGATTTAAATCCGATAGAGAATTCGCCATCCGGTCCAAAGGAAAATTCCATTCCTTCAGCCATGGAGATTGCCCATGAAGCCGGAGCATCCTTCTCAGTCTCTTTGGTGTTTTCAGGCTCATCAGTCGATGTGCCTGACTGCGAAGGTTCCGTCTGGTCCGAAGACGAAGATGCAGGCGTTACAGTAGGTGTCGTTTCCGAACTTGTGGTGGCATCTGAAGTCGTGGCAGAAGGCTCCGTCTCAGAAGGTGTCGTTTCTGTAGGCTCGGTCTCAGATGAAGCAGTGGTCTGATTTGTGTAGTCGGGATTAAGGATAGATACATAACCCCTTGCAAAGCTTGCATTCTCAAATTCCGGGTAAGCCTTTGTGACTGCGTTGATATCGTAATCGCTTGCGTTATTTATTGAGCCCGGAGTCGAGTCACCCATTATCCATCCGTATTCGGGCGCGAAAAATTCGAACCACGCATGAGCATGCATAGCATATAATACGTGATTACTGCCCGGTGTGGACTGATAATCGACATAACCTCTTACATATCTTGCGGGAACGCCGATAAGACGCAGGAGGATAACGGTGGTTGCCGCATAGTGGACGCATATTCCTGATTCCGCATCGCTGACGAACCACGGGACAAAATCAACGCCTCTGGGAGGGTAATCTGTTTCAGTACTGTAAGGGTGGAGATTCCTGACGAATTCAGTCACTCTCCTGACTTTCTCAGCATCAGGCATGGTAACGTAGCCGTGGTAGATATCGAGATACCAGTCGGGAAGATCTCCGCTGCTGATGAGCGCCATCTCTGTGGATTTGGGAACATCAAGGCATGTTTTATATACGTAATCTTCCTTGTAATTCTCCGTATAGATATCGCCT
Source organism: Oscillospiraceae bacterium (assembly GCA_902801755.1). Classification (GTDB taxonomy): domain Bacteria; phylum Bacillota; class Clostridia; order Saccharofermentanales; family Saccharofermentanaceae; genus Saccharofermentans. The sequence continues at coordinate 17,062 of CADCJM010000019.1, forward strand.
GTCTTTACAGGAGTTGTGCCAACCTGGTAGACAGTGTAGCCTTCATTAGTCGTGTTATAAGGATTAACACGTGTCTGCTTTTCAGAGAAATAAGATGTATAGAAATCCGTGTAATACGGAACTGTATCAACAGATGAAGGCAGATACGAGTCGATCCAGACGACATAAGGCGCTTCCTTCGGATCGGGAAGCTTATCTTCGTCGTAGACCGGCATGTTTATTTTCGAACTCTTCAGATTGTTGTTCTTATAGGTATCGAGAGATTCGACCTTGATATATAAGCAGGTGCTTCCGGTTGAGTCGAAAGTGCCGTTATATCTTGAATTATAGACCTTTGTAACCTTCATGATCTCCTGGTCCGGCGGATTAAAAGGTCCGACATTCTCGAGATTTGTGGAGCCCGAATTGAGCGAACAGAAATAATCCAGATCGCCTCTGGCGTTTGGATTCTTGACGCCGTGGAGCGCAGTGTCCAGGATCTCGCTTACAGGCTCTGAGATATTTTTCGCAAAATCCACGAGGTCTTCGAGAATATCCGTGGCAAGTTCATTTTTGTCATAGGTATCGACAGGGTAAATGACTCCCATAACGATAGAGAAGATGAGAACGGGAACAGTAAGCAGGAACAGGATGATGCCTGACTGCGGCGCCTTCTTATTCCTGAATCCGTGCGCAAGGACTGCAAGGAGCAGACCTGTTGCTGCAGCGATACAGGGAGCGGTATCCGGAAGCATCGTCGTGTTGCTTACGGCGCATACAAAAAGCGGTACGTAGAAAAGCAGCACTAACGGTATATTCCTGCGCCTTGTCAGCGCGAGCACCGTAAGAGAGACCGCCATGAGATAATATGCCCGTAAAAAAGTCAGGATCAGTTCGCTGTCAGAAGGAGATCCGCCCTCGAAAACACCGGGGATCCAGTAGAATGCATTCATCTGTATGCTGTAAAGGAATGCCATCAGACCTTTCTGGACATCGAAAATATCAAATATGGCCATCAGGACTGGTGCAATGCACGATAAGGACACAACGATTGCTGTAAGCCACTTCTTATTTATGTTATAGAGTACCGAGAATACCAGCGATGCGATAAATGCGAACATCATGACCGCCCAGACGCTGAATTCGTAGTCGAAAGCAGTGCTGTACATCATGGTAAAGCCCGTGACCAGGAATGTCGTGATGGTCACAGACATGAGCGTGCTGCTCACATTCAGTCTGGTGCGCCTGTTGACCAATTCCAGCTGTTCGTTGTTATCAGTCGGCATAGGCTTCCTCCGCTGAATCCTTCTCATTCAAAGGCTCTTCGGGTATCTCCTCATCAGCTCCGTCTTCCTTATGGAATGCCTCTTCAGGGATCCTCATGTGAAGGATCAGATTCAGAGCTCTCTGAAGATCGGTTTCCGATTCAACATTAAAAGCGACCTCTTTGCTGTCAGGAGGAATAACCCTGATTATGTGCGCTGTCTCGTGGTCCAGATAAAATCTGGAAGTAAAGAGCACCTGACCCAGATGGAGATCAAGTGTATCCCTGTCATCTGAAAGCTTTAAGATAACGCGCGAATGGCCGCCGTATTCCTCGAGCGGTTCTTTTACCATGATCTTGTCTTTCTTGGCTGACATCTTCCAGTGAATTGACTTTACGGGGTCGCCTAACTGGTAATCCCTGATGTCATAGATCTCGGAATTCGGCTTATGGGATTTTCGGAGGCTCTTGGCCTTAAAACCATATACGTCAGGCATGTATCCGGGCATTTCCGGCACAGGCTTTACGATGAATTCCATATCTTTGTTCAGGTGTTTTGTGAACTTGAAAAAGCCGAGAAGATCGGAAATATAAAGCTTCGACATCTTATATGTATAAGCGCCGCAGTGCTTTGTATCAAGAGGTATCTTTGTAACGCCGCTGTCTGTAATCTTTATAACGGATTTATTGGTCCCGCCTGACATGTGATCGGTAACGGCAGTCTTTACCGTGCAGTAGGAGAAAAAGGATGCGAAGCCTTCCAATGTGAACTTTATATAAGCGGGCTTGCCGATCGTGCAGATGACCGGCGCATCAGTCTTGTACCTGAGCGTCACGTAAGCAATCACTGCCAGTATGAATGCGAAAACAGGCACTGCCAGAAGCAGGATCAGGCAATACCATGCGACCCACATCTTATAACAAAGGAAAAAGACGAAGGTTGAGATCAATGCTGCCAAATATGCTAGCCAGGTCCGTACCATATCAGATCAGATCTTGGGAGCAGCAGTATCCTTAAGGATCTCCTGTGCTATGTCGGAAGCCTGTCTGTTATTGACTTCAGCTTCAGGAGTGAGCATAAGTCTGTGGGTGATTACAGGAAGGAACACCTTCTGCACATCGAGCGGAACAACATAGTTTCTGTTGTTTAAGTAAGCGCATGCCTTGGCCATTGAAGTAAGGGCCAGTGTGGCACGCGGACTTCCGCCTCTTGCCAGATCGTGATGGCCGCGCGTCTTGTTAATAAGCTGGATGATATAGTCAGCGACCTTCTCGTGAACGAATACGTTATTTACTTCAGCCTGCATTCTGACGATAGTGTCGACATTGCACATCGGCCTTACATCGTCCAGAGGATTTATGCCGTTCTTTCTTGATTCGAGCATGATCTTCTCATCCTTGGGGGAAGGATAGCCGATGGACACCCTGATCATGAAACGGTCGATCTGCGAGTCGGGGAGAAGTGAAGTGCCCGAAGCGCCCGTAGGGTTCTGCGTGGCGATTACCGTAAAAGGCTTCGGAAGCATATATGTATTACCGTCAACCGTGACGTTGCCTTCCTCCATCGCTTCGAGGAGCGCAGACTGCGTACGTGTGGACGCGCGGTTCAGCTCGTCTGCCAGAAACAGGTTGTGGAAGATCGAACCCGGCTGGTATTTCATGGAATCCGTTGTCTTGTCGTAAAGGGAGAAGCCCGTAATGTCAGAAGGCAATACATCCGGCGTAAACTGGACTCTTCCGAAGTTTAAGCCCATCGTCTTTGAAAACGCCACCGCCATAGTTGTCTTGCCTACGCCCGGCACGTCTTCCATCAATATATGGCCGCCTGCAAGAATAGCTGTCAAAGCCTGCGCAATGATGTGGTCCTTACCGCAGATGGCCTTTTTAACCTCATAGATAATTCCTTCAGTTGTATTGCTCATTGTGAAATCCCCCAAGTTTACTGCAATATAGAGTATACATTAAGAGATTTTATTCTCACCCGCAAAATGAGAGATTTTTGTGTAATGTAGGGGCGGAGAGCGGGATTATCCGTTAACTGCAGTATGGTTTTTGGTTTTCGCAAGGCTCGAAAAACGTGATTCAACATTTCATGCAGGTTTTCTGATTTTCGTGATACAAAAAGTAAAAACCCGCCGTACAAGCACAGCGGGTTTCTACTCGAACAAGAAGCAAACAATAAGAAATTGTTTTTAAGTTGGTGTGGCGCGGTGCCGGCAGGAAGACCGAAGATCAGCCCTGGCCGTA
>CADCJM010000019.1:20605-31840 GCA_902801755.1 Oscillospiraceae bacterium
GTGAACGGTCCGTGTGAGAAGACGTTTACGGCAGGGATTGCGTCCGGATCTTTGTCAGCAAATGTCTCGACGATAACGTTGCCTGTTTCTTTCTCATATTCCCCGCGGATCTCTTCATCTGTCATGGGACGTGTGCAGGGGATGTCACCGTAGAAGTAATCGCCCTGTGTGGTTCCCATTGCAGGGATCGCCATGCCGGCCTGGGCAAATGTGACTGCCCAGCGGGAGTGTGTGTGAACAACGCCGCCGATGTTGGGGAAGGCCTTGTAGAGAACAACGTGTGTGGGTGTGTCGGAAGAAGGCTTCCACTTGCCCTCGACGACTTTGCCGTCAAGGTCGACAACAACCATATCTTCAGCTTTCATAACATCGTATTCGACGCCGGAGGGCTTGATTACAACGAGACCGGATTCTCTGTCGATTCCTGAAACGTTGCCCCATGTGAAAGTGACAAGACCGTGCTTGGGGAGGAGGAGATTTGCCTCCAAAACTTTTGCTTTAAGTTCTTCTAACATCAGAGTACCTCCGTAGCCTTTCTCTCGACAGGAAGTGCTGCCTTGTATTTGGCAAGGAAATCAGCAAAGCCCTTAACGTCAGAATCATCTGCCATTACGCTGACGCTCTTTGCGCCTGCGAAAACCTTGTTGTCGAGGTAATCAGGAAGTGATTCTCCCTCTTCCTTGTTGATCATGTAGGAAACGAGGAGAGCCATTCCGTAAGGTCCGCCTTCGCCTGCAGTCTCCATGACGGAAACGGGTGCGTTAACTGCGGCGCTCAAGCATCTCTGGCCGACTTCGGGAGTCTTGAAGAAACCGCCGTGGCCGTAGAGCTTATCAATACGGACGTTCTCTGTATCCTGAAGGATGTCCATGCCGATCTTGAGTGTGGCAAGAGCGGAGAGAAGGTGTGTTCTCATGAAGTTTGCAAGAGTGAAATTGCAGTTGGGGGTTCTTGCAAAGAGCGGACGGCCTTCGTCTAAATCCGTTACGCCTTCACCTGAGAAGTAGTTGTATGAGAGGAGTCCGCCGCAGTCCGGATCGCCCTTTAAGGCAACCTGGAAGAGCTTTGTGTAGAGGTCATTTTTCGAGATCTCGACGCCGAATAATTCTGCGAACTGATCGAAAAGATTTACCCACGCATTGATGTCAGATGTGCAGTTATTGCAGTGGACCATTGCGACAGGTGCGCCTGCAGGTGTTGTGACCATATCGATCTCGCGGTGTACGCCAAGATCGTGATCTACAACGACCATTGCAAAGTCTGATGTGCCGGCACTTACGTTGCCTGTGTAAACGCGTACGGAATTTGTAGCGACCATGCCTGTGCCTGCATCGCCTTCGCAGGGTGCAATAGGAATACCTGCCTTAAGGTCGCCTGCGGGATCAAGGAACAAAGCGCCGTCCTCTGTGAGCGTGCCTGCGTCTTCGCCTGCAGCAAGAACCTTAGGAAGGATGGAGAGAAGGTCGCCGCCTGTAAGGGCGTTGAACTTTGCTACCATTTCCTTGTTGTAATCGTTTGTGGAGGAATCGATCGGGAACATGCCGGATGCTTCGCCTACGCCCATGACCTTAAGGCCTGTGAGGCGCCAGTGAATGTAGCCTGCAAGTGTTGTCAGATAATCGATGTCACCAACGTGTGATTCGTTATTTAAGATCGCCTGATAGTAGTGTGCGATGCTCCAGCGCTGGGGGATGTTAAAGCCTAATGCTTCGGTGAGCTTCTCAGCTGCCTCGCCTGTTATAGTGTTGCGCCATGTGCGGAATTCAGCGAGCTGCTTTCCGTCCTTGTCGAAGGGAAGGTAGCCGTGCATCATTGCTGAGATACCGATACCGCCGACTTCTGTAAGTGTTGTGCCGAACTTAGCCTTTACGTCAGCTTTAAGTGCAGCGTAGCAAGCCTGGATACCCTTATGGATCATGTCGGAAGAATATGTCCAGATGCCGTCAACGAACTGGTTCTCCCATTCGAAATCGCCAGATGCTATAGGCAGATGATCCTTGTCGATAAGTACTGCTTTGATACGTGTGGAACCCAGTTCGATTCCCAGTGCTGTAGTTTTGAAATCCACGGTGGAGCCTCCTTAAAAGAATTACTTCTTGTTTTTGTTCTTACGTGCAAGTATAACACTCTGAACAAGGAGGAAGATACAAAGCATTACGCCTACCGTAATGTTTGTCCACCATGCATCTTCAAGACCAAGTGATGTAACGATATTCTTGATAGTTGACAGTGAGAGCACTCCGAAAAGCGTACCAACGATATTTCCTACACCGCCTGAGAGGAGCGTGCCGCCGATGATCGATGAAGCGATAGCATTCATCTCGGCGCCCTGTGCGTGCAGAGGAGATCCTGAGCATGCGTGGAGGAAGAAGAGGTAGCCGCCGATACCTGCGCAAAGGCCGCAGAGAACGTGAGCTAAGAACTTTGTGAGCTTAACGTTGATACCGAGCATGTTTGCGCTCTGGTTGTTGCCGCCTACCGCATAGAAATTACGGCCGAGCTTTGTCCATCTGAGCAGACAGAACAGGAGGATAACAACGGCGATCGCAACTATGACGCCGACCTCAACGTATGCCGGAATATAGATACCTTTTTTGTTGACCGAACCTAAGAAAGGAATCGTGACTTCGGTCTTGGCGAGCTTGACGAAGGGTTCGTATTTAACGGGAACGCGGTCGCTGCAGACTATGGTGGTCATGCCTTTCGCGAAAAACAGACCCGCCAGCGTTACAATGAACGGCTGGAATTCCAGATAAGCAACGAGGGCACCCTGAATGATACCGAAAGCGAGGCCTATAGCCAGAGCGATAAGGAGCGATGTGAGTACATTGCCTTGTGCGAGACCGTCATTTACCTTCTGAAGATGGACGGCGCATGCCATGCATACGAGGCATGTTACCTGGCCTACGGAGATATCGATTCCGCCTGTGATCATGACGAGCGTCATGCCGCATGACAATACCAGGAGGGAAGCGTTCTCGTTAAGGATATTGAAGAACATCTGGGGCTTGGTAAATCCCTTTTTAAGGAAGACAACAGCGCATATGTACATTACCAGGAATACTATGATCGTGATAATGAGAAGAAGATTTGTATCTGTTAAGGAAGCGCGTCTCTTAAGCTTGCGTTCCAGTGCATTAGTGTTTACTGACATTTCAGACACTCTCCTTTCCTGTTTCGGACTCAATGTTATTCAACGCTTCATCAGCTGATGCCGCAGCCATTGCCAGATCTTTTTTCGCTGCTTCTCTCTTATTCTTCATATCATCGATCCATCTGCGTACGAACGGTGAAGAGATGATTATGAGAAGGATAACGACAACTGCCTTGTAAGCAGAGATGGAGCTCGAGTCGATCTCCTTGAACTTATAGAGCGTTGTTGTAAGGAACTGGATAACATAAGCACCCAGTACGGAAGCTGAAAGATTGAACTTACCGCCGCCTAAGTTGTTGCCGCCTAATGCGACTGCAAGGATGGCGTCCATTTCGATGTTATTTGCGATAACTGAATATGTGATGGAAGAAGTTCTGGATACCTTGATGAATCCGCAGACTGCAACGCATATGCCTAAGATAACGAATGTTAAGAGCTTGATAACTTTAGGATTGATACCGTTAAGTCTTGAGGACGAAGCGTTAATACCAACAGACTGTGAATAAAGTCTGAGGTTGGTAACTTTCAAAACGATGGCGATGATTACCAGACACAAAATGGTGATAAATACCGGTGTCGGAACGGAGATTCCGGGAATGAAGTTTCCGAAATAGCTGAAACGCTTATCAGTAATGGAGATGTTGTCGTTGTTGTTGATCCATGCAGCAATCGAACGGCCTGCAGTAAAGAGGATCAGTGTTGCGACCATCGGCTGGATCTTGAAGAATGCGACGAGCGCACCGTTAAAGGCTCCGAAAAGGGCGGACACGACAACGCATAAGAGGAACGATACGATGATGATCCCTGCGAATTTAGCACCTGAGATATCAGGGGACTGTGTCTTAACGATCCTTAATACAGTAGATCCTGCAATTGCGATAGTTGCGCCGACGGAAATATCCTGACCGCCGGATGCTGAAGTTACGAGTGTCATTCCGATAGCGAGGATAACGAGCTCTGAAGCATAGTCGATCATGGTGATCAGGTTGCCCGACAATACCATGTTTCCGTCGCTGTTCGGCTCCAAAGCGATCTTAAAGAATCCGGGATCTGTAACAAGATTGAATAATATCAGAAGCAGGAGGGCAACGAGCGGAATAAAAAGCTGGTTGCGGACGATCTTTCCGAGAATATCCTTAACGGATGTTCCGGATTTAATCTTTATTTCGTTAGCTGTCATTTGGATTCACCTCCGGCAATCGTTGCCATGATCTTATTCTGGTTGAGATCGTCTCCCTTGAGCTCGCCTACGACTTTGCCGTCACGCATGACTATAAGTCTTGAGCAGGTACGTACCATCTCGTCTATCTCGGAAGAAATAAAGGTTACGCTCTTTCCTTCCGCAGCAAGTTTTAATACAAGCTTCTGGATCTCGACCTTTGTACCTACGTCGATACCTCTCGTAGGTTCGTCGAGAATGAGATACTGCGGGTTTGCAAGAAGCCATCTTGCAAGGATAACCTTCTGCTGGTTACCGCCCGAAAGCGACTTGATAGGTGTATCCTGTGATGCTGTTTTAATATTCAAAAGTTTGATGTATTCATCTGCAAATGCCTCTGCCTGCGCCTTGGAGAAAGGCTTGAAGAAGCCCTTCATTACCTGCAGTGCGAGGATGATGTTATCTCTTACTGAGAGATCGCCAACGATACCGTCTAATTTTCTGTCTTCGGGGAGGTAGCTGATACCATGCTTCATGGCATCGAGAGGCTTTCTGATCTTAACCGGAATGCCGTCGATCTTGACAGTGCCGCCTGTGACTCTGTCAGCTCCGAAGATAGCGCGGACGCTCTCGGATCTGCCGGATCCCAGAAGGCCGGTAAAGCCGTTGACTTCGCCTTTGTGGATCTCAAAGTCGAACGGCTTTATGCCGGTCGTTCCGGTAAGGTTTATTGCCTGGTAAACGGGGGTGCCGTTAAGGTCGATGTTTTCTGACTCGCTGCCGCTCTTGATCTCGGCCATATCGTCGAAATCTTTTCCGAGCATCTTGGAAACGAGCTGGACTCTCGGCAGGTCTTCTATTATGTATTCGCCTACGAGCTTGCCGTCACGCAAAACCGTGATGCGGTCGCAGACTTCGTATACCTGCTCAAGGAAGTGGGTTACAAATATGATGCCGACGCCCTTTGCCTTAAGATCGCGCATAAGGTTGAAGAGCTTCTGAACTTCCTGTTCATCCAGAGAGGATGTAGGTTCGTCCAGGATAAGGACCTTACAATCCATGTCTACGGCACGTGCAATTGCGACCATCTGCTGGATAGCGATAGAGCAGTTGCCGAGCTGTTCTGTAGCGCTTACGGGAATACCGAGTTCATCAAGGAGTTTATCTGCCTGGCGGTTGATCTTTGCCCAGTTTGTAAAAGGACTCTTTGTACGTCCGATGTACATATTCTCTGCTACCGTGAGGTTAGGGCAGAGAGTTATCTCCTGGTAAACCGTTGCGATACCTTTATTCTGTGCATCCTGGGGCGACTTGATGTGCACGGGCGTGTCTGAGAGCCAGACTTCGCCGCCATCTTTTGGATATACGCCGGTCAACACTTTGATGAGTGTCGATTTGCCGGCACCGTTCTCGCCCATCAGAGCATGGATTTCGCCTTGCCTTAATGTGAAATCAACGTTCTCAAGAGCGCGCACGCCCGGGAAAAACTTACATATCCCGCGCATTTCCAAAACTGCGCCATCTTTCATATCATTCGTCCTCCTGATCTTTCCTTGTTTACTTCTTTCCCGAAAAGAATGTGCGATGCGATGAGACATCGCATCGCACACCTTGTTGTTTAGCTAAATACTCTTATAAGTTTCGAGAATGCTTATCAGATACCGTAATTCTTTACGTCATCAGCTGTGATTGTCTTAGCGTCGAAGCCCTTCTCTTCCATGATGACTACCTTTGTCTTAACGCCATTCTTGATGATGTCGTCGATGTAGGAAGCCTGGAAAGGATTGCACTGACCGTCATAGTTCCAGTTGCCTGCGAGGAGCTCTTCAAGTGCCCATGTGTTGCAGTCGAAACCGATGATGATAACGTCCTTGCCAACGCCGTGAGAGATGTTAGCCTTGTCGAGAGCTGCTGCAGCGCCCTTAGCCATGTTGTCGTTCTCAGCATAGATTACGTTGAACTTCTCGCCGGAGTCGATGACTGCCTGAACGATCTGCTGAGCTGTCTCTTCAGACCACTCTGCTGTCTGCTGCTTAACGATTGACCAGTTGGACTCTGCCTTAACCTTCTCGTCGAGAGCGCCGGAACGGCCGATCTGAGCGGAAGAACCCATTACGCCCTGGATGTGGACGATCTTGTATTCAGAAAGACCCTGGGAAGCGAGCCAATCAACTGCCTGCTGGCCTTCCTTAGCCATGTCGGAAACGATAGAAGCTTCATAGAGGCTCTCGTCTGCGTCGATTGTTCTGTCGAAGAGGATAACCTTGATGCCAGCCTTCTGAGCCTGCTCAAGAACTCCGTCCCAACCTGATGTACCAGCTGCTGAGATCAAGAGATAGTCAACTTCGTCCTGGATGAACTTCTGAGCTGCTGCGATCTGCTCTTCATTCTTAAGTGAATAGAAGAAAGAAGCCTCATAACCATTCTCTGCTGTGAATGTAGCCTTCATGTCTCTGTCGTTAGCTGTACGGTAGCCGGACTCGTTAGGATCGTTGTTGATGATACCAACCTTGATGAGTGCGTCTGTCTTAGGTGCTTCTGTAGCAGGTGCCTCTGTAGCAGGTGCATCTGTAGGAGCAGGTGCCTGTGTAGCAGGTGTTGTGCCGCCGCCGCAAGCGCAAATGCCGCATGCCATAGCTGCAACGAGAGCGGAAGAAACTAACAACTTTACAAATTTCTTCATAATGATTCTCCTTTACATTTTGAGGTTATTTCTCGGGCCGTTTACTTACCCGATGTACTCTGCCCCAACTAAACACCCGCAGCGCAAGAGCCGCAACGAATCTCGTATGCCTTATGAAGAATGGTAACTTTGCATAAATACAGATTCGGGAATTTTTGATCACAAAACGTACAGGTTTGCCCGAAGAGCACTTTTTCGCGCTCCGATGTCGAAAATCTTAAGCAATGCTGTCGGATTTTTTACGATGGGTATCCGGAGAGGACTATAAAATCCCCGTTGTCATTCTGAACAATAAAAAATATTTACCCGAAAATAATTATTTCGGCATTTTTGAAGACGATAAGATTCCTTACTTTTTCAAGGGTTTGAAATAACACCTCAAATATTTATCGTATCTTTGCACATGCGGCAAACCCTATAATTTTACTAACAAAAACAAGGGGTTTATGCCGTGGCAGAGAAGTATATCGTCATAGCGGATAAGCTTGAGATCGAGCTTAAAAAGATGCGTTCGGAGGGAAGGATGAAGCTCCCTTCCGAGAACTCTTTGTCTGAGCAGTTTTCCTGCAGCAGGCAGACGGTCCGCGCGGCTCTCGATATACTCAAAAAGGCAGGCCTCATCGAGAAGAGAAACGGTTCAGGTTCTTATATAGTTGAAGAATCTAAAAAGAATAAGACCGTATATTTTATAACCGAAGACTGTGACAGATATTTAAGTCCGGCACTTATATCAGGATTAAGATCAGAACTCACATCATCCAAATATGTTTTAAAAGCATTCTCCACTATGGGCAGCGGCAAAGAGGAAGCTGCGGCAATATCGCGCGCAATAAGCGAGAAGGCCGCCGCCATCATCATTGAACCTGTAAGAGACCTTATCCCTAACGCAAACGACAGGCTCATTGAAGATGCCCTGGCACTTCGCATTCCGGTCATATATCTGAATTCTTCCGCCGGTCCGTACGGCGTGGTCCGTATCACTCCTGATTACAGGGAAGCGGGAAAGATCTTAACAGATAAACTGAGAGAGAACGGCAGGCAAAAGATCGCATGCATCTTCTGCTCCGATTCGTCAGCCGGCATGGATGAATACAAAGGCTACATAGGCGCCGTTCCGGCATTTGACGAGAGCCTGTGCCTCCTGATCACGCACAGGGACGAGAAAGAGATCATCTCCGGCAAGGACAGGAGCCTGACTGCATTTATTGAAAACACTCTGAACGGCTGCGATGCGGTCATCTGCCAGAACGGCATGATCGCCCACCGCCTTGTAAACCTTCTTAACAAGAGCGGCAGAGCAGTACCTTCCGGCATTGCCGTCGCGTGCTTTGACAACGGCTACTATTCTTCAAATGATTCAATCTTATCCATGGGATACGATACTGGCCTGCTCTGCAAAAAGCTCGCAAAAACCTGCACCGCGCTTGCAGAAGGCGGCAATTATAAAATGTTTGTTGTACCTATGGCTGTTCTAGGGTAATAAGGGAGTTTTTTCGCTCACTTTGAAGCGTCGTCTAAATAATTAATTCCCGGTTTTACACCATTTCGAAATAATATTAATTTGGTGTAAAAAAAGGCCTGTTTTTTACACCAAACTGAAATAATATTGCTTTGGTGTAAAACTCATTTCATCTTGTTTTCGAAAAAGAATAAATGATTTTTTAAGACCAGTCTCAATTTTAGCGGAAGCAACAGATTGAGACTCTTTTTCACAAAATCAGGCCATATAATGGAGTCAAATATGAGGGAGGCTATGCTATATGGCTAATATCCGCAGCGAAGATATGAGCAAAAGAATAAATCTTATTAAGCTGACTTTGGATGCATTAGATAAGAAAATAGAATCGTTTCCAGATGGCCGTATCAAGATTAAAAAATGTAAAAGTGGTGTATATTACTATCTTTCTATAAAAGGCAAGAAAGACAGGCTTTTAGCTGAAAAAGATAATGATCTGATTAGAGATTTAATTCAGAAGAGTTATCTGCGTCAAATGCGGGTTTCTTTAAAAAATGAATTAAAAGCGCTAAATAGAATGCAGCGTATATATCCCGACACTATTGCAGAAGATCTTTATGACCAGCTTTCTGATGAACGCAAAGCATATGCCAAGCCGATAATGGTTGGTGATGAGAATTATGCGCGCAAATGGACGGGAAAACCTTATAACCGGAAATCATTTAAAAAGGATATGCCGGTCTATTTAACTCTTAAAGGAGAAAGAGTCAGATCCAAGTCAGAAGTTATCATCGCTGACAGACTTTATGCTAATGGAATTCCTTATAAATATGAATATCCGCTCAAGGTTGGGAAGAAGATAATTCATCCTGATTTTTCGATCTTCAGGTTGAGTGACTGTAATGTGGTTTACCATGAACATTGTGGAAAGATGGATGACGACACTTATTTAGAGGATATTGTTCAAAGAGTAAATGATTATAACGAAGAAGGAATAATACAAGGAGATAGATTATTCTTCTCGTTTGAAACCGCGAAAACACCTCTGGATGTAAGAACAATAGATAATCTTATCAACAGGCATTTCAGGTAAAACAGTAATCAGTACGCTCTCGAATCCACAAAATCCTGGGTGATGTTCTGCGTTGTATATGCAGACTCGTCGACGTAAACGTGCTTGGGGATCTCCTCGCCGTTCCTGTATTTCTCGATGAGCTGCTTTATCTGGGGACCGAACATCGGATTACACTCGACGCAGAGATTGATCTTGCCGTCGTGGCAGTACTGGAGGGCTTCCTTTGTGGCGTCGAAAGTGATGATCTTCACCTGGCCGCCGTTTCCGTAAGAGATGCCTGCCTCATCGAGCGCTCTCATCGCGCCGAATGTCATGTTGTCATTCTCTGAATAGAGGACGTCGATCTCCTTATTTGTCTTAAGATATTCAGTCATTACCTCATATGCCTTGGCTTCTGTGAAGTCGCCGTAGAGCTGGCTTGTGATCTCCCAGTTCGAATGTTTTGCGGCAGCATCTTCCAGGGCCTTGGTCCTTAAGATCTGCGCAGTCGCGCCGATGGTGCCCTGAAGGTGAAGGATCTTAGCGGTCCTGTCTGCAGGAATCTCGCCTTCGAGCCATTCTACTGCGAGGTTGCCCTGGCGGAGGAAGTCAGAACCGATGTTGGTAAGGAAGAGGTTGTCGTCATCTACTGCAACGGATCTGTCCACGATGATGACAGGGATCTTCGCATCGCGGATCTCCTGAAGGATCGTATCCCAGCCTTCCTCGACCGTGGGTGCGATGATTATGAAGTCAACGCCTTCCAGGATGAAGCGGCGGACGGCTGCGAACTGGTTCTCCTGCTCCTGTCTCGCGTTCTCCATTATCAGCTCATAGCCGGTATCGGAAGCAAAAGCCGCGGTCACGGATTTGGTGTTTGCAACACGCCAGTCTGATTCGGATCCAACCTGCGAAAAGCCGATCACATACGGCTTGTCTGAAGGCTCAGTCGGCCTGATGCCCAGGCATCCGGTCATAGCGAAAAGCAAAGCAAAAACGAGCAATAAACTACAGAATCGTTTCATTATCTATGTCCGCCTTTCCCGGCATCTCGATACTGATTGAAGTGCCTTCCTGGGGCACACTCTTGATATCGAATTTGCATTCCTCACCGTAGAGGAGCTTAAGTCTCTTGTACGCAGAAGTGAGACCGAAGCTCGTCGTATCTTCGTTAAGGACACGTGTCTTCAGGCTCTCAAGTTCTTCATCGCTCATACCGAGACCGGTATCCTGAACCTTGAGGATTATCTTGTCGTCTTCACGGGTGCCCGTGACAATTATCCTGCCCTTGCCGCGCTTGGGCTTAAGGCCGTGATAGATCGCGTTCTCGACCAGCGGCTGCAAAGTCATCTTGGGGATCTTCGTGCCTTCGATCGAAGGATCGATATTGATCTCATATTCCATGATATCCCTATAGCGCACCTGCTGGATCTCCAGGTAGCTCTGGATGTGCTGCTTTTCTTCAGCGATCGTAACGATATCGCGGCCGTCACTTAAGAATGAACGGAAATAGGAAGATAAGCTCGTTACCATCTGCTCTGCCTGATCGTTCTTGCCGATCTCGATGAGCCATACGATTGCATCCAGAGTGTTATACAAGAAATGAGGATTGATCTGCGCCTGGATAAGTGAGAGCTCGATGTCACGGAGTTTGATCTGCTCCTGGCGGTTAAGTTCGATCTGCTTATCAAGTCTTGCCGCCATGTCTTCGATTCCTGTCGAAAGAAGC
>CADCJM010000020.1 GCA_902801755.1 Oscillospiraceae bacterium
AGAATGAAGAAGTCATCGTTAAAAAGGATGAACCTGTCAGATAAGCCTTCAATCTTATTAATGCCCAGTTCTATAGCATTGGAATTAAATGTGGGAAGCGCATCTTCCGGCATATATTCACTGTGATCCACAAGCCTTAACTTCGGATTATCAACATTAAGCCATTCAGGGCGCTGGCCGCAGGTGATAAAGATAACTTTGTCTGCCCAGGGCGCATACTTTTCGACGCCTCTGAACCAGTATCTCATAAGGTCCCAGTCCCTGTATCTTCTTGAAGAGTTGCTTAAGTCATCGGAATTATTCTCATATTTACTGCGCGATGCCTGCCATGCAGGATCGTTTCCGTCTACCCAAGTTACGACAATATCAATTCCACTCATCATTAAGCACCCGAATTCTTTCCGGAAAATATCTTTCTGATACCAAGTAAAGCACGATAAACACCTGACCGCAACAAAATAACGCTTGTACCATTAGGCTGGTTCTTAACGTATCCTGCATCTGTGTTCTTATAGCAGGAATTATTCTTCTGACGGATCTGCTTAAGGAGCTTGGGATCATTACTGCATTTATATACTATGTTGTAAGCGAGCGTATAGTTTGAGCAAAGGCGCGCATAAAGGGCCTTTTTATCAATGTCAGTGTCTTTGAGCATCTCCTCGATCTCAGCTTCGTTCTCAAGAAGATCTGTTGCATGCTTTAGTTTGGGACGTTTTGTAAGGCCGCCTGTATTCTGCACATAGAAATAAAGAGCCTTATCAACTGAAACGGTTTTGGAAGCTGCCATAAAGAGCTTTAATGCCGTTATCTCATCTTCAAAGATCCTGCCTTCAGGGAATCTGATGCCTTTAAAAAGATCAAGTTTATAAAGCTTGCCCCAGACAAATAGAGGGATCTTATTCATCAATGCTTTATTGATAACATCCGATGAACCCATAACCTCAGTTGAACAAGCATTATAGTCTGTATCCGGGAGTTTGCTGTCCAGCGTACCGATCTCTTTATAATCACAGACAGAAATATCCGCATCTTCCTTAACAAGGCTGTCTAAGAGGATCTCTATCATCTTGGGATCGAACACGTCGTCGCTGTCAACGAATGTAAAATAAGGGCCTTTTGCAAGCTCAACGCACTTGTTTCTGGCTGCAGAAACGCCCGCATTCTCCTGATCAAATATCCTGATCCTGGGATCTTCTGAAGCAAGCTTTCTTAATATCCCGAGGCTGTTATCCGAAGAGCCGTCATTTATCAGAAGGATATCAAGGTTTGTATATGTTTGCGCCTGAAGACTTGCGACCGTCTTTGCGATCGTATCCTGAGCGTTATAGACAGGTACTGCTACTGTAACAAGATCATTAGTCAGCATCTTTAAGCACCTCTTTAAACGCACGGTCCATATTGTTTATATAGTTTTCCTGCATGTAATGACTCTTTACAGTCTCCCTGTTAAGCCTCTCAATATCTGCACTGACCTTATTAAGGTCGATATTCTTATAATCGCTTTCACTTTTGCAGATTATATTGCCTTCGCTTACGATATCAGGGATTCCTGCGTGATCAGTCGTCACGATCAGCATGCCGTTGCCCATAGCTTCCAAAATGCTGATAGGCTGGCCTTCTTTCGGATATCTCGAAAGGAGCACGAAGATATCAGAATTCTTAAGCAGTTCAGCTTTCTTCCCGCCGCTTACGATACCGTGATATGTCACATATTCTTCAAGCTCATTATCCTTTATAAATCCAAAGAAATAATCTTCCTCTGCCTTCTCGAAAAAAGCTCCCGCAAAATCAAAATGGAATCTTCTGTCTTCACCGCTCCTGACTCTTTCCTTCTCCTCTTTAGCCATCTTGAGAACTTCAGGATAACCCTTGGATCTGATGAAATTGCTTAAGTAAAGGACGTGCTTTATCTTCCTGTCATTAAATGATGCAATCTTATTTTCGAACTCATCATCTGACATAAGGAATTCATCGTCGACACAGTTCGGAACAGTTATAATCCTTCTGTCATCTATCATACCTTCGAAAATACTCTTTAACGAAGGTCCGAGAACAATGGCACCTGCCAGTTTTTTTACAGCATTGTAATTGGACTTCCTCTGCGAAGCCCCAAGATCATTATCTACGAGCTGCCTGTAATAGCCTCCGTGAAGGTGGACCAGACACTTCTTGTGCTGCATGGAAAGAAGCTTGAGGATCATAAGATCTCTCATATTTCCGCCCTTTGTCTGGCTTATCGTGAAATAAAAAAGGTCGGCTCTGCTCTTTGAGATCTTAATGAGATTAGTTAAGAACTTCTTGTTATTAGTTATGTCGACCTTCTCGAAATCATATTCTGATGCGAGCCTTGAATTAAACAGCGTATCAACTGCTTTCGAAAGCCCGTGGATCGGAGGCGGAAACTGAGCTATAAAACAGATCCTGCTCATAGCTCACCTATAACTTTTGAATACTTGGATATTGATATATCCTTGGTCAGATTCCTGACAAGATAGTCGTGTCCCTTAATGCCCATTTCAGCAAGTTCCCTGCTGTCAGCATTATCGATAAACCATCTGATATTTTCTTCAACAGCCGTGTAATCGCCGGGCTCCGAGACCTTGCCGCAGCCGATCCCGCTGATCAGCATCTCGACTTCAGAGCCCTTCTCAAGAACTGCAAGAACGGGCTTTGCAACGCCTGCTATTCCATAGAACTTGCTCGGACAAGATACACCCTTTATTCCCCTGGCATTCACACACCAGTGAACATCAGCGGCATTAAGGCTGTAGATAAGCTTATCCTTATCCTGATAAGGGATGAAAACAACGGAATCCAAATTGTGCTCTTTAACGTAGGATGTGAGCTTATCGAGCACGCTTCCTGCGCCTACAAATGCGAAAACAACGACCCTTCCGTCAGGTGTCCTGCTTCCGTTAAACTTTTCAATGACCTTGATAAGTCCCTCAAGATCGTAATAAAGTCCGATATTTCCCGAATACATGATTATGAACTTGTTCTCAAGACCGTACTTCTGCTTGAATTCATTTATACCGGGATCGTTCTGGGGCAAAGGATAGATCTGCTTCTCGTCGATCCAGTTGTTGATCATTGTATGGTTGGGAACTTCTTCTCCCTTAAACCTGTTCTTCAATGTATCTACAAGGTCTCTTCCGACTGTGATAACGAGATCAGACTTCCTGCATGACCTCTTATCAAGGCTCATGGCGATCTTCATCACAGGCTTCATCTTCACGTAGCCTGTAGCTTCGATCTGCTCAGGGTTAAAGTCCTGAATGCAGTATATGAACTTCGGGTGTCCGCCGTTTTCTGTCCTGATCTTTTTCTTACCGTAAACACCAAGCATTCCGCCCATTACAGGAGGCTGGGAGATAGTGAAGATATAGTCCTGGGGTCCGACCTTCTTAGTTATTTTTCTCGCCTGTGAATAGTAAGCAAGAAGGTTCCTGATTCTGCTCTTCTTACTGCTCTTGGAAAACTCCGGAACAGGAACTCTAAAGATCTTTACTCCATTTAATTCCTCTTCGTAGATCTTCTTTTCCTTATATTCTGCGGAGATCACGCCGGTATACGAAGGTACGGTACAGATGACCGTAACGTCAAAGTCATCCTTCATACCTTCAGCCATATCCTGAAGGATCTGGCCTGTTGAAGCTGCGTCAGGTGCATAGTAATGAGCGTAGATAAGAAGTTTCTTTTTCATCAGAGCTTCTCCATCTTTCTGATAACCCTGGCGGGATTGCCGGCAATGACTGAACCTGCTTCGAATTTGCCTGATACTACAGCGCCTGCACCGACAACGCAGCCGTCACCAAGTTCAGTTCCCTTAAGTATTATCGCGTTGCATCCGATAAAGCAGTTCCTGCCGATCTTTATTGGCTTTGAAGGGATGAGATCACTGTCTCCGCCTTTCTTGTCAGCCAAAAGCTTGTTTCTTGTCTCAGCTTCAATGGGATGGAAATCATTATCAAGGATCTTCGTATTGCCGCCGATCGCAGTATTATCGCCTATCTCTATGCCTTTTCTGGCGTAGATCGTAACACCGCTCATTCCGACGTTATCGCCGATCCTGATATATGCGCCGGGCGCGCGTGTGACGATAACAGTCCTGCTGTAAAGGCCTACAAGATTAGACAGGAAGGAAGACTTGACCGTTACGTTATTTCCAAGAGTGAGTTCTGCACCCTTCTTATTGAATATAACAGGAACGCCCTTTAAAAGAAGGCCTTTGCCGTACTTGACCTTATTAGCCTTCATCACAAGCTTGTACCAGTTGCTGTTCATGACCCCTCCTAAACGCTCCTAAAAAACAAGTCCTTTTTGGTTACATAGCACCTTTTCCGGTAAAGACAACACCTATGGTCTTTAGCAGGATCTTAAAATCAAGACCCAGACTCCAGTTGGAGATATATTCCGTATCGAGTCTTACGACTTCTTCGAAGTCCGTGATCTCAGATCTGCCGCTTACCTGCCACATGCCTGTGATGCCGGGCTTAACAGCCATTCTCGCACGGTGATGGTAGTGATATTTCTCATATTCATCTACCGTAGGAGGTCTTGTGCCCACAGTCGACATCGAACCTGTCAGGACATTAAAGAACTGCGGGAATTCATCAAGGCTGGTTCTTCTTATAAACTCACCGATACCGGTCTTTTTCGTACCGTCAGGAAGAATCTTATTGCCGATGATACGCGGATCAAAATCCATCTTGAACATCATGCCGTCCTTGACGAGGTTCTCATCCATAAGCTCCTGCTTCATCTGCTCGGCATCCATTCTCATGGAGCGGATCTTGTAGATCCATATATGCTGGCCGTTCTTACCGATTCTCTTCTGCTTGAAAAGGATAGGTCCCGGTGACTGGATCTTGATGATGGGTCCTAAGATGATCATTATGAGCAGCGCAATAATGCTTCCGATTATGCCTGCGAAAATATCGAATAATCTCTTAATGAGGATCTGTACAGGAGTTGCATAGTTAACTGCTGTAGTAAGAACTGATGTTCCGCCGATCTTCTCTGAGAATCTCTTAACTCCGGAACGGCCCATGTAAGGAACATGATAATGTGTAGGAACAGCCATCGTGGCGCATGCATCCATAAGTCTTACAACTGCCCTGTCATTGATGGGCGCATCGATATAGACTGAATCGATCCATTCTTTTGCTATATACTGGGCGGCTTTCTTCATGTCGGATACGACAGGAATGCCCTGAACGCTAGTAAGGTCTGAATTCTCGAGAAGTATGATTCCGACGATATCGTAGCCTGCCCTGTTGTCGCTTAAGAGCTGCGAAATGATCTGGTCCGCATTCTTCTCTGAAACAACAACGAGCATATTATTGCGCTCTCTTCTGAATTTGCTGTGCTGAAGGATCGCCTTCCAGAGCGCTCTGAAGCCGTATCCTGCGACAACATACATGAGTGCGGTGCCGCTAAGGACGAATCTGGAATAATAAACATCCTGCTGGGACGAGAACAGATAGAACAATACGATAGCAAACACATAGATGCTGTGCTTGCCGAATTCGATAAGTTCTCTCGTGTAGCTTCTCTTGATAACGTCGTGAAGTGAATTGTTAAGTACGATGACCAAAAGATCGGCAAGGAAAAGCAGTATTCCCAGATTCCTGTACGAATGGTTAAAATAGACCCATTCGTGGAAACGGAAATAATATATGAGCATATATGAGAGCTGAATAATAATGATATCAAGCAACATGAAGTCAATGTGCTTTGACCAGCCCTGTGCGTTTCTCTTATACACCTATTACCCTCTTTTATCTGTTACTTTGACTTAGATCTTGTCGATGATCTCAAGACCCACCTTGATCTCTCTGTGACCGCCCATAAAGTCAGCCCTGATGATCGCAATCCTCTTGTGACGGTTGACCTTAAGGATGCTGCCTTCAAGACCGTGCAAAGGACCATACTTGATTATTATCTTGTCACCTTCGATAACGCCTACAGATTCCTGTGCTATGTAATCGTCACCGATAAGTATTCTTAAAAACTTCTCTTCATCTGGTGATATCGAACTATACCCGTAGCCGGTTCCCAGGATCTTCGTAAATGCATTTATCTTTTTTAAACGCAGATAAAAACTCTCTACGTCATTTGTCTGGAAGAAAATGTATCCCGGGAAAAGCGGCACAGTAACCTTAGTCCACTCGCCCTTGATACTTTTTCTCCGTTCAAACAAAGGAACGAAGATCTCCTCACCATTCTCTTTGACTTCGAGCTTTAATCGTTCAGCAAGTTTAAGCTCGTCGCCAGTGCGCACTTGAACTACGTACCACATGCCGATATTTTACCATTAAAGACAAAAGTATTATAAATAATATATTTAAGGCAACTTGCGTCAGTTTTGGTGAAAGTGTGTAAGAAAAATGAATGAATCCCCCGCGAATAGCTTCACGGAGGATTACTTCTAAAATATCAATGATTTTTACATCAGATTATGATGGCTCCAACGATCTTTGTTCCTGTGTTGTTGATCAGTTGGATCTCGTTGGCAACGTTCTTATAGAGTGAAACATTTCGCTGCTCTAAAAGAACAACACCATCGTAATCGGGAATGATCTTAAGGAGATCAGGATCGCTGAACAGGTCAGGCTTGTAATCACCCTTAAGACCAAGCTTCTTTACAGCTTCATCCATGGCCTTCTTATCGCCTGTACCGGTGATTATGATCTTATCCATACCTTTTATGATGTTGTTGTAATTGTTGGAGATGAGCTTGATATTATTTTCAGCACTCATCTTCGTATCATCCTCAGACTTAATATCGATGAATTCAGTATATTTGCATCGCTTAGCAGAAGGCTTTAACACTCCGATCTTCTTAACGGAACTGAATTTGCCGAAGAACTGCGCCTGTGTAGTGATCTTCTTTCCGAAGACATAAACGAGAACAAGGATTACGGCTACAACAAAGAAGCCTGCAATAAAGCCTACAGCGCCATACTTGATGCCGGGCTTTACAGTTCCCCAGAAGCTGACTGTCATCTCGGGATCATCAGCAATAACAGGAGAAACGTCATCTGTATGCTCTTCATCAAAATATTCCAGAAGTTCTTCCCTGCCGAACACACTAAGCTCTCTTGCAAGCTGGTCCAGAGTATCGTTATAGCCGATTACCTGTTTCTGCAGATTCTCGATTTTGGAAGTCTGGTTGACCTGATTATCTCTTATCGAGGAATCCACCTTGATATTCTCCTGAACGCCAACAAGTGTAAGTGTATGATCAGTTACAGACTTTCTGAGATTGTCATACTCGAAAAAAGCCTTCTTTTTAACGAGATCGATAACATCGTCAGTAAACTCTTTGGAAGGTCCGATGACTCTGACGTTAAATGAAGCAACCTTGCCGGCAGAACCTTCCGCAGAAAGGATCGCGCCGTCAGAGATCTGGCTGTCGAAATACATAACTTCCTTTATGTAATCAGCCTTCAGCCCATTCTCCTTCGCATATGCATCAAGATAATTGCCGCTCATAACAGCATTCTGATATGCAGTGATAAGAGCACGGTCAACGCCGCCAGCAGCATTCTCGTTAATTGAGATTACGAACTGGCACTTTGTCTCAAAAACATTCTCTGCATCGATCTGCATATAAACTGAATCAGTAATATATTTTCTCTGGTGATCGATCTGGGAATTCACCTTTGTGACTGCATTTGCAATATCTCTTGCTCTGTCGATCTTCTGCAGACGCTCCTCATACTCGAAGTCAGTCTCATCCTCATATCTGGCACTTAAATCGTAAGAATAAGAGGTGGAAACAGTGCTCTGCCTGGTGATCTTATATGCGAAAAGCGCACCGCCTGCCAATATAGCAACGATCAGAATAATTCCGAGATTCCTTAAGACTGCATAAAGCAGGTCCTTAAGACTGAGCATAGAATCATTTTCATTGGGATCAATCATCAGAACGACATTCTGGCCGTTAGAGTTAAGATCTGCCTGCTCTTTTGTATTCGAATCCATTATTATCTCCTTAAAATAATTTATTATAATTATAAACTCTCCGGCTTTTATCCACAAACTCACAACCTACCCTATAGTAGCCTCAATCATCAGACAACCTATCGGCAATTTGCCAAAATACTTTCGGATACCGCTTAAGTCTTATCTAATTGTGTTATGATTCAAAACAGAAAGAAACGGAGGCGTTAAATGGACAATTCCTCATTATCTGAAAACGAATTCATTTTTTTAAAAAAGCTTATTTCCATTGAAAGTACAGGCTCATCGCCCGTTGAAGATGCTGATTACGGCACTCTTCCCTACGGCACCAAACCCTTCTCTGCATTGACGTTCTTCCTTGATGATGCCCGTTCCTGCGGCATGCGAACAGGAATTATCGACAACCGCGTCGGCTGGTGCGAAGCAGGCCCCGAAAATGCAGATCTTATCGGTATCGTCTGTCACCTGGACGTTGTACCTTCAGGCGACGGCTGGAACACCAATCCTTTTGAACTGACACTTAAAGACGGTATCCTCTACGGCAGAGGAATCGTTGATGATAAAGGTCCCGCAGCGGCAAGTTATTTTGCCATGAGAAGACTTATGGCAAGCGGTTATGAATTCAAAAAGAGGATCCGCCTGATCCTCGGAACGGACGAAGAAAGAACCTGTTCCTGCGTTGAGACATATGCCGCAAAGGGCGAGATACCCTCATTCTCGATCACTCCCGATGCCGAATTTCCTGTTATCTATGCAGAAAAAGGCATAATGAATATTAAGATATCTGACGACAGTCCGTCTTCTGTTAAAGCAACTGCAGGAACGGCTGCAAATATGGTGCCCGCTCAAAGCACCTGCGTTGTCGGCGGCAAAGAATATTCTGCCAAAGGTAAGACAGCACACGCTTCCAAGCCTGAGCTTGGTGTAAACGCGATTTTCGAGATGATCAGGATGCTCGACAATGATAATGCCGACTATTCCTCATCACCAATTCTGAGTTTCATTTCAAAGGAACTTGCGTGCAAGAGTGCTGCTGAATATACAGGCTGTGACATAACGGATGATTCAGGCAGTGTTACCGCTAATCCTTCCATCTTGAAGTGCGGCGAAGACGGCGAATCACTTGTTATCGACATCAGGTGTCCTGTCAGCTACAGCATGGATTCGATCACTTCTTATATCGCCATGAGAGCAGCTGAATACGGACTTTTCGCAGAGGTAACGAATCAGATGGATCCGCTTTATAAAGCTAAGGATCTTCCGGAGATCTCAGTTCTCACAGATATCTGGAAAGAAAATATGCCCTCATACAGCGGCTATCTCCCGGAATACCTTAAGACTTATACCGAACCAATCGCGATCGGCGGCGGTACATATGCCCGTCACATGCCCAATACTATTGCATTCGGAATTCAGACACCCTGGCAGGAAGACCAGTGCCACCAGACTAATGAATGCAGGGCGCTTAAAGATTTCGAGACCGATATAAAAGTCCTGACAGAAGCGATCAAGGCATTATCCGGGCAATAAAACCTATAACCTGTATAAAACAAAAAGCGCTGACCGTTAAGATCAGCGCTTTACTATTATTGTTGTTATTCAATTATCTTACACGTCTGATATGAGCGATATTCTTTGCAGAGGAGAACTTGTCTGCAACTACTCCGTACTTTGCGCCCTTAGCGTGTACATAAGTATCATTTCCAATGTAGAGTGCAGAGTGTTCCATAGTTCCGTCACCGTTACGGTCGAAGCAGATGATATCACCGCACTGGATGTCTTCTTTTGCGACTTCCTTACCCTTCTTGGACTGACTCGTAGCACCGTGAGGGAGTGAGATATTGTAATAGTTCTTGTAGCAATACATAACGAATCCGGAGCAGTCAAAGCCCTTCGTAGGAGAGGAACCGCCAGCAACGTACTTACAGCCGATGAAGCTCTTTACGTACTTAGCGAAATCTCCGGACTTATCGCCGACCTTAGTGGATGAACCGCCGCCGGAAGGCTTTGGGGTTGCCGTAGCTTTTGATCCTGATCCGGAGCTGGGAGCCTTAGTTGTTGTATAGCTTGCCTTTACATAATAACCGGAGCTTGATTTGTACCAGCCGTTATCTGTCTCGGCTACTACGGATATCTTTGTGCCTTCTTTAATCGTGGAGAGCAGAGAATATGAAATACCCGGGCCGGATCTTGTATTAAGTGAAGTAGTAGCGTAAACGGTCTTGCTTACCTTAGTCTCCTTAACACCATTCTTAGTAGTTGTACTTGAAGAAGAGGTTGTAGTCTTCTTAGTGGTTGTTGTTGTCTTCTTCTTAGGCTTAGGAGTATTTGTAGGCTTACGTGTAGGAGTGTTAGTAGGAACAGGTGTAATAACTGTCTCAGAAAGATCAGTATTCTTGATATAACCCTGAGTTCCGTCAGCAAGCTTAACAAGTGACCAGTCCTTATTATGTGAAATCCTTACAACCGTATCACCGGTCTTAAGCTTGATCTCTTTATCAGTTGTCTTAGTATCCTGCTTGGCATCAGCTTTAACCTCAGTAAACTCTGTGGAAGCCGCATCATCATTCTTAACAGGAACAAGCGAAATATTACTCTTGATCCAGTATGTACCACCATCATAAACAACCGGATCTTCAGGATTATTGTTGTAGTCGACTGTAACATCAGAAAAGGACGTAGCAGCCACGAAAGTATAATCATTGATGGAAACATTAGGATTACCAAGGCTTATCGGAACAACACCCGTCTCAGAAATATTGTTGTCTTCCTGCATCAGTTTCTCATAGAAATCCATAGATCCGGGAGCAAGAAGCGAAGGGCTCTGGAGACCGATACGGTCTTTGGAACCGCATTCATAAATGCAGATTGAACCAATGGCAAAGCTTGCTGCCATTACAGCTGATACTATATTGAATACTCTGTAATTCAACCTTATGTCTCTCCTTCTTCATAACTACTTCGCTTTGTACAGTGATTTTACCATTTTTGCTCAGGTGATTTCATGCAAAATTAAGCAAAAATCGGGCATTTGCCTATAAATGCCACAAACTTGTAATATAAAACGCACAAAGAAACGATGTTTTCGGGCAATTTTCGAAAAATAAAAACCTCCGTCACCTGCAGGTGCGGAGGCTATAATTATCAAGTTGGTGGCTCACTGGAGGTTCGAACTCCAGACCCCTTGATTAAAAGTCAAGTGCTCTACCGGCTGAGCTAGTGAACCATTTGGCTGGGGTGGCAGGATTTGAACCTACGAATGCGGGAGTCAAAGACCCGTGCCTTACCCCTTGGCTACACCCCAGTGATAAGAGGCAATTAAAAAATTGGGGTGGGATATGGGATTCGAACCCATGATATCTAGTGCCACAAACTAGCGCTCTAACCAACTGAACTAATCCCACCATGACAGCCAATTGCCTCAAAAGTATAATGTTAAGTGCGTTTTAAGTCAAGCAGTTTATTGCACCATAAAATAAAGATGTGTAATATACGTTAGTTACTGATAATAATCTGTTGACTACAATCTAACGCAAGTGTATTATATGCGGAATTATACAGTCTTTTGCATAAATATTCATTTGCATCAGATTCTTATTTTAAGAGGTTTTATTTATGGAAGAAGAATTAACTAAATCCTATATAACAATGCCTAAAGGCTTTAAGGCAAACGGTGTGTCCGCAGGCATGAAGTGCGCAGATCCTGCCAACATCAACGAGAATGACCCCAAGTCTTCCTACCTTGATGTCGGAATGGTCTATTCTGACACGCTCTGCAACGTTGCAGGTGTTTACACATCCAATCTCGTTAAAGGCCACTCACTCGTAAGATCCATGGGAATCATCGAAAATACGGGCAAAGCACGTGCGATCATTACAAACAGTAAAGTTGCAAATGCAGGCGTAGGCGCTGTCGGCATTGAGGATGCTGCCAAGATCGCAGAGACTGCTTCTTCCCTTTTAGGCTGTGACGCATCTGAGATCCTTACGGCTTCAACAGGCGTTATCGGTTCCAGGCTTCCTTTGGATAAGATGCTCCCTGTTATTCCTGCTCTCGTAAACGGTCTTTCTTCTTCCGAAGAATCCGCTCACAACGCAGAGTATGCAATGATGACAACTGATACCGTTCCCAAGGAAGTTTCTGCTCAGATCGAGCTTACGGACGGCAAGACTGTAACAATCTCCGGTATGGCTAAGGGCTCCGGCATGATCCACCCTAACCTCGCCACCATGATCAGCATTTTCACAACTGACTGCGGCATCGATTCCGCTTCATTGAAAAAGATGCTCAAGAAAGCTGTGAAATATACATTCAACAGAGTTTCTGTAGATGGTGATACATCAGTCTGCGATATGGTCGTAATCTTCTCTAACGGCGCTTCAGGCGTCGAGATAGCTGAAGGTACTGAAGACTATCAGCTTTTCGAGGAAGCCCTCTGCAAGCTCGCTGAGGACATCGCAAGGATGTTGGCAAGCGACGGCGAAGGTGCCACAAAGTTCGTCGAGATCGAAGTGCACGGAGCGAAGGATGAAAAAGACGCAAAGCTCATCGTCACATCCGTTGCAAGATCTCCTCTGTGCAAGACTGCATTCTTCGGCGAAGACGCAAATATCGGCCGTATCCTTACAGCTGTTGGCTACTCCGGTGCCATGTTCGATCCTGAGAAGGTCGACATCTGCTTAAACGGCCTGCTGATGTACAAAGACGGCGCAGCTGTTGATTTCGATGAGGATGAAGCATCAAGACTTCTTTCCGAGCACGACCTTAAGGTCGACATCACACTCTACGAGGGCGACGCTTACGACAGAATGTTCACATGCGACTTCTCATACGATTACGTTAAGATCAACGGAAGCTACAGAACATAATATTAAGTTTTCAAAGTTTTATTCAGGCAGCCTTCTTAATGAACGGCTGCCTTTTTTATTACTGGGCGGAATTCCCGGCGGAATTCCAGGCGGTGCCTGAAGTTTTGCCTGAAGTTTGGGTTAAAAACGACCTGATTCCGGGCGGAATTCCAGGCGGCGCCTGAAGTTTTGCCTGAAGTTTGGGTATGAACGGCAAAATGAACGGCGCTGCCGCATGTTTTGCCGCATATTTGGTCCCAAACAGCCGTTTTGAACGGCAAAATGAACGGCGCTGCCGCATGTTTTGCCCCACATTGGGCCTAAAACAGCCGTTTCGAACCAACCCACGAAAATAAACACCCCGCAAGGAACATATCCTCACGGGGTGTATGTGATTAAAATAATCTAAAGAAGAATTACTCTTCTGTCTTAGCCTCTTCAGCAGGTGCTTCAGGAGCCTTGGGCTCAACCTTGACTGCCTTGGATGCAAGATACTCAACAGTCTTACGAGCACGGATGGAATCCTTGATGAATGCGGAATCCTCACCGATAGACTTCTTAACTTCCTCAACGTCAATCTTGTATGTGTTAGCGATCTGTGAGAGCTCTTCGTTGTAGTCCTCTTCTGTAACCTCAGGATTGATCTTCTCTGTGATCTTCTCGATAACAAGTGAAGACTTAACTCTTACGCGTGCCATAGGCTCGAGAGACTTCTTGAAGTCTTCCATGCTCTGGCCAACATACTGGAGGTACATATCAAGAGCGATGCCCTGGTTGGACATACGAGCTGCCTGATCGTCAGCCATCTGCTCAACTTCGTTCTGGATCATTGAATCAGGGATGTCGATCTCGCAGTTGTCGCATACGGCGCGTACTGTCTCGTTCTCGAAGCCTGCCTTGTTGTCCTTGTCAGCTCTCTCCTGCTGCTTAGCTCTTACGTCAGCCTTGAGCTCGTCGAGAGTATCGAATTCAGAAACGTCCTTTGCGAACTCATCGTCAAGTTCAGGAACAACTTCTGTCTTGATTGCGTGGATCTTTACGTTGAATGTAGCATCAGCGCCCTTGAGATCCTCTGCGTGATAATCTTCAGGGAACTTAACTTCGATAGTGAATTCCTCACCAACGTTGTGGCCTGCTACCTGCTCCTCGAAACCGGGGATGAAAGACTTGGAACCGAGCTTGAGGTTATAACCCTCGCCCTTGCCGCCTTCGAAAGCAACGCCGTCCTTGAAGCCTTCGTAGTCGATTGTAACTGTGTCGCCTTCCTGAGCTGCACGGTCTTCAACTTCTTCAAGAGAAGCATTTCTCTTTCTCATACGCTCGATCTCAGCGTCAACGTCCTCGTCTGTAACTTCCTGATCCTTGAAAGGAACTTCAACGCCCTCATACTGGCCAAGCTCAAACTCAGGCTTAACATAAACTGTGATCGTGTACTTGATGCCGTCTTCGTTAATGTCTGTAACGTCCATCTCAGGTCTGGAAACTACCTTGAGATCGTGCTCCTTAACTGCCTCAGGATACTGAGTATTAGCGATCTCGTTCATAGCGTCCTCATAAAGAACGCCCTCTCCGTAATACTGGCAAACGAGCTGATAAGGAACCTTGCCCTTACGGAAACCGGGAACCTGGAATCTGCCCTTGTTCTTGTTGTAAGCCTTCTTAAGGGCTTCACTCCACTCTTCCTTGCCTGCCTCAAGGCTGATTACTACCTGAGAGTGCTCTTTCTTCTCAATTGTGGATGCCATGTTATATCCTCCAAATAATTATTAATAAATTAATAGCCGAGTATGAATTGTATCACAGGGCGGCAAAAAATTGCAATATTATAATACGGTTACTTGTATTCCCTTTAAGACATCAAGTGTTGCCTGATGAAGATCAGGTGCAAAAGATGCAGTGAGAGAAGAATCTACGATTACCTCAGCTTCAGGTGCTGCGGCCTTCGCGATTACGGCATTGGAAACAACACAGATGTTGGATACAAGACCGCAAACCTCAATGCTTGAGATATCAGAAGCATTCTCCTTGAGGTATTCTGCGAGATCAATGCTTCCGAAAGTGAGCTTTTCGAAGCACTTCTTGCCTTCGAGCAAGGGCTTGAGCTCATCGCAGAGGCCCCAGCCGTCAGAACCCTTGATGCAGTGAGGCACAGGGAGATTCTTTCCCTCCTGGGTCTCCATGTAGTTCTCGAAATGAGTATCAAGCGTATAGACTATCTCATCGCCTGATTCTTCGAATTCCCTGATCTTCGAAATAATGCCGGGAATGATCTTGTCCGCACCGTCAAAACCAAGTGCACCGTCAATGAAATCCTTCTGCATGTCTACGACAATAAGAATCCTGCGCATGTGATTACCTCCTCCGGGTATTAAAAAAGCTGCCGCTATTCAGCAACAGCTTTGTTTGTGGCGCGCCTAGCAGAGCTCGAATCCACAACCTTCTGATCCGTAGTCAGACGCTCTATCCAGTTGAGCTATAGGCGCGTATAAAGCATTGGTCTCCCAATAGCCTAATAATGATATTACTTGAAGCCTTGAATGTCAATCACGATTTAGTTAGAATACTTTCGATTAATTCATATGGGGAATAAACATGAGCAACTATAATCCTGATACACAGCTGGTAAACGGCCTGGCTTTCGTTAACTGCCGCGATCTTGGCGGTATGCCTTTAGCAGGCGGAAAGACTTTTCGCAAAGGCATATTCTTAAGAGCCGAATCACCTCAATGGCTCTCTCCTGAAGAGGTTTTGCAGGTCAAAGATTACGGTGTCAAGACTGTTATAGACCTGCGCGGCGAAGAAGAGATCCGCCACGACGGCAATCCTTTCATTAACGATCCGGACGTTGAATACCACAACGTGCCTCTGCTTAACGGAAATCCGAATGACACGATGGACCAGACCATGGAATACCTGAGAACACATATTCTCGGCGATTATTACATCATAATCGCTGAAGAGATGGGCGACCGCCTGGTTCAGATCATGCGAGTGCTCTTAAGCGCTGACGGGCTTACACTTTTCCACTGCCAGCACGGCAAGGACAGGACCGGCGTTGTTGCTGCTCTTCTCTACCTTATCTCAGGCGCTTCCAGAGATGACATCATCAGAAACTATGAGGTCTCAGAATATTACCTTAAAGATCTTCTCGCGCCCATGATAAGAAAGATGCCTGAAGAATTAAGACATGCTCTTAATTCAAACCGTGAGAACATGATCAAGTTCCTGGATTATCTGGACAGCAAGTGGGACGGAGACGCCGGAAAGCTTCTCATGGCAAACGGCCTCACATCAGATGAGCTCAACAAGCTTAAATCAAAATGTATTGCTGATTAACCAACGGCCTCGCCTACGGTGATCTTTGTTACGTTGCCGTAGTCATTGAAATCGAACTTGATAACGAACTCGCCGTCGACATTCTTAAATGAACCCTGGAAATCCGACTGATCGAACATCGGATAGACCAGGAGAAGTTCAGATACATTCATTCCGACATAGATATCTTCGCCCAGCTTAAATTCACTGGAGTTGTGAATCACGATTGATGTAAGTCTTCCGGTTGTCCATTTGCCGTTCTTGATCTCAGCTGCAAGCCTTACAGTCATGCCGCGGTAAGCCAGCGTTACGACTCCGTTTGCAGGGATCTTCATAACAGGCTCGCCAAGAAGTCTGTAGATCTCGTTCTGACTGTATACCGAGCCTAATCTGAGTTTGATCTCGCCATTCTTGACAAGGCGTATCTCTTCGATCGAAGACGGAATATTATCCTTAATACAAAATGTACCGCTCTTATATCTGCGCAGATCTATAGTCTTAGAGACGAATCCGTCATTATATTCAGTGAAGACTTCCGGGATCAGATATGAGATATGTGTCGGCGAAAAGAGCTTCAGTTCATAATCATCAGAATGAGTCCTGACCTTCAGTTTGTAGTAATCACAGATATAATTTGCCTTGGAATAGATTACCGAATTAAGGTAAATGTCTGAATCATAGGAATCCTTGATCACAGTTTGAAGTTCGTCTGCATTTCCATCATCGATCATATCGAAATAGTGATTTATATAAGCATATGCAAACATGGAATCAGTGATGTATCTTCCTGCTATGGAATAACCGTTATCCTTCTTGGCGATGGTAAATCTTACCGGCGGAGCCTTGGGATCGTGGTCTTTTGAATAACAGAGTTCTACAACGTCCATCTCACCATATTCGTCTATAGTTGCATATTCTTCTCCGGCGTTGGAATCGATCTGGCTGAAGTAAGCCTCTTTCTCAGAATCGTCAAGGAACCTGAAGGCATTTACCGTGCCATGTGCATTAGAGCTCTTTCTTAAGATAGAGCAGTATTGATAGAAGACTGAATATGAGAGTCCTTCAAGCTGGCTTTCAGGTATCTTGGAAAAATTCTCCGAGACATCCCTTTCGTCCATGATCGCATTCGTCACGATAAGCGCCAGATCGGACTCGGAAAGCAGCTTTGAAGATGTCTTAAAACCTTTTGAAATGCCATCAAACAGGCTGCATCCGGAAAGACATACTGACATTCCGGATAACACCGCAAAGCACATGACAAGAGCAAGGATCCTCTTAAAAGATCCTCTGATATTGCTCCTGCTGTCACCTTGCCTTATCAATCTCAATCCTCTTTATGTCTCTTTGCCTGTGCCTCGAAAAGCACGACTCCTGCTGCAACAGCAGCATTTAAGCTGTTTACGTGTCCTGTCATGGGAATGGAAACGGTAAAGTCGCAGCACTTCCTTACCCCGTCTCTCATTCCGTCACCTTCACTGCCGATTACAACTACAAGATTACCAGAGTAATCTGCATCGTGGTATTCATAATCGGCATTCATATCTGTACCGCAGACCCAGAAGTTTTCCTTCTCCTTAAGTCTTGTAAGTGTCTGTGCAAGATTTGTGACTCTTGCTACCGGGACATACTCGATAGCGCCGGCGGAAGCCTTGGCGACCATCGAATCCAGTGATACAGATCTTCTCTCAGGGATAATGACGCCGTCAACGCCGCAGCAGTCGGATATTCTTAAGATAGAGCCTAAATTATAAGCATCCTTTATCTCATCTAATGCAACGAGCAAAGCCGGTCTTCCCTCATCCCTGCATTTACCGATTATCTCATCAAGATCAGCATATTTGTGAGGTGCTACTGAGGCAATAACGCCCTGATGATTATGCGTGTTGCTCATCTTATCAAGTATCTGTCTGGTAGCTCTCGTAACGATGATACCGCGCTTATTGGCTTCATCAAGGATCCTGATAAGTCCGTGATCCAGGGGCTTATCACCTTCAGGCTTTAAGATCCATATCTTATTGAAGTCTCTTCCTGCCTGCAAAGCTTCCGTTACGGCATTTCTGCCTTCAAGCTTATCCGTGGAACCGGATTCTGTAAAAGCATCGTCCTCATGGTCGCGCTTAAACTCAGGCCTGCCTTGTTTTGCAGGTCTTCCGGGCTTTCTGTCCTGATTAAAACGTCTCTTGCCTTTATCCATTCTGTTCATTTTCCTTAGTTAAAACGCCGTCACAGATATCAAAGCTCTTATAGATCAGATATTCCATTCTGGGCTCTTCATTGTTGAGAAAAAGATATCCAAGCAGTGCCTCAAAACCTGTCGCATACATGTAGTCTGCATGATTCGCATTTTTCGAGACCGCATGAGGATTGGAATTCTTGCCTCTCCTGAAGTAATCCGTTTCCTTTTCCGTCAGTTCGTCCTGCAGTATCCTTATGCTGTTCGCCTGAGCCTCAGCAGATACATAGCGGACCGTGTTGTTATGCATCTTATTGTTGCTTCCTGCTCCAAGCGTCGCTGATTTGCAGCGGGCATAAAGCTCATAGATAGAGTCACCTATGTAGGCCAGTACAAGAGGCGATACTTCGCGGAGATCCTGTGCGATAAAAGGTTTTATCATTAATTTGCCTTCTCGATCTTAAAACCGCCGGGTACATCCTTTACTGTGTAGCCCTTGGACTGGATCTCATTTCTGATCCTGTCGGCCTCAGCGTAATCCTTTGCCTTCTTGGCTTCAGCT
Source organism: Oscillospiraceae bacterium (assembly GCA_902801755.1). Taxonomy (GTDB): domain Bacteria; phylum Bacillota; class Clostridia; order Saccharofermentanales; family Saccharofermentanaceae; genus Saccharofermentans. The sequence continues at coordinate 18,867 of CADCJM010000020.1, forward strand.
CTCTTGTTTGCAAGTTCAGTAATCTCTTCAGGGATCTCATCCTCAAGATCCAAAAGAATACCGAGAACGCCTGTAAGCTCCAGGATCTTGTCTCTTGCAGCCTTGAGCATCTCAGCAGATACCTTGGCTTCCTGTGCGCTCGCATTAGTCTGACGTACGAGGTTGAAGATATCTGTAATAGCATCAGCGCTGTTTAAGTCATCGTCCATGTGAGCGATGAAGCTGTCACCTGCAGTCTTGATTGCTTCTTCAAGGACCTTATCAGCTTCAGCATCGCCTGCAAAAGTACCATTGCTCAATACAAAGTCAGCATTTCTTACGCAGTTGGAGATCCTTCCAAGGCTTGTCTGTGCAGCTGCCAGGAGCTCATCAGAGAAGTTGATGGGGCTTCTGTAGTGACCGAGCAGAATGAAGAATCTGATAACGTTATAAGGGTACTTCTTTGCGATGTCCCTGATCGTGAAGAAGTTGCCCAAAGACTTGCTCATCTTCTCGCCGTCGATATTGACGAAAGCGTTGTGGACAAAGTAATTGCAGAATTTGCAGCCATTTGCAGCCTCGCTCTGGGCGATCTCATTCTCGTGGTGCGGGAAGATAAGATCCTGTCCGCCGCCATGGATATCGATCGTATCACCAAGATACTGCTTGATCATGGCAGAGCACTCGATATGCCAGCCGGGTCTGCCTTCACCCCAGGGGGATCCCCATGATGGCTCGCCTTCTTTCTTGAACTTCCAGACAGCAAAATCGCCAGGGTTCTTCTTGCCTTCGTAAGAAGCCTTGCGCTCACCGCCGCCTGCCTCAAGCTCATCAAGCTTATAGTGAGAAAGCTTGCCGTAATCTGCCTTCTTGGAAACGTCATAGTAAACGCCGTCACCTTCGATGATGTAGGTGTAGCCGTTCTGTTCCATAGACTTGATAAGACCGATAATAGCCTTCATGGACTGGGTAGCTCTGGGCTGGAATGACTGGCGCTTGATGTTAAGGCCGTCTGCGTCAACATAGTATTCCTTGATGAAGCGGTCAGCGAGCTGCTCTACAGTGATGCCTTCCTCGTTGGCGCGCTTGATCATCTTATCGTCGATATCAGTGAAGTTCTGTACGAATGTAACGTCGTATCCTCTGTATTCGAGATATCTTGCGAGTGTATCGAAAGTAACGAACGGTCTGGCATTGCCGAGATGGAAATAGTTATAGACCGTAGGACCGCATGCATACATCTTGACCTTGCCTTCTTCAATAGGCTTGAAGTCTTCCTTGTATCTTGTAAGTGTGTTGTAAAGTTTCATATATCAATTCTCCTTTTCGTGTTAAATCATTAAGCCGGTCAGATCATGATTCAACATCGGCAGGATCTCATATTTATCAATTTCAGGTATAAAAAAACAGCACCAGCCGCAATATCAGAGGCCGGGCCGTAAGATGCCGAATTATATGCATCAATATATTGTTCCATCATATTCTCCTTAAAAACCCCCGAAACACAACGGACTCTGATTGACACCCGGAAATCCAGGGCGGTGCTCAGGTATCAGATCTCAATAGTCCAACTTACAAGGCTTTACATCAAAAAGACAGGCCCAAGCTATGTCATGTAGGTCCAATTTAGAGGCCGCCATGCTCGAGTTATTTATATTTTAATATAAAAAGCGGGATATGCCAAACTGCGATCACGCCAGCCGGAATATCCCGCTAAGTTTCTGTTTTGTTCTGCTTACTTGTCTTTATACTTTCAGCTCAACTTCACTTACTTCAAGGTCATCCTTGTGCGCTGCGATCAACGGTCTGACACACTCATTGAGGAATGCGTCAACCTGCTCGGGACATCGTCCGATATAGAGCTTAGGATCTCTTAACTTAAGGAGTTCATCCATTGTCATGCCGAACTTAGGGTCAGCTGCGATCCTCTCAAGAAGATCATTGGGCTTGCCTTCATTCTTAACAACAGAACCTGCCTGCATAGAAAGCTGGCGGATCTCCTCATGGAGTTCCTGACGGTTTCCGCCCTTCTTTGTTGCTTCCATCATGATATTCTCAGTCATCATGAAAGGCAGTTCGTCAAGGATGTGCTTTTCGATCATCTTGGGATATACGACAAGACCTGAAACAACGTTTGTGTAGATTCCGAGGATAGCATCAACTGCAAGGAATGCCTCAGGAACTGAGATCCTCTTGTTTGCAGAGTCATCCAATGTTCTCTCAAACCACTGCTCTGAAGATGTCATGGCAGGATTTAATACGTCAGCAATTACATATCTGGAAAGTGATGCGATTCTCTCGGATCTCATCGGGTTTCTCTTGTATGCCATAGCGGAAGATCCGATCTGGTTCTTCTCAAAAGGCTCTTCGATCTCCTTTAAGTGCTGGAGAAGTCTGATATCGTTTGAGAACTTGTGAGCGCTCTGAGCAATTGCTGCAAGAGCGGAAAGAACGGTGTAATCGATCTTTCTGGAATATGTCTGGCCAGATACGTAGTAAGACTGCTCAAATCCCATCTTCTCGCAGATCTTCTTGTCGAGAGCAACGCACTTCTCGTGATCGCCGTCGAAAAGATCATAGAACGATGCCTGAGTACCTGTAGTACCCTTGCATCCGAGGAGTTTTAAGGAAGCGATGGCATTTTCTACTGTCTCAAGATCGAAAACAAGATCCTGGAGCCAGAGTGTTGCCCTCTTACCTACTGTTACAAGCTGTGCGGGCTGGAAATGTGTGAATCCCAATGTAGGCATAGCCTTATATTCATCAGCAAAATCAGCAAGCTTTGAGATAACTACAACGAGTCTCTTTCTGATGAGTTCCAACGCTTCTCTCATAATGATGATGTCTGTATTGTCACCGACATAGCAGGATGTAGCTCCAAGGTGAATAATGGCGTCAGCGCCTGAACCTTTGACCTGCTTGCCGTATGAATGGACGTGTGCCATTACGTCGTGACGGCGGATCTTCTCCTCAGCAGCGGCGTCCTCATAATCAATATCATCCTTGTGAGCTTTAAGATCAGCAATCTGCTCATCAGTGATATTAAGGCCTAATTCCTTCTCTGCCTCTGCCAATGCGATCCAAAGAAGTCTCCAGGTGCGGAACTTCTTATCCGGTGAGAAGATGTACTGCATCTCGCGACTGGCATAGCGGGAGTTTAAAGGGCTCTCGTAAGTGTCTTTAGTCATTATCAAAGATCCTCCAACAATTTATCAACTGCTGTGATTTTAGCACAGATCGTGAGGATTCTGACGGCCTTCTCGATATCTTCGATTCCGGGGAATGAAGGAGCAAGTCTGATATTCGAATCAGAAGGATCCTTTCCGTAAGGATAGCTTGCGCCTGCAGGAGTAAGTGCAACGCCTGCCTCCTTGCACATTGATACGACCTTTGTAGCCGTTCCGGGCATAGCGTAGAAGCTTACGAAGTAACCGCCCTTGGGGTTTGTCCAGTGCCAGAGATCGTCAAAACCGAGCTCTTCATTGAGAACCTTCTGGCATTCTTCGAACTTCGGACGAAGGATAGCGGCATGCTTCATCATGTGCTGGTATACAGCCTCAGCATTGGGAAGATATCTTGCGTGGGCGAGCTGGTTTACCTTGTTGGTGCAGATCGTCTGAGCATTGAGATACTTCTTTGCATATGTCATGTTGTCCTTGTTGCATGCGAAGCATGAAAT
>CADCJM010000021.1 GCA_902801755.1 Oscillospiraceae bacterium
AATGTGCTCTCTTCCAATACAAGTCCTGTCTGGGCCGCACACATAAGTGATTCGATCTCAGACAAACCGTCGATATAAAAAGGCAGATCCTTTCCATGGTTAACTGCCCAGTTGCCAAGTAAGAAAGATATCAGATAATCCAAAGGCGCGATGAGATTAAAGATCAGAGCAAACAAAGGCTGTGTACGTATGCCTGCAAACCTCAATGCATTATCAAGCTTTTTGAGAGATTCATAAGCTCCGTCCGAGTCTTCTTTTCCCTTAATAAGCGACTTAATAAGTTCATCCTCAAAGCCTGCATCACCAAGGATCTTATAGAGCTTTAACATCGTCTTAACCTGATTGGGCATTCCTTCACATGCCTTAAGGTAAGAATCGTTGAAGGTGCGACCGATCATAAAGATGATCAGATTAACGATAAGGCAGGCCGGGATCGCTGCAGATGCTTGTTCAGGAAATGCTATATAAGCTACCGGAACTGAAAGCCAGATTACACAGCCTAATATGGCAATGACATTTGCTATTGTCTTTGTTTTCGAGCCTGAGGAAGCAAAATCCATAAGAGCCTTTGGATCTTTGGTCATGTGTCCCATTCTTGCAGTAGCCTGATAGTCCATAAGCACATCAGGCTTGCTGATAAGCTCCTTTACTGCAGACTGTCTTGCCTTAAGCTCATCAACTGAAATATCAGATACATGGGGCTTTAAGAGGCTGTCAGCAAACCTTCTTCTGCCGAATGCAGTCTCAGAAACATTAAATAACGAGAATAATGATTTCTTTCCGAAAACATCGAGATCAAGACAGTAATCATGTGAAGGCTCGTCAAAGTCCTTGCCGTAAAGTCTGCTCTTTGCAAACCCTATATCCTCTGCTCTCTTTAAGCCCTTAACTGCAATATTGCGGAGCTCATTGAAATCACCCTTGATCCTTGCGATATAAGATGCGTTGACCTTGGACAGTTCTGTCAGATAATTAACCTTGTCCTGTATGCCGCCATGAACAATGCAGAGGACGATAAAAGCGATAAATACAACAGCACCTGCCAAATACAAAAGCGGAATACCGGCTGCATATGCACTGACGAAAAGTGCCACAGCACCCAGAAAAGCAAGTAATCTTAAAAATGATAAAATGCCGCTCTGCCTTCCGTATTTGGCAAGACCGGCAATTATTTCCTTCTCTTTATCTTCGTAATACTTAAGATCAGCTTTCATTCTTCTTCGCCTTTGAAGCAGCTGGTTTCTTGGCCGAAGGTTTCTTTTCCGTTTCTTTCTTTGAAGCAGCTGACTTAGTTGTTGTCTTGGATGCTGTCTTTGTGTTTGTCTTCTTTGAAGTAGTCTTCTTCGCGGTTGTCTTCTTTGCACCGGTCTTGGAAGCAGTTGTCTTCCTTGAAATGCGCTTAGGAACGACCTTATCTAATACTTCACCAACGTTATCGTGGATAGTAAGCAGAGCCTTAAGATCCATGTATGTGGAACTCTTATTGATAATTACGATCCTGTCATGCTTTAAGAACTGTGCGAAAGTAGCAGCCGGATAAACTGTAAGTGACGTACCTGCAATGATCATGAGGTCGCACTTCTTAACCGCTTTAATAGCGTTATCGACGTTCTCATGCTCTAAGTTCTCTTCATAAAGAACGATGTCGGGTCTTACGATACCGCCGCACTTGTCACAGTGAGGAACACCTTCCTGGGATGCGATGTATTCGATATTGAACTTCTTGCCGCAGTTCATGCAGTAGTTTCTGTAAACAGAACCGTGAAGCTCGATTACGCACTTGCTTCCTGCTTCCTGGTGAAGGTTATCGATATTCTGAGTGATAATTGCCTTAAGCTTTCCCTGTCTCTCAAGTCTTACGAGAGCCTTATGCGCCTTATTAGGCCTTGCATCAGGATAGATGAGCTTACGCTTATAGAAATCGTAAAATTCTTCCGGATGCTCCATAAAGAAGTCATGAGCAATGATGTCGATCGGTCTGTACTTTGTGCCGCTCTCAGTATTATAGATACCGGCGCCGCTTCTGAAATCAGGGATTCCGCTCTCGGTAGATACACCTGCTCCTCCAAGGAACACGATATATTTTGACTCATTGATCAGCTCTTTAAGCTGTTTTATCTTGTCTTCTCTTACACTGCCGAATCTGTCAATCCTAGTTTCCACTACTTAAACCTCGATCAATGAACATCAGGAATTCCGTCGCCGTCAAGATCAACGCCTTCAAGATCACCGTGATCGTGGAACATTCCTGCTGCACCGAACATCTCTTTGCCGGTAACACGCTTCTCGTCACGTCTCTGCTCAACCAATGTGCTCAGAGCTTTTCTGATCCTGTCAGGTGTCTTGATATTCTTAAGCTCAAGAACCGGTGAAGTCTTGTCAGCGGTCGTAAGAATGACCGAACCTACACCGAATATCTTCTGCCAGATAGACTGCTTGAATGTGATATCCAAAACCCTGTATAAGAGGATCTCTTCAGAACTGATGTTGAAGATACCTTTCTTATAATAGAGCTTATTCTGTGTGAAGCTGTAAATAGTAAAAGAGATGGGCATGCCAAAATATCTCTTCCTGTCCTGCCAGAGAACCTCTTCCTTCTCGGTAAGGTTAGTAAGTTTGTCGATTCTGCCCATAAATATAGCTCCCTTCGGGAAGACAATAATGCTCTTCACAACTTACATTATAATAAAAAACACTTTATGTGAACAAAGAATTTGAAAATGAAATGTAATATTAATATTACCCCTGCTTCTTGTCAGAGTTCTGAGTTCTTACAGGATCGATGATCTCGTTATAATCAAACAGCTCCTTGTAAGCTTTTCTGTTCAATGTCTTATAGCTCATCATGGCACGGTCAACAAACAGATAGTTATCACCGTAGATGTGATAAGGTGTTGCTCCGCCTCCGAAGAATATTCTGAATCCTCTGTTCTTGTAGTAAACAGCCCTGTCATCTGTACCGTAGATATAATTACCATTCGGATAAACAAGTATATGGACCTCACCAAACAGGCTTCCGATCTGATCCATCCATTTGGTATGGTCATCCATCAGCACCTGTTTCTCGGTATTTCTGCAGTCCGCAATATAATTGTATGTGCATGAAGCGAACTTCCAGCCGTTATCTGCAAGCACGTTCTTGATAGCGGTTACCTGCTCTCTCGCATTATCGATATCATCATTTGTAGGGTTGATCTGGGGAAGGTTTGCAGCTGACAGAGCGGCATTTCGATCCTCGATCTCACCTGCTGCAACGACATATCCGAAAACAGCTTCGTGACCGCTTACCGAGATGATTCCCTTCGCACCGTCATATGTGAAATCCGGGTGTTTTTCGACGAATACATCAAGAAGTCCGATAGCTTCAGCCGTTCTGCTGACAACATTCTCGCCTGCCTGGTTCTTATACTCACCGCACACCTGGTTCTCATCGTTTAAAACGAGTCTTCTGCATGTTCCGCAGTTGTATGCCGAAGCGCTGTACTGGAGATCTTCGATAACAACGATCAAAGGCTTCTTGCCCTTAGGAACCTTCAGGTTGCGCTCAAGAAGGAACGACGGGTCACTCTGATCGATCAGATTCTCAACGTCGACCAGAACATAGCCTCTCTGATAGAGATTCTCAAGGATCTTCTCAAATTCCCTGTTTGTAAGGTAAAGATTGGTATTGGGTGAATGTACCCTTCCCCTGAAAGCAACTTCGTTATCTGCAATAAGGGATCTTACGCAGATACATTCGATCTTGCCCCTGTATTCCTTTACCTCACTTGTATGTGACGTAGCTTCAAGAAGACTGCTCTTGATAAGTTCGTCTTCAGGGAAAATAACTGCGAGGTCAGAGAAAAGCTTTTCTGCGGAATAGAACTTTAATGTCTGGAGCAAATGGTCTCCTTCAGCCATCATTGGTTCATACATCGTTTCCTTTATGTCAGCAATTCTCTTGCCGCAGTATTCGCCTACGAATCCGTCATAGCTGTTATCCACCTGGGTGTACTTCTGGACAGCAGCGATATAATCGCCCTCGCTGTATTTAACTTCAGCCGTCTGAACGTCACCTGTAGCGGACTCAATAAAATCCAGCTCTCTTAAAAGAGGATTTGCAGTCGCGGAGAAATTACCGATCGGCTGCACCTGCTCGAAAAAATACATAACGACAGGCTTCTCGACCTTACCTAAAAGGAAATCCTCACAAATGCTGTTAAGCCTCTCAGATACGACAGAGCTCGTAAGTTCCTTCATAGAATCAAGGAAATTGATATCACTCGGAGTAAGCACATATCGGTTGCTGACAATACGGTTGCATATCGTATCAACACGCTCCCTTACTATGCTCTGCATGTCATTTAACATCTGAACTCTTGCAGCATTCGAAGCCTGGTCATCAGGAGAAGACTTCAGCACCTCATCCTGAATGCCGCGGTAGAGTTCAAGGGCGTCAGAATATCTGCCCTCATCTATCGCAAGTTCAAAGCTCGGAACCGTCTCAAGTTCATAAGCATTCTTACTTCCGAGAACGACGGTCGTGATCAATAAGGCTATGATCATGACAGCACAAAGAACAGCTGCAATGTTGTAGCCTTTTGTGTTCTTTATCTCGTCATCACCGACGTAATACTCGGAAGAAAATACCGTCACTTCAGATCGTCAAAGCTAACCTGCTTCGCCTCCAATGAATGTTCTCTGATGTAGTAGCCGATTGCCGGCACCTTACGGATCCTGTAGTACTCGGGATCCTGAACGTCTACTTCAGCAAGCCTTGCAAGAGACCTCAATACTGAGCCCTTCTTTGATACAAGGAGCTGGACGCCCTGTGTAGTTCTTGTTGTCTTAAGCGGGATCAGGGATGCCTTGAATACAGCAGCCTTGTCAAGACTGTTGGTAACAATAAGATCCGGATCCTCAGTCTCATCGAGAAGCATGAATCCTATAGCCTTGCTTCCGTCAAAGTATGCGTTAATAAGCTTCTTTCTGTTCTGCTTTGTCTCATAGGAAGAGATCGGGAATCTTGCCGCCTTGCCGTTCTCGAAAGCGATAAAGAGGATTCCCTTGTAGTCTGTCGTGGAGATCATGAATATCGGTCTCTCGCCATCTTCCATTTCGAGCTCACTGGACAGGTAATGTCCGAGATCACCCGGCTTCGTGTCGGAGAAGTCGTATACATGAGTCTTATAGAGATTGCACTTATCAGTAAAGATAAGAAGGTCAGACTTGTTCTCACACTCAAATCCCATGAAGATCTCGTCATCGTCCTTGGTCTTAAGCTCGCCTGCACTCTGCAAAGACTTCATAGTGTGCTTCTTAAGATAGCCGTGACGTGTAAGCATCAGGTGGAGTCTGTAATCAGGAATAACTGCGGACTCTACAAATGTCTCTGTCTCTTCCATGCCTACAAGCTCAGACTTTCTGGGCTGTCCGTACTTCTCTGCAACTTCCTTTAATGTCTTAATGATAAGGTTGTTGATCCTTCTGGGGCTTCCAAGAATATCTTCAGTATCTGCGATATCAGCCTTGAGCTTATCCCTGTCAGCGATCCTGTTGAGGATATACTGCTTGTTGATGTTACGGAGCTTGATCTCAGCAACGAACTCAGCCTGTTCTTCGTCGATTCCAAAGCCCTTCATGAGGTTAGGGATAACGTCTGCTTCAAGTTCTGTCTCTCTGATGATCTTGATCGCCTTGTCGATATCAAGGAGGATAACAGCAAGACCGTCGAGCAAATGAAGTCTCTTCTTCATCTTATCGAGGTTGAACTGAAGTTCTCTTGATACGCAGGTCCTTCTCCAATTGAGCCATTCGTCGATTATCTGCGGAATGCCCATTACTCTTGGCGTGCCGTCGATAAGGATGTTGAAATTGCATGAGAAAGTATCTTCAAGCTTTGTAAATCTGAATAGCTTGGTCATCAGCTGCTCGTGATCAGTTCCACGCTTGCAGTCGATAGTGATCTTGAGACCATCCAAGTCTGTCTCGTCTCTGATATCGGCGATCTCTTTTGCCTTGCCGCTCTTAACAAGATCGGCAATGTTATCAATGATCGCCTCAACACTTGTGGAATAAGGGATCTCCGTGATCTCAATAAGGTTATTGGCTTTGTCGACTCTGTACTTTGCCCTTACTGAGAAAGTACCCTTACCTGTGTCATAGATAGCCTTCATCTGCTCTTTGCTGTAAAGGATCTTGCCGCCGCCCGAAAAGTCCGGCGCGGGCATGATCTCTAAAAGATCACATGAAGGATCCTTCATGTAAGCTTCGGTGGCAGCGCAAACCTCTGCAAGGTTAAAAGAGCAGATATTGGATGCCATACCAACGGCGATACCCTGATTCGCATTAACGAGGACTGCCGGGAATGTAGTAGGAAGCAATGTTGGCTCTTTAAGTGTACCGTCGTAGTTATCAACCATATCGACGGCATTCCTGTCGATTCCCTTGAAGATCTCTTCGCAGATCTTCTCAAGCCTTACTTCCGTATAACGCGGTGCAGCGCACTGCATGTCCCTGGAATACTGCTTACCGAAGTTACCCTTTGAATCAACGAAAGGATGCAGCAATGAACCATTGCCTCTGGTAAGTCTTACCATCGTGTCGTAGATAGCCTGGTCGCCGTGAGGATTGAGCTTCATGGTCTGGCCGACTACGTTTGCAGACTTAGTCCTGTTGCCGCCTAAAAGTCCCATCTTATACATCGTATAGAGGAGCTTTCTGTGTGAAGGCTTGAAGCCGTCGATCTCAGGAATAGCACGAGATACAATGACGCTCATTGCATACGGCATATAGTTGATCTCGAGCATATCGGTAATAGGCTGGTCTACAGCCGGCATATCCTTGGCATTACTGTCTGTAAGCCTGCTCTTCAATGAATCTGAATTGATATCTTCTTTCTTCTTACGTGCCATTTACATCACCCTAAATCAAGCATATCGAGGTACTTCTTACCATCCATCTCGATATGGAGTTTTCTTCCTGCAAGATTATCGCCTAAGAGCAGATCGAAGACCTCTGCTGTCTTCTGAGCGTCTTCAGGGCAAGCCTTGATAAGTCTTCTGCTCTTCGGATTCATTGTGGTCTGCCACATCATTTCAGGCTCGTTCTCACCAAGACCTTTTGAACGCTGGATCGTGCAGAGCTTGGGATCGACCTTTGCAAGGATCTCAGCCTTCTCCTTCTCGTTGAAAGCAAAATAAGTCTCTTCCTTGGCATTCTTGCCCTTGGGTCTGTATGTGATCTCGAAAAGCGGAGATTCAGCAACATAGACATAACCCTTCTCAATAAGAGTAGGTGTAAGTCTGTAGAGCATGGCAAGGATCAGTGTCCTGATCTGGAATCCGTCGACGTCAGCATCGGTACAGATTATTATCTTGTTCCATCTTAAGTCGTCGAGATTAAACGCACTCATATCCTTGGTATGCTTGTTCTTGATCTCAACGCCACAGCCTAAGACCTTAAGAAGATCTGTAATGATCTCACTCTTAAAGATCGTTGCGTAATCAGCCTTAAGGCAGTTTAAGATCTTACCTCTTACAGGCATAACAGCCTGGAATTCGGCATCTCTTCCAAGCTTAACGGAACCCAAAGCCGAGTCACCCTCTACGATGTAGAGCTCACGCTTGGAAACATCCTTGGTCCTGCAGTCAACAAACTTCTTGATCCTGTTGTTGATGTCGACCTTGCCCATGAGTGTCTTCTTGATGTTGACCTTAGCCTTCTCAGCATTCTCACGCGCACGCTTATTTATAAGGATCTGCTCTATAGTCTTGGCAGCAAAATCCTTGTTCTCGATAAACCAGATCTCAAGATTATCCCTGATGAGCTGGGTCATGAAGTCCTGGATGAACTTGTTGTTGATAGCCTTCTTTGTCTGGTTCTCATAAGAAGTCTGAGTGGAGAATGTATTGGTAACAAGGATCAGGGAATCTGCAATATCCTGGAATGTTATCTTGGATTCATTGGCCTTATACTTCTCTTTAAGCTTTATCTGCTTGTCGATCTCCGCAACAAAAGCATTCCTTACGGCCTTGTCAGGGGATCCGCCGTGCTCAAGGAAGCTGGAATTGTGGAAATATTCAAGAGCATTAACTTCGTTATTGAAGCAGAATGCGACCTCGGCTCTTACCTTGTACTCGTCGCGGTCTTCCTTATCTCTGCCTCTGCCTTCACCGGAGAAAGTATATGTCTCGGTAAAGCCCTTCATGTCGTTTAATTCATCGACATAGCCCTTGATGCCCTCAGGATACATGAAGGAGAACTCTTCGCCTGACTCGGCATCCTTAAGGATGAATTCGATTCCGCTGTTGATAACGGACTGGCGCTTGATGATCTCCTTAAATGTCTCAAGAGGAATGATTATCTCTGTAAATACTTCCGTATCAGGCTTCCAGCGCTGGATGGTACCTGTTCTCTTAAATCTGTAAGGCTCCTGCATGAGCTCTGTAACAGGAACACCCTTCTTAAAGCCCATCTCATACTTCGTATGGTCTCTGAATACAGTTACCTGGAAGAATTCCGATGCATACTGTGTAGCACATGCACCAAGACCGTTAAGGCCTAAAGAGAATTCATAGTCGCCTGATGAGTTATTGTTATACTTACCGCCGGCATAAAGCTCGCAGTAAACGAGTTCCCAGTTATATCTTCCCTCTTTGGCATTGTAATCCATAGGGATTCCGCGTCCGAAGTCCTCGACTTCGATCGTACCGTCAGCAAATCTGGTGATGATGATCTTATCGCCGTGCCCCTCTCTGGCTTCGTCGATAGAGTTCGAAAGAATCTCAAAGAAGGAATGAATGCATCCCTCGAGATTGTCTGAACCGAAAATAACAGCCGGACGAAGTCTTACACGATCTTCGCCCTTGAGCATCGAAATACTCTCATTGCCGTAATCTTTCTTACCCGGCATATTGTTCCCAACTCCTTAAAATAAATAATATATATGTATTTGACTTTTCGATTATATCACAAAGATTTCGATATCCTTCAAGCCTAAAGGAGGCAAAAAACAAGGTTGTCCCAAAAACGGACAACCTTGTCACAATAAACTAAAAAGAGTTTGATCAAATGTCAGGAATCTCCTCAGGAGCGCACTGGGTAAACTCCATGGGGATGCCTCTGCCCGGATAAGTCCATGGACCGTGGTATACGAGATTGAACTTAAACGCAAAGTTATAGTATTCAGGGCTTACGACGATCTGGAACTGGTTCGAGAGCTTGTTGCCTATATTGCCGCAGCAGACCGTGTGAGGGCCTGAAGCCAGCATTATCCTGACAGACTCCTGGTTCGTGATACTTCCGTAATCAAGACCGTCTATGACGATGCTCATGGGCACAGCGGCATAAAGAGGATAAAAACATCCCATTCTGTATATCAGAAGCTGACCGCCGTATGCATAGGCTTTCTTGCATGAAGGACACGGAAAACCTGCTGTAGTATCCCTTTTGATGTCATCCTGGACGCATCCGCAGTCTGGACAGCGCACCCTGAACTTCCTTCCCACAGGAAGCATAATATTGCCGCCCTGCATTACGGGCTGATAGTAAGGCATCGAAGGCTTCTCAGGGGCTGTGGGATTGATCTCCACAGGCGCCACAGAAGGGGCAGATGCTTCCGGACCTGGTGCAGGCTGTGAGCCTACAGGTGTTCCGCACTTCATGCAGAACTTAAATCCTTCTCCGACAGGTTCACCACATTTAATGCAATTCATTTCCGATCTCCTGCAACGCGTCTGTTAGAAGGCTCATCTTCTGGAACACAAAGATATAGCCTGGTTGAAATCCGAAGCCTCACCGGATTCAAGTATTCCTATGACCTTTGCCATTATCTCTTTCCGGCGCATTGTCGCAGGAATCAGACGGTCATACTCCTTCAAGTCTTTGTTAATTTTATTTAACTCAGTTTTATAACCGTCAAGTTCATTCTCAATCTTTTTGCATTCGCTGCGGACATTATCTTCTTCCCGGTAGATCTTACCGTTAGCCTGGTCTCTTCTGCCGCAGGCAATAAAATATCCGATAAGAAGGGTAACAGCCTCAGCCAGAAGACATATGTATTTGGCATAATCAACTAATTTTGCATTCCCTGTTGCACCGGCTAAAATGCCAAGCATAAAAGCCACAACGACAACAACACCCTGGGCCACTAAAAGAGACGGCCAGAAAAACCTGAATGTGGAATATCTGGCTCCTGTAATACTGGCTTTATTACGTGCAATAGCAGTTTCACAATTTGAGATCTGAGCCATGAGCAAGTCACGGCTCTCGTATTTTTGAGCAAGCTCCTTAGCCAGCGCAATGCTTTCTGCGGACGAGAGACCTGCATTTATACCTGTCTCCTTACCGCATACGCCACAGAAAACGGAATCATCACTTACAGATGCTCCGCAATTAGCACAACGGATCATATATAATACCTCCCTTATTCGTAAAAATATTTTAACAAAGTGATTTTCGAACAACAATGAAAACAGAATATCCGCTATGTAAAATCGGGAGGTACAAAATTATGCATTTTATTACATAAAAAACCAAAAGCGCTCCGTGAGACACGAAGCGCTTTGTGATGGTGAGCCATGGGGGACTCGAACCTCCGGCCCACAGCTTAGAAGGCTGTTGCTCTATCCAGCTGAGCTAATGACCCTGGAGCGAGTGATGGGAATCGAACCCACGTGGTCAGCTTGGAAGGCTGAAGTTCTACCATTGAACTACACTCGCATATGCGGCACTCAAATCAAGTGCCTATGTATATTACACTAAGGTTTGAAAATAATCAACTAAGAATTTTAGTTAGGAATCTTTGTCGAGAGATATGTGTCTGAAACGAAGAATCCGTCATTTGTCTTGTACCAGATATTCTTAGCTACTGCAACGACAGTTACAGACTGGCCTCTTGTAAGAGTACCAACCTTATCGTATGTAGTTCCCGGACCGTTTCTTACATTGAGGAACTCGCCCTTAGTAACAACGACATAAAGAGTCTTTGGTGACTCAAGCTTTGTCTCTGTCCAGTTAACTTCTGTATCGTTTACCATCGGTCCTGAAAACATCGTAAGAGTTGTTGTAGGAACCGTTGTGGTAGTAGTTGTTGTCTGTTCTGTAGTCTCGGTAGTAGTTTCTGTAGGTTCTTCCTTCTTACATCCGACTACACCAATACAAATAACGCCAGCCATAAGAGCAGCTGCAAGCGCGGTTGTAAATCTCTTTTTGTTCACAATAGTCACCTCCGCTTTTATACGTTTACGGAATTATTTACTTTATTATTGCACACTTTGCGTGTAAATATATTTATTTTTTGTTACATAATAAGCCAAATTTACATTTTTTCAAAAACTTCGCTTAAAATGCCCCGTTCTTTACATCATCCTCAAGGATATAGAACGCTTCATGGTCCCTGTATCTCCCGTTTATGTGCATATAAGAGATCCTCTGCCCTTCATAATGGAAACCCGCTCTCTTTACGAGCTTTAAGGATGCTTCATTCTCAGGCAGGATGAACGCTTCGATACGGTGCATCTTATACTCGTCGAAAACAAAAGCCATCGCACCTTTCAAGGCTTCTGTCATGTATCCTCTGCCTGTGTGATCCTTGTCAAGGTGGTATCCGCAGGCACAAGACATCATTCCGCCGTAAGCAAAGTTAAAGAAAGATACCCTTCCGATGATCTCCCCGGTCTCCCGGGATATTATCCATAAGGGAACAAGTGTCCCCTCAAGAAAGGACTCGTAATCATATGCAAGATATTTTTTCTGCATGGAGACAGTGAAGTAATCGTCCGTATGAGTCTGGGCGAACTGCTTATGGAACTCCCTGTTCCTGATAAAGTAGTCTGCAACTCTGGGTGCTTCGCTCTTGCGAAGAACTGAAAGCCTTAAACGGTCAGTCTCAAGAGCAAGCACTTCAGACCTGCTCCTGTTATTTGCGACTTTGTATCCGGCTCTGGGCATATCCAAAAATCCTTATCAGGCAGTTGCAGCTGTCTCGGCAGAATCGGCCGTCGTCTCTTCGGTTTCCGAATTCACCTTGCCGTAAAGGATCTGCTCCCTGGCATAAAGTCCGGCTTTGGAGATCAGGCCATCCGGCCAGTGACCCGCTTTCTGCTCATCAGTATATTTATCTGAAAGGAGATTAAGCGCATTAGAGTCATTATTAACCTTGCTTCCGATCGCATAGATACACCAGGAGACCCTGTACTCAGACAGGAATTCCAGCCACTTATCACTTTCGAGATAATAGATGCCGCCCTTCATGTCGATACTGCAAAGTCCCCATTCAGATACGAACATGCAGTATTCCTTCTTGAGAGCTTTCTGTATTGCTTCACGCTGTTCTTCTCCGTGAGTACCGGAGAAAATACGGCACGCATAGGCAATATTGTCGAACTTGAGCTTTGTCTTGGAATCCACAACGGCACCGATATCCAGACCGTTGCCGGGAGCATCGACGATAACAAGGCTCTTGGGGCTGTTAGTTCTTATAGCCTTGATCACATCAGTAACAAAAGGAACTGTAACCTTGGTCCATTCATCCTTTATCGGATTTGCTTCATCAGGTGTGGAATCATCATTTGCGATCTCGAAAATAAGATTCGGAGAATCAGAATAGATTGCCGTGAGCCTCGTAAACAGGTCAACAGCAGCCTTCTTTGTCTCTGTAGCTTCCTTATCGTAACCGACGTTCCAGTCGATAATGATGTATATACCCTGCTCAACGCACATATCGATGATCTTACAGATCGGATCGAAATACTTATCAGGCTCTTTCATGTAACCTGTGTCAGCATCGCCGTTTATCGTAATTCTCAGAACATCACATCCCCAGTCTTCAGCTAATGTCTTAACAACATCAGGCGTAAAGAAATTCATGCAGTCCTGGATACCGTAAGAACTCATACCCTTAAGTACAACCTGTTCGCCCTTGCTGCTCCAGAGCATAGTTCCCTTCGTTGTAAGGTTACCGTATCTCTCTACTACTTTCTCAGTAACAAGAGCTTCACTGCCGGGCTCTGTTGATTCAGGTGTTGTCTGTTTTGTAGTTACTTCAGGTTCTGTTTCAGATGGTTCTGTTGATGGTGTAGTTGAAGGCAATGTTTCCGGTCCTAAGTTCATCGAACAAGATGAAAGTAAAACCGCTCCCGAAATTAACAATACGGATAATCCGTAAGTAAGTCTGTTCATTAAAAATTTACCTCTCAAAACAATCAAAAAATGGTAAAAGATTGTTTTATTTTTATGTTTTGATTGTATAATCAAAAGTATTATAGAGCAAAGTATACCAAAAACTATAAATATTTCAGGTTATTTTGGTGAGAGTGATGTTTTTTTCGGAATTTTACTCTATAATATTGTTGAGTATTACGATAGTAGGAGTCTAACCTATGGGACGCACTGACGCTTTGAAAGACAAAATCCTCAAACTCGGATCGAAGCAGAAACTTGGCGCACTGCTCAAATATGCTGACAGCCAGGAAGATGACGTACGTATGACTGTAGCTATGGCTATGGGAATGTGCCCTAATTACGAAGCTGGAATGGCTCTTATTCCTCTTTTACGTGATTCTTCCCCTATGGTAAGAGCAGCAGCAGCTACTGCAGCAGCAGATATTCACGCCAAGCACTGCGAAGAATATGTAAAGAAGCTTGCATTTGCAGACTCAGATCCTAACGTAAGACAAGTAGCAAAAGCTGCTTTCGATAAGCTCAAGGACAGCGTAGTCTGATAAATATTCACGAACACAAATTAAAGGGCGCTCATTGAGCGCCCTTTAAAATTTTCCGGTTTATTCTTCAATAGGAACTATCTCGTCCTTATCTTTGAAAATATGCTTTTCAGGGATAACGCCTCTTACTCTTGAGAGCGGATATACACGGCAGCCTCTGCCGATTACCGTACCGGGGTTAAGAACGCTCTGGCAGCCTACTTCAACATTATCGCCAACGATAGCTGCGAACTTCTTAAGGCCTGTCTCGATTACCTCATCACCATTCTTAACGCATACCAATGTCTTATCAGACTTAACGTTGGATGTAATAGCTCCAGCACCAAGATGTGATTTATATCCGAGGATGGAATCGCCGACATAGTTATAGTGAGGAACCTGAACGTTATCGCTGATGATTACGTTCTTAAGTTCTGTGGAGTTGCCGATCACGCACTTTGAGCCGATGAGCGCGCTGCCTCTGATGAATGCGCACTGACGCACCTCAGTCTCAGGTCCGATGATGCAGGGACCGGCAATATAAGCAGAATCAAATACCTTAGCACTCTTAGCGATCCAGATGCCTTCGCCCTTGTTCTCATATACTTCGGGATCAAGTGTGGGGCCTAACCGGAGAATGAATTCCTTGATAAGGGGAAGTGCTTCCCAGGGATACTTCTTGTCTTCAAGAATGGGGGCGGCCAATGTGTGTGTTAAATCGATAAGATCTTTTGTCTCTATCATGTTATATCCTTTCCGCCCTCCTCTTACCCGATTCGGGCAATGAGAATCATTTGTTAGACGAGTATACCGTGACCGGTATTGTCTGTGGCTGCTGTCGGTCGACACGGAAATATACTCCGTTGTCGCGCGGCTTTACGTTAACCTTAAGATTAACAATGCCGGTATCCTCATCGTTAATGTTGCTGTAATCGACAGAAACGATGATATCATCCGGTGTAAGCTGATTAATCGTATTTGCACGTCCTACGATCGTAATGTCAACTGTATTGACAGGATACTGTACCCACATATTGTCAGGCAGATCACTATCCTGATACTTGCTGATCGGAACGGTCATATTCTTTGAAACAACAGGGTTCGTAATGATCTGGATATACATCCAGAGCATCGTGGAGAGGAACAGTGAAAGCACAAGGAAAAGAACCCTTGTCGCCGTGCTGACTCTCTTGGAATTAGATGTCTCATCTGCTTCCTTAGTACGGATAGAAATCGGAACAGCTGTCTCACCTGCCACTTCAACCTGTGTAGTAGCAACGATCGGCTCAGCGGGAGTTGTCTCAGTAGCATTTGTCGAAGCGGTCTTTGCCCTTGCTGACTTCTCTACTTCTTCAGGACTGAATACTGTATCTGTCTTATCTTCGGAATTGCCGCGGAGCTTATCAAGGAGCCTGCCGAGGAATGACTTATTCTCAGCGCCGTATTCCTTAAGTCCGAGCAGATATGAGAGATTTGCTTCAAGTTCTTTTGCAGATCTCATCTCGAAAAGTCTGCCGTTAACTGCAATAGATGTCTTACCTCTCTCCTCGGAAACAACGACTGCTACTGTATCACCCATCTCGCTCGCACCGACTGCAGCTCTGTGGCGTGTTCCCGCGCGCTCCAGAGAATGCATGGTGACAGAAAGCGGAACGTGGCATCTTGCAGCGATGATCCTGCCGTCCCTGATAAGAAGGCCGCCGTCATGCATGGGTGAACCTTTATAGAAAATACTCTGCAGTACGGAGCTCGTTACTTCGGAATCGAATGTAACAACATTCTCCTGGGATAAGAGCTCATCGAGCTTGGTCTTTCTCTCGATCAGGATAAGGGCGCCGGTATATGTCCTGGACATTTCCTTACATGCTGAACTTATCTCCTTGATAAAGGTCGTAAGCTCTTCCCTTGTCATTACAGATTCGCTGTGTCTGAAAGGATTTGCAGCATTTGAAGTCCTGAGACCAACCGTCTCAAGCGCTCTTCTGAGTTCCGGCTGGAACAGTACTACGAAAAGGATCGCAACGATATAAAGAACGCGGTTAAAGAGGAACCCGACCATGTCGAGTCCGACAAGACCGCAGAAAGCTACGAAGACCAATACGAAAACGATACCCTTGATAAGCTGCCATGCTCTTGTCTGTCTGATAAACATCAGGAGCGTGTAGAAAAGGAACGTTACGAGGGCAATATCGATCGCATATCTGATGAAGTCCCAGATGCTGCCAAAAAAGAGCGTGCCTTCGCCAAGGCTCTTAAAAAGCTCGCCCAAGAACTCAAATATTTGGCTGATTACAGATGTATTAGACATCGATCATGTCCTTCTTAATATGCTTATCTTATTTAGTATAACATAAGCAGTCAGATTCAAAGTCGGATTTTTTGAAAGAGTATCAGATTTTAAGTGCTGCTTTCAGACGTCTCTGAAGTCGCTGAAGACTCAGTAAAATACGTCTGTCTGGTAGCTTCCTTCTTGAATTCCTCATACTGGGCAGGTGTCATACCCTTATCGGAACCCTTAAGAAGCGATTCGATAACAATAAAAGCAACACAGTTAACCCTTATCTGGAGCCTGTCGCCGGAGCAGTCGATCTCACCGTCATTATTCCTGTCAACATCTTCTGTAATAAGAAGTTCATCGAGAAAATATGTGCAGTCAGAAGGTGTCCCTCTTACCTTGCCACCAAAGTCCTGAATGTTAAGGTTCTTGGTCTCCTTCATCTTTTCGAGTGCTGTGTAGTTATAGTCAAAGCTCTCGAAATATACGACCGGGATGCCTCTCTCGTCAAAGAGCTTATAGTCTGACATAGTGCCGGAAACTTCATTATAGATATCCTTATATCCGTCTTCGTTGATGTCGAACTTCAGTCCTGATTCGTTGTAATAGAGGTCGAACCTGTAATATGTGTAGAGAGGGTTGGCAAAACATACGTCATAAGCCTGGTAAAGCTTTCTTCTCATCTCATATTTCTGAGTGGAAAGCAGAGACTTATATCCGGAGGAAGCATACACCTTGTCTCCGGCATAAAGGCTGTCGATATCGTACATGACGTCGATGCTCAACAGTTCTTCTCCGGGAAGCGAAGTTACGAACTTATCTGCACCTGCAAAGTTATCAGTGCCGGCACCGAAGAATACAAACCAGACGTCGTAAGCGATATTCGTATATTCCTTGAAAGCCATCATGGCAGTAAGGACGCATGCGGTTCCGGAAGCGTTGTCCGAGATGCCGTCAAATACATATTTCGGGCGCTCGGTAGGCTCAGCCTCACCGTCCTCTTTCTTGTCAGATTTTTTCTTGTCATCCTTCTTTTTCTCATCCTCTTTAGGAGCAAATTCAGGAAGGATCGCAGCATCGTAGTGAGCGCCGATCACGGCTACTCTGTGCTCGATCTGATAAGTTCCGTCTGACTGGTGGACATAAAATCCCGTTCCGGGAACCTTAACTATATAATTGGCAGAGCTTCCGGCTTCTTCCTTATCGAACTTCTGGATCTCGGGAGTATACCCCAGTTCCTTTATCTTGGATTCGATATAATCGCCTGTCGCCTTCTCACCCTCAGAATAAGCTGCTCTCTCAGGGAATTTAGCTGCGATCTCTCTTGCAATATCAGAGCCGAATGAGCCATAATCCGCGGCCCTTCTGCCTGTCTTTGCCTCCTTTTTGCAGGAAGTTAAAAGCAGCGGCTGTGCCAGAACCGCAAAACACATAGCTGTTGCTACTATTCTCTTAAATCTTGTACTGTTCATAATTACGCTATTATACCCTAAGCTTCCTCATCTTTTGCGGCAACTTGTGAAGAGCTTGGAGTAATCTTCTTCAGACGCTCCTCCAAAATGGTCAAAGCCTCATCGGCAGTGGGATTGGCGATCGCCCAGCTGCCCTTGCCTTCAGTCTCTTCATAGCAGACGAGAGAATCAGCCGAGTTAGATCCCTTCTTATAAGAATCCTTAAGAGAATTCATTATCGCATTGAAGCTTACGCCCTTAAGCTCCGTGGGAAGCCCCAGTTTAAGATAGATCGCTGCAAAAGCAGGTCTTGCCTTGTCCGGAACGGTCGCATAAAGACTTAAAGCCAGAGCCTCACCCTCCGAATAATTCATAAACCTGAAATATCCCTCTATCGCCTCCGAGAGTTCTGAACCAAGTGTCAGGAGCAATGGATTCTTCTTGTCGATAGCCGCTCTTGCCGCATAGATACGGTTCAGGAATACCCTTATATCCGAAGGCTTGGATCCCGACATCTCGATCAGTTCGGTCAGAAGGCCGAAGTCAGCGAGCAGAGCATATCTGATTATCTGTGAATAACCGTTTGGAATAAACTTTTTTGGAACCGTCGAAAGGTATGTCGGATCGATAAATACCGCTGTCTGCGAGATAGCGACGGAAGCTGTGTTCTTGCGGCTTCCCGAGTTAAGATATGCCTTATCCGCGCAGCATGTCTCAGCCATGGATGAGAGCGTCGTCGGAACTGCTATATAGCGGGACTTTCCCGTATAAAGCGCGGCAGCAAAAGATGCGATATCAAGTACCTGGCCGCCGCCCAGTGCTATGATCCAGTCATTGGCATTAAGACCGTATTCATTAAGCTCTTTTACCACATTATTGACCTGCGAAAGGTTCTTTAACTGTTCTCCCTCTTCGACAGTAATGAGACATGTCCTGATATTCCTCAAGACGAACTGCTTCTCAAAAGCGTTGTAATAATATGCGCTTACCTGTCTGTCAGAGATAATGGCTGCCTTGATCTGGCGGTCTCCCAGGTCTCTATTGTCGTACTGCTCGAGAATAAACCCGGCAACGAATTCTTCCGCGATACCGCTTCCCGTAAAGCAATCGTAGCTCCTGTTGCAATCAAGTCTGTCCAAGATCTTAAAGGCTCCTTTCGCTCTTCAAAGTCAATTTGTATATTACCACAAAAGTGTTAGAATATACGCTCAGGTAAATTTATTAATAGAGGTTATGTATGAAAATAAGAACGAGATTCGCACCCAGCCCTACGGGCTTTATGCATGTCGGCAATCTTCGCACCGCCCTTTACGAATACCTTACGGCTAAGCACGAAGGCGGCACTTTTGTATTGAGGATCGAAGATACTGACCGTGAACGCTATGTCGAGGGAGCGACTCAAGTTATATATGACACGATGAAGCTTGCAGGTCTTGAGCACGACGAAGGACCTGATATCGGCGGCGAGTTCGGTCCCTACGTCCAGAGCGAGAGGCTTTCCATGTATAAGCCCTACGCCGAGCAGCTCGTTGAGCAAGGCAAGGCTTACAGATGCTTCTGCACCAAGGAGCGCCTTGAAGCACTTAAGGAGAATGCTCCCGAGGGCACAGGCTACGACAGACACTGCAGAGATCTGTCCCCTGAAGAGATTCAGAAGAACTTAGATGCAGGCATGCCTTACGTTATCCGCCAGAAGATGCCCCTTACAGGCTCTACATCCTACCATGACCTGGTTTACGGTGATATCACTTTCCCTAATGAGGATCTGGACGATCAGGTGCTTATCAAGACAGACGGCTTCCCTACATATAACTTCGCTAACGTTATCGATGACCACACAATGGGCATCACACACGTTGTAAGAGGATCCGAGTACTTATCTTCCACACCTAAGTACAACCTCCTTTACGAAGCATTCGGCTGGGAGATCCCCACATATATCCATCTGCCGCTCATCATGGGCAAGTCAGTAGATGAGGAAGGCAATGAAGTCATCTCCAAGCTTTCCAAGCGTCACGGCTCCACAGGCTTTATGGATCTTGTTAACGAAGGTTACCTCCCTGAGGCGATCATCAACTATATCGCTCTTCTCGGCTGGGCACCCAAGGACACCAGAGAGATCTTCTCCCTGCCTGAACTCATCGAAGCATTCGATATCAACGGCATCTCCAAGTCACCTGCCGTTTTCGACTACGACAAGCTCTCATGGGTCAACCAGGAACACATCAAGGCAATGTCCGATGAGGATTTCCTTACACACGCAAAGCCTTTCTACGATGAGGCAGGTGTCGATCCTTCATGCTATGCACTCCTTGCAGAGCTCTTGAAGCCCAGGATCGCTAAATTCAACGAGATCACCGAGAAGCTCTCATTCATTAAGGAATACGGAGACTTCGACCTCGCACTTTTCGAGCACAAGAAGAGCAAGTCCACTTTGGAATCTTCCAAGCAGATGCTCGAAAAGGCTATCCCTGTCTTAGAGAACCTTGACTGGGACAGAGAAGCTATCACTGAAGCAATGAAGACACTTGCCGAGAGCCTTGAGG
>CADCJM010000022.1 GCA_902801755.1 Oscillospiraceae bacterium
CACCTACTAATACACCTAAGGCGACAGCTACACCTACAAGCACGCCTACATCAACACCTACTAATACACCTAAGGCGACGGCTACACCTACAAGCACGCCTACATCAACACCTACTAATACACCTAAGGCGACAGCTACACCTACAAGCACGCCTACATCAACACCTACTAATACACCTAAGGCGACAGCTACACCTACAAGCACGCCCACAACAACACCTACAAACAAACCTACGGCGACAGCTACACCTACGAGCACGCCCACAACAACACCTACAAATACCCCTACGGCGACAGTTACACCTACAGGGGGCCCTACAAATACACCTACGGTGACACCTTCACCTACGAGCACACCTACATCAACACCTACTAATACTCCTACGGTTACATCTACACCTACAAGTACGCCTACACCTACACCGGCAGCTGATAAATATAAGGTCTTCTCTCAGGGTGATCCGGCATTTAAGTATAAGGAACCTTTTAAGCCTAATGAGTGGACTTGTGATGCTACAGGCTTTGTTCAGCCGCATTATCTCGGCGATACGAGCCATATTTTCCATACCGGCGGTTCAGTAAGATCGAATGTACCTATCGAATTTTCTCCGGATTACTCGTTTAATCTTAGATATACGTATTTTAATGCTCACAGCAGAGGTGTTTACTACCAGTTCAAATTGAGAAATGCTGACGGAAGCAAATCACTTGATATTACGGTCAGAAAAGGAAATCAGACTATTAATCTCTGTTTGAACGGAAACCTCCGAACTGACTATGAAACTACTGTAAGTCCGGCATTGCTGCAGGATAATTTATACAGTGATTTCTGGGTTGAATATGACGGCAAGACTGAGACATTAAATGTATATTTTGCCCCTTATGATGAATACGGCGTTGTTTCAAAGCCGCAGATTCCTACACTGACATATAAGATTAGTCTGTCAGAATTGTTCAATAATGATCATTTGATTTATATTGAATCTGCTGGTGAAGCCGGTGGAGATGTAACATATGAATGCCTTTACGGAATCGAGTTGGATCCGTATCCGGAACTGCACCAGACAACGCCTACTCCTATTCCAACGATGAGTTTGCCTTTCTCAGAAGGTAATACTGATTATGGTTACAAGAAATCATTTACAAAATCCAACTGGGATTACCGCGGTGAAGCAGATTTCTCTGGAAAAGTACAGGGTATTCTGGATGGTGATTTCCAGCATCACTATGGTGATACCTTTACCTCGAAGCCTGTCGATGTCGGAGATGATTACAAATTCTATACCAGATTCTCCTTTACTCTGAATAGGCAACTTGCATACGGAGTTGCTTTTGTAATTGAACCTTATGGCGATGGCAAACTTGCCGGACTTTCAGGTAAAAATGGTTACGATAGTCACACCAACAGCGTGATTATTGAGATGGACTTCGATCCCCAAAAGGGAATGTCCAAGCTGAATAAGAATAAATTTGAGAACTATGATGAAAGCAATTCACATGTAGGTGTTGTTGTCGACGGCGTCGAAAAGCGACATTACGCTGTTGCCGATTATAAAGCAATGCGTGAATTTGGATTGCGAACTGACTGTTGGGTCGACTATAACGGTCATACTTTGTCAGTGTATTTGTGCACTATTAATAAATTCGGGCATGTATACAAGTATGAAGAGCCGATACTTTCTATTGATATAGATCTTAAAGAACACTTCAAGGGAGATACAAAACTCAGATTTGGTTTTGTAGCTGCTGATAACGAAAGAGCTTATTCAGAAAACGAGTATTCTAATGTCGAGATCAATGGATTTGAAATAGCTAAGACTCCTTTTAAAACACCGCTCCCTGGCGATCTTCCAATTGAAGAGCAGGATGGTGCTCAGATCATTTCAATGGGCGATGCCAAATATGGTTATAAGACTAGGTTTAAGGAAAAGGAATGGTCTGGCGGCGGAGTTACGCCTGACAGTCTGACTGTAGTTTCTGGTGTATTCGAGGAATCCGAGAAGTTCTATGCATATCCTTGTGAACTCCCTGAGGACTATTCATTCTCTGGAAGAATGACAATGAGTTATTACATGGGAATGGACTGGGGCCATTACATGAATCTTGTTTTTATGCCTGAATATGGTCACAGAGAGCACTCATTATCCATTCACCTGGATCTTGCTGTGACACCAGAGTCATCTTACAGAAATGAATTTGGCCAGCCAGCAGAAGGTCAGCCTGATGGTTTCTTTCATGGACTTGAACCGTATGATGCAATGGTAGCTGTTGGTCGTGATGGTAATGACTTAAGAGATTATGCAGTTGCTGAGTATTTGCCTTTCCATACCAACGGTGCAGTACACGAAATTTGGTTTAACTATGATGGCGCAGAGAAGAAGTTATATGTTTATGTAGCCACATATGATGAAGAAGGAAATGTAACAAAACCGGATACACCTTTACTTGTATGCCCGATAGATCTTGAGGAAGTATTCCAGGGTTCTCATACTATTTATTTAGGCACATATGGTAATACCGGTATTTGGGTTAACGGTACATTCTACCTTTACGGAATTGAATTTGATCCTCGTCCGGACGTTCATAACGATTTTGATGGTACCCTTCAGGTAATGGCTCCTCAGGACAACAAGGAATACGTTATCGGTGACAGCATTGATATTTCAGGAAGAATCGGCCCTATGGCTGATCCTAATACTGATGTTTCCGTTGTAATTAAGGATTCCGAAGGAAATGAAGTATATAAGAATGACGGAGATGTATCTGACAAATTCGGATACATAGACAGGATCCCTACTGATCAGATGGATCCTGGAGATTATAAGCTAATTCTCACTGTGACTGACAAAGACGGTAAGGATTACGTCAAGGAAATCAATATAAAACTTAAGAAGTATGTAGAGCTGTCAGCGGTGCTTGAAGGTGTTGCATTGGTAGATACCGGAGTTGCTTTCAGCGGCAGCATTGATTGTACCGAGAATTCTTCATATGAACTCCAAGTTCTTACAGTAAAGGATGACGGTACAGAAGAGTGGACTGTATTTGCAACAGGAAATGGCAATAAGACGAAGGAAGTCTTAGGCATCCTTCCCGGAGAAAATCTTGAGACCGGCACTTATAAGATCAGACTCGTTGTTACAAGTGAGTCAGGATTTGTCTGTGAGAAGATTACAGAGATAGACTATGTTGCTCCTGAAAAGGAGTATGCTCCAAGTGAACTCTATGCTGATATTGATAACAATATTAACGGTACTGAGATCACATTCATCAGGGATATCTATGGAATTGTAAAAGGAACAGCACTCAAGAGTTATAAGCTTGAAGCTATTTATGTAGATACAGGAGCGGTAGTCTACACACAGACAGGTACAGAAGCTGTAAAAGGAACAGCTGAGCAGAAGGGAATCATAGGCAAATTAGATCCGACACTTCTCATGAACGGATACTATAAGCTCGTTCTTACTGCTTATGCAGAAGAAGGTTCAGTATCGGATGAGGCAATTGTCCTTGTTACTGGTCAGGCAAAAATCGGAAACGTCTCAATGACCTTCAATGACATGACACTTCCTGTTGCCGGACTTCCTGTAAATATCTACAGAACCTATGACAGCAGACAGAAGGATCTGGTTGGCGAATTCGGCTTTGGTTGGACTCTGTCTTTTGGCGGACCTACTATCCATGTAAGTGCGGATCTGGGCAAGGGATGGAGCTTCTTAAGGCAGCAGGCACTTCCCGGCAAAGCTTACTGGGCACCTGATTATTCTCATGAGATCTATATTGATTGGGGTAATGGCTCTAAGGATAAGTTTGAATTGAAACTTACACCTAAGGAATGGATGGATCCGCCTGTATATTCAATAGAGGCTTATTTTGAGAATAAGACCGGCAATGGTAATGTTCTTACTATCCTTGATGACCATACAAGCATGACATATGATCCTGTTGCAGGATCTATCCTTGATGGAAATCTTGAGCAGTTTGCTCCGAAGAATTTCATGCTTACAAGACCTGACGGAACAAAGTATTACTTTACTCTCGACAAGGGCCTTTATAAGATCGAGGACAACTACAAGAAAACAATAACTCTTGGTGAGAACGGAATCATCTACAACGACGGCTCGATCCAGAAGATTGCACTCTTTGATAAGGATACCGAAGGCAGAATTACTTCGATCTCCTACGATAGCATGAAGGTTGAATACAGCTATGACGATAAGGGTGACCTAGTTAAGGTAACAGATATCGGTGGCTATAAGACGACTTTTAAGTATGATGATCACTACATCGTAAAGGTTCTCGATGACCAAGGAAATGAACTGGCACTTAACGAATATGAAGATGGCCGTCTGAAATCAACAACTGATGCCAAGGGTAATAAGATCGCATTCGAACATAATCTTGATAACCGCAAAGAGGTTGTCTTCGACCGACTGAACAACAAAACAACATATACATATGATGAAAGAGGTAATGTTACTTCTGTTGTTGATGCTCGTGGCAATGAGACGAAGTATGAATATGACAGCAATAATAATAAGATCTCTGAGACTTCGGCTGACAATAGATCAGTATTGCGATATGAATATGATGCAAAAGGCAACCTGATTTCAGCTAAAGACAATAAAGGCAGAGAGATAAAGACTGCATATAACGATAAGGGTGCAGTTACTAAAGTCAGTGTTATGGGTAAGGATGAATTAAAGCTTGCCTATGATAGTCATGGAAATCCGACTTCTGTAACAGATGCTGCAGGTAACTCTCAAAAATATAGTTACGATGTAAAAGGCAATCTGACCGGTGTAACGGATAAGATCGGTACAGTCATGACTATGACTTATCAGAACGGAAAAGTAACATCCATAGTCAATGCCGAGAATCAGATGACAACCTTTACGTATGATACTTTAGGCAGACTTAAGACAAGAACTTATATATTCAATAATCGTGAGAGAACGGATTCTTACGTATATGATAATTCGAACCGTGTTACGGAAATACATTATGCTGACGGTACATCCGTTAAGTATCAGTATAACCAGGCAGGCGATGTAACAAGTGCTACCGATAGTCAGAATAGGATTACAACATACGATTATGATTTCTTAGGAAATCTGACGAAGATAACATATCCTGACAAAACTACCGAGACATTTGAATACAACGCAGAAGGCTGGAACACTTCAGCTACTGACAGGCTCGGAAGAAAGATTAAATTCTCATATGATAAAGTTGGTAATGTTACTCAGAAGACATATCCGAACAATACGACTGAGGAATACGAATACGATGCATGCAACCGATTGGTCAAAGCTACGAATGTTTACGGTGCTGCAACTAAATATGAGTACGACTATCTTGGCAGATGTACGAAGATAACTGATTCGAACAACAATGCTGTCACATATAAGTATGATGACAAGGGTAATGTAGTTTCCATAACAGATGCTAAGAATAACAAGTACGAGTTCGAATACGATTACAATGGTAATCAGACAAAAGCAAAGTATCCTAACGGAAGCATATTTGAATCCACATATGATTCCAGAGGCCGTCTGACATCTGAGAAGGATGCTTATGGAAATGTAACATCTTACAGCTACGATGTATTAGACAGACTGGTTTCTGTAAAGGATGCTTTAAACGGCACTTGGAAATATGCTTATGATTCACTTGGCAATGTAACGAGAGTAACTGATGCAAAAGGCAACGTTACCAGATATAGCTATGGATTCACGGATACAGGATTTGTAGTTACAGTTACAAATGCCTTGGATAAGAAGGCAACAACCATGTATGACGTGCATGGGCGAGTAGCCTACTCCATTGATTTTGGCGGAACGCAGACTGATTATGAATACGACAGTTACGACAGAGTCAAGAAAGTGACTGTAAATGGCGAAGTAACGGAATATTCATACGACGGCAAAGGCAATATCACTAAGGTTGTTGATCCTTCCGGAACAATAAAATATGACTATTACGGAAACGGTTTCTTATCTGCTGTAACTAATGCCAAAGGTAATAAGATATCCTATGAGTACAATGACGGATATCAGCTCTCCAAGATATCTATTGATAACAAGGATATCAGTTACGCTTATGATGAGCAGGGCAGACTCACTTCCGTAACAGACAGCGAAGGCACAACAAGTTATACCTACGATGACAACGGAAACAGAAAGAGTACAAGTTATCCTAATGGTATAGTAACCACCTACGAATACAATGAGATCAATGCACTTGTAAAGCAGGTTACTAAGAATAAGAGCGGAACTGTAATTGCAAGCTTTGAGTATGAGATAGGTAAGAACGGCGAGCGCACGAAGGTAACTGAACTCGGCAGAACTGTTGAGTATGAATACGATGAACTTAACAGACTGACCAAGGAGAAGGTTACAAGAGGCACTGATGTTTCTGAAACGTCTTATACATATGATGCTAACTCTAACCGTCTTTCAATGAAAAAGGATGGTAAGGCAACTGCATATGCTTATAACGCGCTTAATCAGATAACAAGAGCCGGTGATATTAACTATACATGGGATAATGCTGGCAACCTTGTAAGCCAAACCACTACAACGGGTGTTTTAGTCGCTTCTTACACATACGATAGTCAGAACAGAATGATCTCTGCAACCGTAAGTACAAGCGGTTCGAATCTTATAGAGACATACGAATACGACTATCTGGGCAACAGAACAGCCAAAACATCCAATGGTATAAAGACTGAATATACCACTGACCTGTCCACAGGATATTCTCAGATTCTGAAGGCTACAACAGGTTCAGATACTGTCTACTACACCCGTGGTTTTGAGTTGATCTCAAGGAGAGTAGGATCTGATGCCTCCTACTACATTTACGATGGAGGCTTATCTGTACGTTCCCTGACAAACGAGGCTGGAACAGTAACTGACACCTTAGTCTTTGATGCCTTCGGTAATGAGACAGCCAAGACAGGTTCTACAGATAACGCCTATGGCTTCCAAGGCGAAGAAAAGGATAAGACAGGTCTCTACTACCTGAGAGCAAGATACATGGATCCTTCGACAGGAACCTTTACTTCCATGGATACATATGGCGGTTCCTTGTCTGATCCTATGAGCTTGCATAAGTATATGTTTGCAAATAGCAATCCTGTTGCTTACTGCGATCCGGGTGGACATGAAGCATCCTTGCAGGGTATGGTTGCTGCTATGGCTATATCTGGAATATTGTCTGCTGTTGATAGTGGAATTCTCTATAGTTTGCAGAACAAAGATTCGGATATAGAGAAATATGGCAAATCAGTATATGGCTGGAATGTTGCTACGGCAGCAATGAACGGTTTCCTTAACGGATTTATCTTAGGAATTATCGGATATGCTCTTTGTTCTATCCTGTTGGTACGATTAGTTCTCTCAGCAGTAGGATTAAGCATAGGAATTCAGAGAGCCTCTGCAGGTCTTGATGAACTGGAATCATCAGGTGGAAATGCTAATCGCGGACTATACAACTTTCTGACCGGATTGCTGCTAATTGGAGTTTCTACTTACGGACTCTCGAAATCCGGATCTGAAATTTTAAGCAAATTTGGTAAAGGAGGCAAATTAATACACCTTGAAGGCGATCCGAATGTAGAAGGAGATGGTGATTGGGGCGATATTAATAAAGAAATTGATGACTGGTTTGGAGAGAAATCCGGACCAGTAGAATTTACACCACCAAAAGGTGCTACACCAGAGGAAATAGCACAAATAAAAGAATATGTTAATGGTTGCAACCGTGCTGCTTTTTCTGGACAACTTTCTCCTACAGGTCGAGTATCTACTAAGGGATTATTAAGAAGACAAGCTAGTCATGCGGCTGCCTCAGAAAGAGCACGAGCTCTTGCTGCTGGAAAACCTTATAGAGGGGTAGTTGGTCATGTGCCCGATACAACGTGGACAGGTAACCCTGAGCCGTTTGAGTGGGCAGACCAGTCATTTACTGTAAATAGTAGTATGGGTGGACAAGCACCCAAATATCCTATAGGATACAAACCGACTTATTTTGTATACGCAGGAGGTTAACATGTTGGATTATAAAGCAGCAATAGGATATTTGTTTCAAATAAGAGAGCGAATTCGAGCTGTTGATTCAGCTGGCCTGTATGAGTATTGTTACCCTAAAGTTGCAGCTTCTGAAAATGCGATCGCTGAGTGGGAGGATTCACAGATGGTATCTCTTCCTAAGCAGTATAAAAATTTTCTCTTGGCTGCTGACGGTTGGAAAAATGTGTCTCAGGATAAATCATTATTTGGGTTGAATGATCTTTCTCTGGCGAGCGATTCAAAGTATGTTAAGCGCCTTGATTATTGTGTGGACAATCTTGATAGTACCGGAGATATAAAATATATACTGCCTATTGGTGCTGCAGAATACGCAAATGATTTATATCTGTTAGTTTTAGATAAAAGCAGCTCGTTTTACGGAAATGTCATTTGGGCAGCGGGAGAAGAAATAGAACGATACAATGATTTTGATGATTTCTTTCTTTCTCTTATAGCCTATAGCAAATATGATTATAAATTATTTACAGGAATAGATTATATTGAATGAATCAATAGAACGGGTTTGACGGATTTGCTGATGTTTGTAAAGTATTATCTTTATAATTAAATAGCGTTAACCGGATATTATGATCCACTTTGGCCTTCGTGAGCGTTCCTGCCCATAGAAGGCCTTTTTTATGGATTAGACTCAAATGCAGATTAAGTGCAAGTTTCTGTAAGGGAGCGTTAATTGTGCCCCTTTGTGCAATTTACAATCATTCCAGGCTCTTCGAGCCGCCTAAAATAGCAAATGTAATATTACAAATATAAGAATGCGAATGATATTATTTTGCCAACAAGTACGCAAAGGTACTCAAGGAGGGGTTTTACATGGGTAAATCAAAGACAAATTCTAAGCCGAAGAAGTATAAGGATTTCAAGTCATTCCTTAAGGCGAAGGATATCAAGTTTTCAGCAAAGACTTACTTCGTTGATGCAATGGGCGGTATGGCTCAGGGACTTTTCGCATCGCTTCTTATCGGCACGATTCTTTCTACTATCGGTAAGTATCTCGCAATGGTCGATGTTGAAGCTATCGGCAGACTTGCGCATTTTATTACAAAGGCAGGTTCTCTTGCTTCCGCAGTAACCGGTGCTGCAATCGGTGTAGGTATCGCAGCTGCTCTTAAGGCGCCCATGCTCGTTATGGCTTGTGCTGCAGTTGTCGGCCAGTTCGCTAACGCTTATCCCGGCAAGCCTTATGCTGCAGGCCCTTTGGGCGTTTTCGTTGCAGTCATCATCGCTGTTGAATTAGGTAAGATGGTTTCCAAGGAGACAAAGGTGGATATCCTTGTAACTCCTATTGTTACTTTAGGCTTTGGTTTCCTTTCCGGATACCTGATCTGCCCCCCGATCGCCATCGCTATGAACTGGCTCGGAACATTCATTAACGAAGCTACAAAGCTCCATCCGTTCGCAATGGGTATCGTAATCTCTGTTGTAGTCGGCATCATCCTCACACTTCCTATCTCTTCTGCAGCTATCTGCGCATCGATCGGTATCGCAGGTATCGCAGGCGGCGCTGCTCTTGCAGGCTGCTGCGCTCAGATGGTCGGCTTCGCTGTCGCATCTTACAGAGAGAATAAGTGGGGCGGACTTGTTTCGCAGGGTCTCGGCACATCAATGCTCCAGATGCCTAACATCGTAACCCACCCTCAGATCTGGATACCTGCAACTCTTGCTTCCGCGATCACAGGTCCTATGGCTACAATGATCTTCAAGCTCGAGTGCAACGGTGTTGCAGCAGGCATGGGCACATGCGGTCTCGTAGGTCCTATCGGATGCTTCTCCGCTATGTCTGAGTCCGGAACACTTAACTGGTATGCATGGCTCGGCATGTTCTGCATCTGCATTTTCACACCTGCAGTGCTCTCTTTGCTCTTCAGCGAGATCATGAGAAAGCTCGGCTGGATCAAGGAAGGCTACATGAAGCTCCAAGGCTGATTTTCCGCATATTTGCGGGCTTTCTGGCCTAAAATTGCTTTGAGAATCGAATTGTTGATTTGGTATATTTTCGCCTTGGGTTTGCCAAAAAGATAAGGGCAATTTGACATCATTGGAATTTGAGGAAATCGAATATAATGCATACAAGGGAACTTGAATAGGAACCCTTTCGACATTTAAGTTAGTTTTAAATGTTTTTTGTTTCTCATAGACGCGGCTTCCGGCAAGGGGGCCGCGTTTGCATTTCCAAATTTTCCATTCTGTGGTAAAAGTAGCATAGAACAACTACCGAACTTATAGGTTTATCAAGCGCGAAAATAAGGAGGGCTGATTATGCCACCCGGAGGAAGAATGGGCGGCCCGATGGGCGGGCAGTACCTGACAGAAGAAGAGAAGAAGAACCAGCCTAAGGTAACGCCTGAACTGTTAAAGCGCGTTTTCTCATATCTGAAGCCTTACACAAAGCAGCTGATCTTAGTACTCATATGCATAATCGTATCGTCGTTTTTCTCGCTCCTGCCTTCGATCCTGACGGGCAAGATATTAGATGAAGGCCTTCTTAAAAAGGACTTCAAAGCACTCGTTTTTTACATCGCACTGTCCCTTGCAGTGACGCTTATCGCGAGCCTTATCGGGGTCGCCGAGACATACATAAATACGTGGATCGCGCAGCACATTACGTTCGACATGAGGAACCAGATGTACTCGCACCTGCAGATGATGAGCCAGAAGTTCTTTACGAGCAATAACCAGGGCGACATCATTACCAGGATGACGAGTGATATCGACGGCGTTAAGGCTGTCGTAACGAATACTTTCAGCAGCATACTGTCGAATTCAATAACGCTCATAATCGCCATGATCGCGATGTTCCAGAAGAACTGGATCTTAGCACTCGTGGGCATCGTCATCGTGCCGATCTTTACCGTTCCGACGAGGAAAGCCGGCAAGCAGAGATGGAAGCTTACCAACGAATCACAGCAGGTAAATGATGAGGTCAACGGCATCTTGAATGAGACTCTGTCCGTAAGCGGCCAGCTCCTTGTAAAGCTCTTCGGCAAAGAGAAATATGAATATGACAGATACGAGAAAGCCAACCGCAAGATGATCGGCCTTAATATCAAGGAGAGCATGGCAGGCCGCTGGTTCAGAGTCGTTCTTACGACCTTTACGAGCGTCGGCCCTATGCTGATCTATCTTGCTGGCGGCATCCTCATGATGAAGTACGATTCTGACCTTACGATCGGTGACATCACTGTCCTCGTATCGCTCCTCGGAAGAATGTACATGCCGGTCAACAGCCTCCTTAATATCCAGGTCGAGTGGATCAGGTCGATGGCCCTGTTCAAGCGTATCTTCGACTACTTTGACATACCTGTTGATATTAAGAATGCAGACGATGCGGTGAAGCCGGAGACGGTTACGGGAGATGTTGTTTTCGAGCACGTGGAATTCTCTTACGATGAGTCGAAAAAGATATTAAAGGACATCAACTTCACGCTTAAAGCAGGCAGCAGCATCGCGATCGTCGGACCTTCGGGCTCAGGCAAGAGCACTATCGTTAACCTCATTCCGAGACTCTATGATGTGGATGCGGGCTCTGTTACTTTCGACGGCATCGACGTGCGCAAATTAGACCTGACCTTTTTAAGGAACCAGGTCGGCGTCGTATCGCAGGAGACTTATCTCTTCAACGGTACGATCAGGGAGAACCTGCTTTACGCCAAGCCTGACGCGACTGAAGACGAGATGGTCGATGCCTTGAAGAAAGCCAATATTTGGGACTTTGTCGAGAAGCAGGAGAAGGGCCTTGATACTGAAGTCGGCAACCGAGGCCTTAAGCTCTCGGGCGGCGAGAAGCAGCGTATCTCGATAGCAAGAATCATTTTAAAAGACCCTACGATATTTATCTTCGACGAGGCTACATCGGCGCTCGATTCAATCTCTGAAAAGAAGATCCAGGATGCGATCGATCCGATCATAAAGAGCAAGACGAGTATCCTCATCGCGCACAGATTGTCGACGATCCTTGCTGCCGATGAGATCCTGGTCGTTAAGGACGGCACGATTGCCGAACGCGGCACCCACAAGGAGCTTCTGGGCAGGGAAGGCGTCTACAGGGAACTCTACGAGACACAGTTCTCAAAGGCTCTCATGGAGGAAGACACCGTGTCAGAACTCGAGAAATATATCTGGGGTGTCCAGCCCGGAGACGAGCCGCACGAGGACGAGTAACCGTTGAGCAGCCGCCTGGCGGTCATCCGGCATCCCGAAACTATGCAAAATCCCTAATGAAAATTTACCAAGAGTCCCCGATTCGTACAAATGACGAGGGGGCTCTTTAATTCAAAAGTCAAAAATATAGTATAATTTCTTCTTGGGTAACCCCCAGAAAATGAGGATAGAAATTTAAAATGACAAAACCATATTCGGCAACCGCTGAACAGATTGCAAAAGAGATAGACACAGACCTTGTCAAAGGCCTTACTTCGGACGAGGCATCTTTAAGATATGCCAAGAATGGTCCTAACTCTTTAGGTGAAGAAAAGAAGACACCGCTCTGGAAGAGATTCCTGCAGCAGTTCGCAGACGCGATGGTAATCATCCTTATCGCAGCAGCTGCACTCTCTGCATACATGGCTTTTAAGAGCGGCGGCGGATTCGAAGAGTGGATCGACGTTATCGTCATCCTTGCTATCGTAATCCTTAATGCATGCCTTGGCGTTTACCAGGAAGGTAAAGCCGACCAGGCTCTTGCAGCACTTAAGAAGATGAGCTCGCCCCAGACAAAGGTCATCCGTGACGGCAAGCTCCACATGGTAGATTCCGAGAATGTCGTAGTCGGTGACGTTATCGCTATCGACGCCGGCGACTCGATCTCAGCAGACATGAGACTTATCGAATCAAGCTCTCTGAAGGCTGAGGAAGCATCCCTTACAGGTGAGGCAGTAGCAGTCGAGAAAGACGCTTCTGTTGTCCTTCCTGAAGACTGCACACTCGGTGACCGCAAGAACATGCTCTACATGGGTACAGCTGTTACTTACGGAAGAGCAAAGGGCGTCGTTGTTGCAACGGCCAGAGATACCGAGCTCGGTAAGATCGCTACAAAGCTTACGACCATGGAAGACGAGGAGACACCTCTCCAGAGGAGCTTAAATAAGCTCGGCAAGATCCTTGCTGTCGTCTGCATCCTCGTATGCATCATCGTTCTTCTCGTGGATATCTTCGTACAGAAGCAGCCTTGGGAAGACGCTCTCATGACAGCTGTATCACTTGCTGTCGCAGCTATCCCTGAAGGTCTTGCTGCAGTCGTAACGATCGTCCTTTCGATCGGTATGACAAAGATGGCAGAGAACAATGCTATCGTAAAAAGGCTCCTTGCAGTTGAGACTCTTGGCTGCGTAGACGTTATCTGCTCCGATAAGACAGGTACACTCACACAGAACCAGATGACCGTTAAGGTCCTCTATGACGGTGAGAAGAAATACAACGTTGAAGGCGGCGGATATGCCCCTGTCGGCAACATCGTCGACGAAGGCGGCAAGCCCGTCAAGATCGAAGGCGACCTTAAGGCACTTATCCTTTCTTCCGTTCTTTGTAATGACGCTTCTATCGTTAAAGAGAGCGAGAAGGATTATTCCTGCATCGGTGACCCTACAGAGGGCGCGCTCACGACTCTCGGCATGAAGGCAAGAATGCTCCGTGAGGAGACAATGCACACATATCCCAGAGAGACAGAGCTTCCTTTCGACTCTGACCGTAAGATGATGACCACATACCACTCCGGTATCGAAGAAGGCAAGTGGATCAGCTTCACAAAGGGCGCTCCGGACATCGTTATCTCACGCTGCTCTTCGATCCTCACACCCCGCGGTGTTGAGAAGATGACAGATGAGAAGCGCGCTGAGATCCGTGAGGTCAACCACAACTACGCTATCCAGGCGATCCGTGTCCTCGCTTTTGCTACCAAGGAGCACGGTGACGGATCCAAGGCAACTTTCGCAGACGAAGAGAATATGACATTCTTAGGCCTCATCGGCATGATCGACCCTGCACGTAAGGAAGCGAAGGACGCCATCGCAGTATGTAAGGAAGCAGGCATCAGAGCCGTCATGATCACAGGCGACTTCAAGGATTCCGCAGTTGCCATTTCCGACAATCTCGAAATGCGCGACGAGAAGCACCTGGATGCTTATTCCGGCGAAGAACTCGACAAGATGAGCGACGATGACCTCCTCGAAGTAGTAGAGAAGACAAGCGTTTATGCCCGTGTATCTCCTGAGCACAAGGTCCGCATCGTTTCAGCTCTCAAGAAAAATGACCACATCGCTTCAATGACAGGCGACGGCGTTAACGACGCCATGGCACTGAAGTCCGCAGATATCGGTGTCGCAATGGGCATCACAGGCACGGACGTTTCAAAGAACTCCGCTGACATGATCCTGATGGACGATAATTTCGCGACCATCGTAAAGGCAGTCGAGCAGGGCAGAACGATCTACTCCAACATCAGAAAGTTCGTAGGATTCCTCCTCTCATGCAACGTAGGCGAGATCCTCGTAATCTTCCTGCTCTCTCTCGTACCAAAGACGCTGGTACCCGGCATCGCAGCACCTTTGACCGCGATCCAGCTCCTCTGGCTCAACCTCATCACCGACTCGTTCCCGGCTCTCGCTCTTGGCCGCGAAAAGGCCGAGCCCGGCATCATGAAGGTCCCGCCGAGATCAAAGCACGAGCCCATCATCAACAAGTCCATGATGCGCCACATCGCAATGCAGTCCATCGGCCTGTTCGTTGCAGTAGCAACATCATTCATCGTTGCCCTCATGATGACGAACAACGGAAGCACGTTCTTCTTCTCCGGCGCGCTGGCTGAAATCGGCGTTAAGGGCGTACATCCGATCGACATCGCTCGTACGGTAGCTTTCGCAACACTGATCCTCGCTGAGCTCTTCAGAGCATTTGCCGCAAGATCAGAGAGTATCTCCGTATTCAAGCTCGGCATCTTCTCCAACAAGATGATGAACATTGCCGTAGGCCTCTCACTCGTATTGCTCGTTGCAGTTATCTACATCCCCGGTGTAAATACGATCTTCAACAACGTAGCACTGAATCCTATGGCTTGGATCTTGATCCTGCCTCTGGCGATCGTTCCGTTTGCCGTAAGCGAGATATCAAAGCTCATAAAGGGCGCTAAAAAGTAAGATAAGCGGTTTTTGCCGTTTTCTCCGTGGAAAATGGCAAGAATTGCCGTTTGCATAAGTAAAAGTCATGTGTTATTATTCATAGGCTTAATTAGAAAAAGGGGGCATTGAACAGATGACAGCATTGAATATCGTTCTTTGTGTTTTAGATATAATCTTAGCAATCCTTATCGTTGTACTCTTCCTCGTTCAGGAAGGTAACGACCAGGGTATCGGCGTAGTTGCAGGCGGTTCTTCCGATTCATACTACAGCAAGGCTAAGGGCAGAACTTTAGAAGAGCAGCTCAAGACTTGGACAGTTATCTGCTGCGTTTTGTTCGCTATCGTTTCTGTCGTTCTCTACCTCTCACTTGTAAAAGCCTGGTAAGAGACTTTAGAACATGAATTTCAAGGCCGTCTCCAGCGAGGCGGCTTTTTTTTATGCGCGGTTGGTTATTTTTCGAGCCCTCCGCATGAGCTCTATCTCAAATGCTCGAAAAAATGGCGTTTAAGATAGAAAATCGCCTTTTTCTATCTTTTTTGATGAAAAAAAGGCCGTTTGAGATAGCGAGCGGGTTGCTCGCGGTGGCGGAATGGCAATATAAATCCTGCCGTAAACTTTAAGACCCGCCGCCGTAAACATGTAGTAAGATATAGAAAATGAAAAGAGGAATAAAGAGATGGAAAGTAAAAAGAAAAAATCCGGCTTCGCTGAGAGAATGAGCGAGAGCCAGCATAAGAGAAACAGAGTGATCAAGGCGAAGGAAGTCAGTCCGGCATTTCCCG
Source organism: Oscillospiraceae bacterium (assembly GCA_902801755.1). GTDB lineage: Bacteria > Bacillota > Clostridia > Saccharofermentanales > Saccharofermentanaceae > Saccharofermentans. Next base: position 15,986 of record CADCJM010000022.1, read on the forward strand.
AAACTTTGGCTGACCAGGCGCCGAGAGGACCTTTGCAGGTAAAGAACCAGGTCATCGGCATATTGAGGCAGACACCGACGGGCGCTGCCGTTATTCCCGATCCTTCGTTCAGGAGCACTGATTACGGCGCGATCGAGATCGACAAGAACCACTTAAACGGTGCACCTTTCAACATGGTCGTCGTTTGCGAGGTGTTGAATCCTAACGACAGCAAGGGCGACTTAAGAGGAACGATTACCGAAGTACTGGGCGACTACGGCAACAACGACGTCAGGATGATGACTGTCTTAAGGCAGTTCGGTCTCTCGCAGACATTCCCTGAGAGCGTTCAGAAGGAAGTTGAGCCATTGCCGGTTAATCCCGATCCTGAAGTCATCATCAAGGAATTGGCAGGCGGCAGACGCGATAAACGTGACCTTCTAACGATCACGATCGATGGCGAGGACGCTAAGGACCTTGACGACGCGATCTCCATTGAGAAGCTTAAGAACGGTAATTTCAAGCTTTTTGTCCATATCGCTGACGTATCGAATTATGTCAGGGAAGGCACGATGCTCGATGCGGAGGCTTTCTCAAGAGCGACATCGGTATATCTTGTTGACAGGGTTATCCCGATGCTTCCGCCGAAGCTTAGTAACGGACTTTGCAGCCTTAATCCCAATGTTGACAGGCTTGCCATGACGGCTGAGATGCTGGTCGACAGAGAGGGCGGCATCTATGGCGGCGAGGTCTATGAGAGCGTCATTAAGTCCGACAGGAGAATGAGCTATACAGAGTGTTACAGGATCCTCACGGATCCGAAGCCCGAGGATGAGCAGGAGTACGGCGAGATCGTTCCGATGCTCATCAAGATGAAGGAACTTGCCGAGATCCTGAAGTCCATGCGTGAGAAGCGCGGTGCCATCGGCTTTGAGATGCCTGAGACAAAGGTTATCTTAAATGACGACGGCACGGTTAAGGACATCATGCCTTACCCCATCAACTTCACGAACGGCATCATCGAATCCTTCATGATCTGTGCCAACGAGTTCATCGCCAAGAAGTTCTTTGACCTCAAGTACCCGTTTGTTTACCGTGTCCACGAAGATCCCGATCCGATCAAGATCGCGAGATTCTCTAATATCGCAAGGTATTTCGGTGCGTCCGGAAGGCTCTTTGGCAGGATCAAGCCGCTGGATGTCCAGAGGTTTATGGATACGATCGGCGATAAGACCGCGCTCCCGGCATTAAATGAGCTCCTGTTAAGGTCGATGGCTAAGGCCAGATACTGCTCTGACAACCTGGGCCATTTCGGTCTGGCGTCGAAATATTACTGCCACTTCACGTCGCCTATCAGACGTTATCCTGACCTTTATATCCACAGGATAATCAAGAGCTATCTTCACGGCGAGAATTCAAGAAGCCATTTTGCGGGCCTGGTCGACAATGCTGCAGAGCATTCTTCTGACATGGAGCGCAATGCTGTAGACGCAGAGCGCGCATCTGATGATATCAAAATCTGTGAATACATGGCTGACAAGATCGGCGAGCATTACGACGGCGTCATCTCATCCATCATCGATGCTGGTGTTTTCGTAAGGCTCGAAAATACCGTCGAAGGATTCGTTCCTTTCAGATCTTTAAGAGACCACTACTTCTTCGATGACAGGTCCTACAGGGCGATTGGTGCCCACGGCGGCAAGATATTGTCGATCGGAATGCCTGTTACGATCGTGGTCGAGAAGGTCGACACTGAAGAGAACAAGATCGACTTCTCTTTCGAGTACGGATTTGAAGAAGAGCGCAATGAGAGAGGCGGCGGAAGACCTCCCGTCAAGAAGGGAAGGAAGGGAAAGCCAAGCGCTTCAAAGATAAGAAAAGGCGCGTCGAAGAGCCGCGCACAGGCACCTGCAAGAAAGCCTTCAGGCACCGGCGGATTTGCCGGCAAACCCAGAAAGGGCAGAACGGGCAGGGGGCCTGCAAGAGGAAGACGCTGATTTTCGGCATTTTACCTATAGAACGAAGTTGACAATGGACGAGGCAATGATGTACTATTGCCTCGTTAATTGCGATGACGGAGACCCTAGTAGTCGTGGTAAGTCGCCTTCAGAGAGCTTTGTCCCCGGGCTGAAAGACAAGCGGAAAGAGGCCATTGACGAATAACAACTCCAGCAGCATACCGGTATAAAGAGATTTCGCATATATAGCGAAGTAAATCAGGTGGCACCGCGGACATGTATTGTTCGTCCTGAACTTAAAGGAGATTTAAGTTCGGGGCGTTTTTTGTTTCCCCGAAGAAAGGAATTGAATATGGCTAACCAGTACAGAGACAGGATCATCAGCTCACTGTCCGAGAAGGACGTAGGTCAGGAATTAAGAGTATGCGGCTGGATCGAGAACATCAGAGACCACGGCGGCGTATCTTTCATTGACTTGAGAGATATGTACGGAACACTGCAGGTTGTTATGCGTGACACATCTCTTCTCGACGGACTCGTTAAGGAAGAGTGCATCTCCATTCAGGGTAAGATCGAGCACAGAGACGAAGAGACATATAACCCCAAGATCGCCACAGGTACTATAGAGCTTGAGGCTCATTCCGTTGATGTTCTTGGTAAGGTCTACAGCCAGCTTCCTTTCGAGATCATGACATCAAAGGAGATCAGAGAGGACGTAAGACTTAAGTACCGTTATCTCGACCTCAGAAACCAGAAGGTTAAGGACAACATCATCTTCAGATCCAACGTAATCGCTTTCTTAAGACAGAAGATGACAGAGATGGGCTTTTTGGAGATCCAGACTCCTATCCTTACTTCATCTTCACCTGAGGGCGCAAGAGACTACATCGTTCCTTCCAGAAAGTGGAAGGGTAAGTTCTATGCTTTGCCGCAGGCACCTCAGCAGTTCAAGCAGCTCCTGATGGTCTCAGGATTTGATAAGTATTTCCAGATCGCGCCCTGCTTCAGAGACGAGGATGCCAGAGCAGACAGAAGCCCGGGAGAGTTCTACCAGTTGGACTTCGAGATGAGCTTTGCTACTCAGGAAGACGTATTCAGAGCAGGCGAGGAAGTCCTCACAGCCGCTTTCGAAAAGTTCGCACCCAAGGGCGCACAGGTAACTGCTGCACCTTATCCGGTTATTTCCTACAAGCAGGCTATGCTCGAATTCGGTTCTGACAAGCCTGACTTAAGAAACCCGTTAAGAATAATCGACGTCTCAGAATTCTTCGAGAGATGCACATTCAAGGC
>CADCJM010000023.1 GCA_902801755.1 Oscillospiraceae bacterium
ATGACGGGAAGAAAGGTGTTTATAACTCTGTGCCAGTTTACGTTCTACCTGACGATGGCATATGAAGTGGTTACCATGATCAGCAACGGTGAAGCCTTTGACGTACTTGTCATTTCGCGTTGCTTGCTCCATTTCGCGATGATCTTCTTCATCGGAATGTTCGCCAAAAAGATCATCGACAAGTGGATGCAGGTCCTCAACAAGTCCAAGGATGAAGTCGAGCAGCTTACCGAAGCAACGGAACATCTTAACGATTTCCTTGCCAACGTTTCACATGAACTGAGGACACCGGTAAACGCGATCATCGGTCTTACTACCCTTTGCATCGAGAAGTCCAGACACCGTGAAGTCGAGAATGACCTTATCGCGGTAAGGGATTCGGGCAGAAGGGTCGCAGAGCAGATCAGCGACATTTTGGATTACTCCGAGATCGACCGTAAGAAAGCGGTCTGCAACAACGAGGACTACATGATGTCCTCTGTTCTCCACGATCTTGTCACGGATGTCAAGCAGTACAAGTCAAAGCACGTCGAGCTCATCATCGACGTTGATCCTTCGATCCCCGCGGTAATGAATTCAGACGTTGCCAAGATAAAGAAGATACTGAGGGCGCTTATAACCAACGGCCTCAAGTACACGCAAAAGGGCGGCGTTTATGTAAGGATCACCACAGAGCCCCAGGATTACGGTGTCAACCTCTGCATAGAAGTCACTGATACCGGCAAGGGTATGACCGACTATGAGCTCGAGAAGGTATATGACAGCTTCTATCAGGCTGACTCCTCAAGATCGCGCCAGGGAGGAGGCTTGGGTTTGGGCCTCGCCATAGCTTCCGGCTTCGTGGCTCTCCTCGGAGGCTTCATGACGATCGAGAGCAAGCCTGATGTCGGAACGACGGTCAACGTCAGTATCCCGCAGAAGATCATCGATCCTCTGAGCTGCATGTCCGTTGCGGCTCCGGACAAGCTTGTTCTGGGCGCTTTCCTCCATTTCGAGAAATACGACCATCCGGCCGTACGCGATTACTACAACTCGATGGTCCTTAACATTGTCAAGGGACTTGGCATACAGATGCACCGTGTTAACAACGCGCAGAACCTGAAGCTTTTGCATGACACGATCCATCTGACGCACCTTTTCATTGCTGAAGAGGAATACAATGACAACGTTGACCTTATCGAGGATCTTGCAAAGGAAATGGTCGTTGCGGTCGTTGCCAACGAAGGCATGATCCTTCCGAAGAACACGCACGTAAGGGTTCTCGAGAAGCCGTTCTACTGCTTCCCCGTCGTATCCATCCTGAATTCCTCGGTCGACACCAAGGAAGAGACGGTTAAGAAGCTTCGCTGCGAAGGCGTCAGGGCGCTTGTCGTTGATGACGAGTCCATGAACCTCGTTGTTGCCAAGAGTATCTTCGGCAGGTACGGCATGAAGGTTTATACCGCGACTTCCGGACAGGAATCCATCGATCTCTGCCGTGAAAAGGTATTCGACATCATCTTCATGGATCACATGATGAGCGGCATGGACGGCGTTGAAGCGATGAAACGCATCAGAACGGACGTTGCCGGCCTTAACGGTTCGATACCTGTAGTCGCGCTTACCGCAAACGCGATGAGCTCTGCCAAGCAGATGTTCCTTTCTGAAGGCTTTGACGGTTTCGTAAGCAAGCCGGTAGAGATAGAAGAACTCGAAAGAGTGTTAAAGCAGGTTCTCCCGAAGTCCGCGATCTCTTACGTTGATGCAAACGGCGTTATCGAGGAAGCGGCTGACGAGCCTGAAGAACCTGCACCTGCACCGGCTGCCGTACAGGAAAAGGATTTCGTGAACGAGCTTCGTAAGTGCGGCATCGATACCGAAGCAGGCCTTAAGTACTGCGTGGGCGACAAGGAGTTCTACAAGTCGCTGCTCATTCAGTTTGCTACGGAGTCTGCCGACAAGATCGGTTCGATGAAGAAGTACTACAACTCGCGTGACTGGCACAATTACGAGATCCTCGTTCACGCCCTGAAGAGCACCGCCAAGATGATAGGCATAGCTGACCTGTCCGAGAAGGCCAAAGCTCTTGAGCAGGCGGCAAAACAGAATGACGCGAACTACATCCTTGAGAATCACGAGCAGATGATCAAGGATTACGGCCGCATCACGGCTGACATCAGGGAGCAGATCCTCTCTGATGATAAGGACGAAGATGACGACGTGTTTGAGTTTGAACCTGAAACAGACGGAGGTGACAAGGTATGAAAGGCATTTTAAGATATCTTTTCCAGCCGTCGAAAAATGACCGCGAGGCAATAAAGTCCGCTTATTACGAGTCCGTCGCACCGACGCGCGTCACGATGTATCTTGCCCTTGTGGCAGCCATCACTTTCCTGGTACTGACGTTTGTATATCCTTCGTATTTCGGAGGAACCACTGTTCTCTACCACCAGATCTGCTATGTCTGGGTAATCCTGGTAGCCGCTATCTGGCTGCTCGGTATCCGCAACGCAATGAAGGACTATCAGGCCAGATACCGCACCGTCTTTGTGCTTAACCACTTTATGGGAGTGTCACTCTATCTTTGGGTAGTATCTCTCATGATCGTCAACAGCATGGCCAGAGGCACCGTTGATACAACGCTCTTCATGACCGTTGCACTGGTTGTTCCGCTTTGCGTATATCTGAACCCGATCGTATATGTCGTGATCGCGGTCATATCAAACGTCGGAGTCATCTCATTCCTTTATTACATGGTCACAAAGGGATCCATCGAACCGAACGAGATGGCAAACTTCCTTATCTTCTCGGTATTCCAGGTCGTAATGGGTCTCATAATGTCCTATACGAGGTTCAGGCTGAACGAACAGCTCGTTACCGCAGAGAAGCAGCGTAAAGAGATATACATGCTCAACAAGTCGCAGACGAGTTTCTTCTCCAACATGAGCCATGAGATCAGGACTCCTATCAATACGATCATCGGCCTCAACGAGATGATCCTCCGTGAGGACGTCAGTGAGGAAGTCATAGAGGATGCAGTAAACATTAAGGCCGCAGGCAAACTCCTCCTTAACCTCATCAACGACATCCTCGACATGAGCAAGTTCCAGTCGGGAAGCATGCAGCTCCTGATCGAACCTTATCACACGGGAGACATGCTCTCGGACATCGTCGGAATGCTCTGGATCAGGGCCAAGGATAAGAAGCTTGAATTCAATGTTGATGTTTCTCCTGACATTCCTGCGGAGCTTATCGGTGATGAAGTAAGGATCAAGCAGATCCTGATCAACGTCATCAACAACGCCATCAAATACACGAAGGAGGGATCTGTCTCCCTGACCGTCCAGTGCGAGAGGCCCGATGAAAAGACCTGCAACATGATCTACACGGTCTCCGATACCGGTATCGGTATCAAGTCGGAAGATATCCCGTACCTGTTCTCCGCTTTCAAGAGAGTCGATGAGACGGTTACCAAGCACATTGAAGGAACAGGTCTGGGCCTTTCGATCGTTAAGCAGCTTGTGGACATCATGGGCGGAAAGATCACCGTCAACAGTATCTACAAGAAGGGTTCAACCTTTATCATCGAGATCCCCCAGAGGATCGAACGCCAGGGCTCTGTCGGTTCTTACGATTTCACCAAGACCGGAAAAGCCGAAAAGAGAAAGGGTTATACTCCCAAGTTTGAAGCTCCCGAGGCCAGGATCCTGGTAGTCGACGACAATGAGGCCAACCTCATGGTCGTAAGCAAGCTCCTGCGCGACACGAAAGTCCGTGTCGATACTGCCACGAGCGGCGCAGAAGCTTTGAGAAAAACGCTCAACATCAAATACAACGTTATCTTCATGGACCATCTCATGCCTGAAATGGACGGCGTTGAGTGCAGAAGAAAGATAAAGGAACAGACGGGCGGAAGATGCCGTGAAATACCGATCGTCATTCTTACAGCGAATGCCGATGAAGAGAACAGGGCGCTCTATGCCCGTGAAAACTTCGACGGCTATCTGTCGAAACCGGTAAGCGGCGATGCTCTCGAAAACGAGCTGTATGCCCATCTCCCGAAGGAAATGGTCCACATTACCGGAAAGAAGAGCGAGATCGCTGAAGAGTCCATCTCCTGGATGAGCGGCGCAAAGAAGCGTAAGAGCATCGTGATCACTACGGAGAGCGTTGCGGATCTTTCGCCTGAACTTATTGAAAAATACGGAATCGCGGTCATTCCCCACAAGGTCCGCACGGACGAGGGACTCTTCAAGGACGGCAAGGAGATCGAGACCCTGGGTGTCCTCAAGTACATGGAAAACCCGAAGAACAACGTTCTCCCGGAAGGCCCGACTGTAAGGGAAGTCGAAGAGTTCTTTGCAAAGCAATTGTCTTATGCAAACAACATTATCCATATTTCGATCTCCAGCAAGATCGAGCACAGCGGATACCAGCCGGCACTCGACGCTTCGAAGTCCTTCGATAATGTATTCGTAATTGATTCAGGACACTTGTCCAGCGGTCAGGGGCTCATGGCCGTCGTCGCCGCACGAATGGCCGAGGAAGGCCTTACAGCTGAGCAGATCGTAAGTGAGCTTGAGGTATACAAGAAGAAGATCCATACGAGCTTCATCGTTGATAACCTCGACTTCCTTGCAAGATCAGGCCAGGTCGGAAACGGCACAGCCAATGTCGTTAAGTCCATAATGGGCCGTCCGGTACTGAAGCTCCGCAAAGGCAAGATGGGTCTTGGCATGACATATTTCGGAACGAGAGAAAAAGCCTGGAAGGCCTACATCAATTCCGTTCTGGCACATGCAGCAAACATCGATACAAGAATGCTCTTCATAACGTATGTAGGTCTTACAAAGCGTGAGACAGACTGGATCGCAGAGCAGGTCGATAAATACGTTCATTTCGACGAAATCTACTTCAAACAGGCATCCCCTGCCGTATCCGTTAACTGCGGTGCCGGCACATTCGGACTGCTTTATATGGAGAAGTAATTAATGTCAGTAGTCGAGATAAAATCGTTTGCCATTGACGTGGATGTGAAGAGGCTTAAGAGATTTCAGATCCGCAATATTCTTCTCGGATTCTTGCTGGCAGCAGCATTGATGGGACCGGTATTTGTTTTTCCTGACAATCCGGTTCTCTTCGTGCTTGTCCCGTTCGGGATATTAGTGCTGTCGCTTTGGCTCTGGTCCATTCCTTCAGTATTTGTATTGCGGAATCCGTTAAAAAGAATCGAGATCTTCGCAGGCGAAGGAAAGGTAAGGATAAATGATGACTGCTACGACCTCAAAGAGAAAACTGTCTTTTTTGAAGTGGACAACGGTCTGTTCAAATGCCTTCCTTTTAGCTGCACAAAGCTCAAAGCAATGAACGATGAAAGGAAAACAATAAAGACTTACTATACAGGTTCAGGTACGAACAAATATGCAGTTGATCTCAGAAAAACCATCGCTGACAGTCTGATGGGGTTTGATCAGTTCTATAAGAACCGCCTTTCCGTAGAAAAAGTCAGTGATGAATATGCTGACGGATTCGGTGTTGTAAAGATCGAATTCCCTGCTGCAAGCATCAGAAAAGAGTTTTACAAGATTGGATCGCTCGTGACAGGTACCGGCGCAGTAGCCTTTGTGTATTCCTGTCTCCCGGAGAAGTTCCACGAAAATGAACCGGGCATACCGATTATGCTTGGTTACCTGCGTATCCTTTCATATCCGATAATGATTATGGGCGTGATCCTGTCTCTGGTCTTCTTGGCGAGTTACAGAAAACTGGCGCGCAAAATAGAGATCCGCGAGGGTTCGATCAAGATCAATGACGAGCACTTCTTAAAAGAGGACATCGCAAGTATCGCCATGATTGGCGATAATAATAACCCGGATTACACCGGCGAAGGCGAAGCCTGGCTCATTCTCAGAACACGTAAGGAGAACCGCCGTTTTTATCTTGGTCAGGCGCGGAACACCAAGTGTTTTGAACCCAGAGTAAAGCTTCACAACGCGCTTAACCGCTTTTTCAGACAAAACAATTAATGGGGATATAAAATGTCAGAGATCAACTACACATTAGCTCACAGATTCAGCAACAACCACATGGAGGCCTTAAAGAAAGATAAGGTCTGCGGTTGTTTCTATTGCTTAAAGATCTACTCTCCTTCCAAGATCAAAAGGTGGATAATTTCCGATAACGCCTGCGACGAGCACGGGACCGCGATCTGTCCCTATTGCGACATCGATTCAGTAATCGGTGAGAGCTCAGGGTTTCCGATTACAAAGGAATTCCTGACAGAGATGAATAAAAGGTGGTTCTGACCTTCTTTTACAGCTGTTAAAACGCAGTTTTTGTATCTGAAACGGGTATTTTTCGAGGTTTCAGATACAGCTGAGTTTTTGATGCATGGGCATAACTCCGCGTGTGCAATTGTTGGCCCCAAAAAAGTCCGAGGATTGCACAAAATCAGATTTTTATGCAATTGTTGCCCATTTTTTAAGGCGACAATTGCACGGCTGTCTTTTGAGGCTGAAGCGTTGTGTAATTATTGGTCAAAAAAATGCCCAATAATTACACAAAAAGCCGATTTTGTATAATTATTGAAGGTTTTTTAAGCCAAAAATTATACACGGGATTAAAGAACCGGGGTCAAAAAAGGCCGCCTCAAAGGCGGCCCTTGATTTTAGAAATTGAACAGAATTATCAGTAATTCTCTGCGTTTACTTCGAAGTAGCTCTGAGGATGAGCGCATACAGGGCACATTTCAGGTGCCTTTGTGCCGACTACGATATGACCGCAGTTTCTGCACTCCCAAACCTTAACTTCGCTCTTTGCGAAAACTTCCTGAGCCTCAACGTTCTTAAGGAGAGCTCTGTATCTCTCTTCGTGATGCTTCTCGATAGCGCCGACCATTCTGAACTTTGCTGCGAGTGCCGGGAAGCCCTCTGCCTCAGCTGTCTTAGCGAAGTCCTCGTACATGTCTGTCCACTCGTAGTTCTCGCCGTCAGCAGCTGCTGCAAGGTTCTCAGCTGTTGTGCCGATGCCCTCGAGCTCCTTGAACCACATCTTAGCGTGCTCTTTCTCGTTGTCAGCAGTCTTGAGGAAGAGTGCTGCGATCTGCTCGTAGCCTTCCTTCTTTGCCTTGGATGCGAAATAGGTGTACTTATTTCTAGCCTGTGATTCGCCTGCGAAAGCAGCCTGAAGATTCTTCTCTGTCTGTGTACCTGCGTACTTGTTTGCCATTTTTGATTCCTCCTGTTTATTGGTTATTGTTATTTCTTTTGTCTCTTCTTTTACCGGAGCGCCGTTATCCAGGGGGATAAAGTAGCTCGCGTCATGCTTGCACCACGGGCAGATAAAGTCTGAAGGAAGAGTATCGCCTTCGTAGATATATCCGCAGACAGTGCAGATAAAGCCCTTTTTGGGTGTCTCGTCAGCCTTGGGTGCTCCCGGCTTCTGCTTGATATTCTTCTGGTAGAAAGCATATGTGACTGAAGGGTCGTCTGATAAGACTTCGCCGTCAGTAACGTCTGCCAGGAATAATGTGTGCGTGCCTAAATCAGTCTCGCTTACGACCTTTGCGGAAAGATAAGCATTAGTTTCTTTTGCAATGTAAGCTATGCCGTTTGCCGCGCGCGAAAACTCGATCGATTCGAACTTATCGATGTCTTTGCCGCTCTGGAAACCAAAATGCTTATAGGTATCGAACTTCGAACCCTCAGTTAAGACCGACACGTTGAATTCTCCGGTCTTATGGATCATGTCATGCGTGAAGTTAAGCTTGTTTACTGCAACACAGATCCTGTTGGGTTCGGTCGTAACCTGAATAACGGTGTTGACGATGCAGCCGTTATCCTTCGCGCCGTCTTTGGCAGTCAGGACAAAGAGACCGTAGGACAGGTTGTACATGGCTTTACTGTTCATGCTATTCCCCTTTCTCTTTTTGTAGCGCCTCTTGCCAAGAAGGCATAGTCATATTATAGGGGATTACACACCGTTTTTGTGTGATTAATTAATTATTTTTTGACGCTTTTCGGTGATAGTGCGAAAAACCTTATTCAGTCCTCAAAGCGGTTACAGGATCCTGTCTGGACGCAGTCTTTGACGGGATGAGACCTCCGATGAGAGTCAGCACGACGCTCAAGAGAACAAGTATGATCGCAGCGGCCCACGGCATGGCGGCGCTGACCTCGTTGGACTCTGCAAGCTTATGGATCAGTGAGTTGATCGGGATAAGCGAGAACAATGAGATTCCGACGCCGAAAAGACCTGCCAGGAAACCGGTGATCATGGTCTCTGCGTTGAAAACATCCGCAACATTGCGCTTTGAAGCGCCCATGGCACGGAGTATACCGATCTCCTTGCGGCGCTCTAACACGCTGATATATGTGATGACGCCGATCATGATGGATGATACGACGAGTGATATTGCAACGAATGCGATGAGAACGTAAGAGATCGTGTTGATGATCTTCGTTACGGACTTCATGAGAGCACCAACGATGTCGGTATAAGTGATGCTCTTGTCATCTTCTCCCCTGTCTTCGACCATCTTATTATAGTCCTTGATGATCGTCGTGATCTGGTCCTTGGATTCAAAATCCTTGGGGAAGATCGTGATCGACTGGAGATCTTCGGCGTCGCAGTAACCGAATGCGGAGAGATTGCCTTCTGCCGAGGCAAGGCTGCCGCCCATAAGTTCGCTCATGAAGGACTTCATTTCGTCCTCTCCCATGTTGAACTGGAATGCCTTTGCAAATGCATCCTGGTCAACGGACAAAGCGCTTCCGAAGTCTGAGAACGTATCCTTCAATGCTTTCGTCATGTTGGATGCAAGGCGCTCGACTACCATCTTGATAGCCTTTTCGATGCCCTTTGCGAGCTGGCTTGCCATCTTGGATGTCATGCCGTTAACGTTCTTAGCAACGGTCTTTGTGATCTCGTCGATATTAACGGAACCTGTGATGGTCTCTGTAATGATCTTCTTGGCCCTGTCAGAGCCCAGATACTTCTTAAGTGATCCCTCAAGTGCTTTCGGATCAGGAAGATTATTCTCTGACGCATGCTTGCTGTAAGCGTCAAGAAGGGCCTGGGCAACGCCCTGTGCCTGCTTGGGAGTGATCTTCACCTTGTCGGTGATCTCCTTGGAGATCATGGCTGACTGCTCATCCAGGATCTTCTTGCCCTCAGCGCTCGCAAGATATGTACGGTAGTATTCCGGGTAGCGGCTCTGGTCTGAAAGATCCATGCCGTTCGCAAGTGCGTATTCGGCAAAGCCGTCGGTAATCGCGGTCAGCGCCTTGTTGGCGAGCTGGGGATCGATATCTGCGATGCCGCTGTCGTTGATAAGCTTTATGAGCTGCTGTCTCAAGACTGCACTTCCTTCGGATGAAGAGATGAATGCTGCCATCGCATCAGGAAGCTTCGCATAATCCGTGGACGGATCGTCCTTTGCATAATCCATATAATCGTTAAAGATATCGCCCATGCCCTTTAAGAGCTTCTCGGTATTTACCTTGAAATCAACACCTTTGAGAATGCTCTTTAACTGGTCTTCGGAAAGACTCGGCATGGAGCCCTTTAATGCGCCTGCAAAATCGATGCCGCTCATGTCGCCGAAAGCGTCCTTATCGAACTTGAGCTTGTCCTCATCGAACTTAAATGCATCTCTTATTGCATCTTCGTCGATCGAGAAAAGATCATCCATCTTAAAATCGGATTCCTGCTCGTCAAATCTCTCGCCTGTGAGGACGTTTACTTCGCGGTCAGCAAGCTGCTTTTTAACGATATCAGCATCTTCAGCCTTCGCTCTTAATTCTTCTTTAAGATCCTTACCATAGTAGATGCCTGAATTGAGCATCAGGATATCCTGGTTTTCCTTAGGCTGGATGATGCCGACGATCTTGAGGTCCTGGCTCTTCTTGAGGAGGCTCCGCATATAGTCGTTGCTGTTCCTCATGTCGGTGTAGACCTTCTGCTTTTCGTCGTATTTATAGAATTCATAGGCAGGGACGACTTTAAAAGTCTTGCCCATGAAGTCCTCATAATGCCATGTGTAATGTTCCTGGTCGGATACGACTTCGATTCCGTTCGAGAAGTCCCTGACCATCTTGTCGAGCTCTGCCGTATCTCTTAAGCCAAAGGCATAGATAATGTAGTCGGACACAGCACCGTTGGAAGTAAGCACGAGGACTGCCTCGTTCGAATTCTGGGGCCATCTGCCTGCTTTGACATTGTACTGGTTGATGTAGAGTGACTCATTCTCGGGCATCTCGAAAAAGACGTTCATGCTGTATGCCGAAGTGAATACGGATGAGGAACTGAGTCCCATCGAGGCAAAATCGTTGTTCGGGTTGATCTGTCTGAACTCACCGTTTTTCTCAAAGCGGAAGATCTGCGGTTCGATGCTGTAGGAGTACTCGATGCCGTTCGTAAGATCGTAGATCTCCTTTTTCTCGTTGTCGAAATAAGTTCTTAAAGAGATAAGGTCATTGGTCCTTACAGTCGACAGGATCTGGCTGACGGAAGGAACTTCTGTGACTTCGCCCTCCTTCGCGGGCTCCCATGTCTCCGTGGATACCATCATCATGGACATGAAGGATATGGAAGATCTCTCGATAGACAGCGGATACTGGGACAGTGTCTGCGCCTCGATCTTATCGATATATGTGTTGATGCCGTTGGAAAGCGATAATATCAGCGCGATGCCGATGATTCCGATAGAACCTGCGAAAGCAACGAGGATCGTCCTCGTCTTCTTGGTCCAGAGGTTATTAAAGCTCAGTGCGAGAGCCGTAAAAAAGCTCATTGACGCCTTGCCCAGGTTCTTGTGGACGGGCTTTAAAGCGTCTGCCTTGAGCTCAGGATCAAAAGGATCGCTGTCTGCAGTGATCTTACCGTCTTTGAGCTTAACGATTCTTGTAGCGTATTCTTCGGCGAGCTCCGGGTTATGCGTGACCATGACGACCAGACGGTCTTTTGCGACCTCTTTAAGAAGGTCCATGACCTGGATACTGGTCTCTGTATCAAGAGCGCCCGTAGGCTCGTCTGCAAGAAGGATATCAGGGTCGTTAACAAGAGCTCTCGCGATAGCGACTCTCTGCATCTGTCCGCCTGACATCTGGTTAGGCTTCTTGTGGGCCTGCTCCCTGAGACCGACCTTGTCCAGAGCGTCAAGCGCCTTCTGCCTTCTCTCTTTGCCGGAGATTCCGGAGATCGTAAGTGCGAGCTCGACGTTCGAGAGAACAGTCTGGTGAGGGATCAGGTTATAGCTCTGGAATACGAAGCCGATCGTGTGGTTTCTGTATGAATCCCAGTCCCTGTCCTTATAACGCTTGGTCGAAACGCCGTTGATGATGAGGTCGCCGTTATCGTAACGGTCAAGGCCTCCGATGATGTTAAGAAGTGTCGTCTTGCCTGAACCTGAAGGTCCTAAGATAGCAACGAATTCGTTGTCCCTGAGATTCAGAGACACTCCGTCCAAAGCCTTCTGAACGAGGCTTCCTGTCTTATATTCTTTGTGTATATCCCTTATTTGAAGCATGCCGAAATTCTAACACGCGCATAGTGAACTTTCTTTACAAAATCTGTGAATTATTAGGAAAATCCTAGTGAATTCATCGGATCCTGTTTTCATTTCCACGCAGCGCGAAAACCCCTTATTCCTTTATTTCCGTGTTGCTTTATTTGTTATAAAACGCCCTTACTGAGGGAGTTTTGAGTATAACCACTGTACCTTTTCCGGGAATCCTTCCTTGCTCATCTTGGAGAACTGCTGGAACTGGATCTTCTTGATGCCCTTGAGATAAGGCTTGATCGCACCGGCAAGTCCCTGGCACTCTGCCTGGAACGGTCCGTCGGGACAGTCCATGATGCAGAGATATGACTTGTCGTTCTTGTTTTCGACAGGTGTGATGACAAGGATAAGAACCTTTGCGATGGCTGAATGGGCTCCGCAGTATTTCTTGACCGCATTCTCGATAGCTGCGAACTCAGGCGTGTCAGTAGGATTGTTGATCATGATCTTCTGCATGCCCGGGATCTCAGGACCGCCGTTGGCGATGAAGTTATCAAGTGACGTATTGCCTGTACCGCCCAGAGCAAGAGAAGCATTGTCTCCTGCGCCGGCACCGAATCTGTTGCGGAAGATCTCCGTTGTGACCATCTTGTCGATAAGGTCCTTCGGGATAGTGATCGTAACAGGTCCGCCCGGATTAACGAGGAAGCCGTCGTGATTGGGATCTCTTGCTACTGCTGCAACCTGTGCAAAGCTCAGAGCCATGCGCTGGTCAGGACCGCCCTGTCTTGCAAAGCCGTTCCTTATTGCCTTCATGCAGAGTCTGTTATCCGTGAAAACAGGAAGGAAAGACTTGTTCGGAGTATTCTTGGGACTGACGCCGATGAAGCCGACAGAGCTCTTGCCGTTCCTTGCAGGACCGATCTTGGCGGGAGTTACGAACTCTGATGTCATGAGTGAATCCATAACATAGGAGAAATACATATCTTCACCGCTGAACTTGCCGTATTCGCAGAGCAAAGCGATGGTTCTCGGGTTGCCTGCGCTTGCAAGTCCCTTGCAGGAAGGATCCTTTGTATCTTCGATACCTGCAGCGTCTGTAAGCACTGCAAATCTGTCGACGGGCCTTGATGCATCGGCATCAGGATCTGTGGGAGCAGGGATCTCGCCTCTTGTGATCTCGATCTCAGCTCTGGCATTAGTGATCTCATTTACGAATTCCCTGTTATCACTTCTGATCTTCTCGATCCTTACCTTGTATCTGCCGCCTTCGCCCTGATAAAGGAAAACGTCTCTGTCAGCCTTGACTGTACCTCTGACATTACCTCTGATGATGATATTGCCTTCCTTCTCCGGAACAGAACCGGAAGGGATCTCATCGCAGATCATGTAGAAGGTCATGCCCCTGGGGATAACGTCACCATTGACGATCCTCTCGGCAGCCTGGCTTGCCTGCTCTTCCTTGAAGAGCTCCTCCTTGGAAGCTGCTTCCTGAGCCTGCTGTCTTTCTTCGGCTCTTGCGATCTTCTCCTGTTTATCTTCCTCGCGTGCCGCAAGGATTATCTTCATCTCATCAGAGACGCTGTTATTTGTCTTGTTCTCAGCAGGAACGTTGTTCTGCTCTTTCTTCTTTCCGAAAAGTCCCATAACCACCGGAGCTCCCTTTTAATATTTATAACTAATGGATTATATCATATCCCGTATACCGTCGGGAGTTTGCTTCATGCTATAATGAAAAAGATTTACCTTGAAGGGGGCGGATTTATGGCTTTTTGCGTTAATTGCGGCGGCGAAATTACAGAATCAGACGTATTCTGCCCAAATTGCGGAGCTAAAAACGAAGTCTCTCCTGAAGAAACAGCTGCAGCTTATCCTCAGACAAAGGAAGAAGGTATTGAGCTTGCCGACAAGCTCTTTACACTATACAAATCTTACGAAAGGACCGCCAAAGAGCTCGAAGACATCGATTACCGTCTTCATGCCCCGGCAGTGGACGCACCCAGGCAGCATGCTGCTTTTAAGTTTTTCTGGCCGTTCCTCATCTACGCATCAGTCGCTTTCACCATTTTGTACATTGCCGCCATTTTATTTTCGCAGACATCTTATGAAGCGGCAATGTTCTTCTACAGCCTCGCACTCCTCTCCATCCCCATTCTTCTCATAACCGGCGGTGTAAGGGCAGTCCGTTTAAGAAGCGAATATAACCAAAGCGAATATGAGACTTTCAGTAAAACCAGAAAACAGCAGGGGCTCGACAGGAATATTCAGGATTCGATCTTGAGGAAAAGGCAGAACCTTCTGGACAAGACCAGGAAATATAATTCAATAATTCCGTTCAATTTAAGGAACAGCGCCGCTATGTCCAGGGTGAAGGTCCTTCTGCAGTCAGGCAAGGTCGAAAACTTTGAAGATGCACTCAAATTGTTAAGATAATAAAGGTAAAACTATGGTTGAATTTGACAGACAGGACATTCTGGACAAGGCCGCCGAGGCATACGATCACGCTGAATCGACGATAAGAGCGATGGACAGCGTTTTTCAGAACGTCACAGGAAGCAGCTACGATGCGGAACTTACACTTGCCCAGTTCGATATGATCCTGCAGGGCGTCCTGTTGTCTGTCGCTCTTGCTGACGGTGTTTTCTCACCTCTGGAACAGGACTTCGTAAGACAGTTCGCCATGCACGGCGACCTTTTAGAATACATCAGAAACGATTCCAACAGCTCCGTGGAACTCACATGTGACCTCATCGCGGGACTCCCTGAAGACGTTGCCTCAGGCCTTGTCCAGATCCTTCCCAAGGTGCTGGATGACCAGTGCGAGAGCTTCATCTACCCTCTTGCCGCAGTCGATTTCACATACAGCCAGGTCGGCAACGTGATCACATCTCCGGGCGAATTCCTGCAGTCGATCGAAGCTGACATGATAAGGATCGCAGGACTTCTTGCTTTCGTTGATTCTGAAGGAACAGACGAGGAGATCAATGCCGCAGTCGCAATGATCTACGAGCTTGAAGGCAGACACTGGAGAGAGATACTGTCAGGAAGGTCTTTGGGCCCCGGCACTAATCCCGGCCTTGAATCAGGTTTCGGTACTGAAGAAGGATCCGGCGGGGATATCAGCCTTTGATCATGCTCTCCCAGGGCCCCGCATACTGAACAAACGGGCCATAGAACAGGATCACCAGCAAAACGGATACGATGATCAGGCACTTAAGGCAGACTGATACTGCCTTTGCTGTCCTGCCGTCTGTCTGCATGATGCTTCCGCACGCATACGCAGCAGGAACAAGTACCGGAGCTATATATCTGAACGCTTCGGTGCAGACCACAGGGTGCCTGAAGCAGAATATGGTCTCGGATATCACGAGAACTGCCGTAAGTATCCAGAGCGATATGGCTTCAGCGTTATCTAGGATCTTCTTATCAGCTTTTTTGAATCTTCCGCAAGCGCCGGTTACGGCACAGAAAAGAATGGCAATTATCAGCAATGCAGAGACAGCCACCATAGCAAGGCCTGTGCATTTAAGGTAACTGTTTTCGAAGGTCCTGTTGTCGAAAAGGCCGGACTTGATAAGTCCCAGGAAGATATTGAAATCATTATGTTCCACGCCCTGCCGGATAAAAGGAGTGCTTAATATCTCCTTTGACGGGAGAAACAGCCTTTGCATGGGCGAATACATCCAGACGTCCATATTGGCGGAGGAATCTATCTCATAGACATAAGTCAGAGGCACATTGTATCCGATGAGATTCCTTAAGGGGAACCACAGGCCTGCCGGGAATACTACAAGTGCAAATGCTGCAAGCTGCTTTATCTGTCCGCCTGCCTTTTTCTTTCCTTCCCTGATGAGCTTTGCGGCAAAGATCCATGCTGTGGGGACAGCAACAAAACCCATCGAGAGCTTGGTCATCATGGCGCATCCGATGCTTAGCGCAAGGAGCAGGACCGTTGTAAGTTCAGGCTTGTTATACCATCTGAAGGCAAGGAACAATGAGCAGACAAACAGCATGAGCGCGAGCGCGTCATTATTCACCTGGATCGCAAGGAATATCATCTGCGGACAGAAAACTATTAGCATCAGAGAGAATCCCAGCGCCCTGCCCTCTATCTTCAGCTGTTCAAGTATCTTTTTGGAGAACAGTACAAGGTAAGACGTCCAGAGCATCGGGAGCATCTTAAGTCCGTTGATATCAGATGCAAACTTCACAGGAAGAACATTCTGAAGCCTGAAAAACAGCGCAGTCACGAGGTAGTGGAGCGGCGGATGGTAGAACTGTCCGTAGTCCCTTACATCGACATCCGGAATGGTGAAGTTGTTGTATATATAGAGGATATACGTATCATGGAATCCCGCCTGGTCCGGCGAGAAATTCGATACGTCGTGCTGCCAGAAATTAAGCGGAGTAAAAAGCACCATCACCGACCTCAGTATGAAGCCTGCAGCGAGCACTGCAGTAACAAGGTCTTTTGAAGTAAATCTCCGGCCTATGGCAAGTGCTGCAGCCGACACTGCTACCGTGCCAAGACCTGCCCAGAGGAGCACGCTTTCCATGATCGCCAGACACGGCAGGGTCTTCCTTCCGCAGGCATCGAATGAGAGCTTGAAAACAAGCATATATATGACAAATGCAGGGACCGCTGAAAGCAAAGAAAGAAAGCGTTTTGTGGTGCTTGAAAATGCCGAAGTGACATAGAATGCACAGGATGCGGTAAGGACTGCCATGAGAGCTGCCAGATGCGCTTCTCTCATGTTTATTGCATGCATTCCTGTTATCAGGTAAAGGACCAGGACCGCTGTGGTGCATACGCCGAAGCCCTGCGCCCGTTCACGGAAATCCCTGCCAGACGGAGTTCTCGTTACCATGTTACATCGACCACAGTAACTTCACCTTTGACATAAGTCCAAAGGATCGTATAGAAGATTATCGCCAGAATGAAAAATGCCGCGGCAATTACCCCTGTGATCTTCGTAATGAGATCTTTATTGCTGCCTTTAAGCTTGATCCCGCTGATCCTTGCAAAGAACACCGCGCCGCAGAGAGCGAGCATCATGGTGAACCTGAAATGTATCGAGCAGATATGCGGATATTTAAACGCAAACATAGTGAGCGATATGATCTGCGTCACGCACATTATCACCATCGAAATGTCTTCCCAGAAGGAATCCCTCTTCTTAAGTGTCAGTACCGTGTAGATCATGCCGACAGCAGCAACTGCGATCACAACCAGGAAAATGAGCAGGAGAATATATCCCGTGATGCTCATCAGGAAGTCATCCCTGCAGTTCTCTTCGCCGAACAGACCCGTCTTGATCAGGGTAATGAAGATATTGTAATCCTGCTGGCCGTCAGAACCGAGATTGATGTAATAATCCTCTATCGGGAACCCGTAAAAACCGAACAGTCTCTGCGCCGGAGTATATCTGCTGACATCCTGATAGATGTTGTCTGACAGCAGCACGTAGGTGACCGGGACCTTGTAATTAAGGTAATTCCTGATCTCAAACCAGAGTCCCAGAGGAGCGCAGATCACGCCGAAAACAACGAGATTTAAGAACGTCCTGAGGCCTTCTTTTCTGCCCCTGATGTCCTTGATCAGCTTCACGATAAAAAGGAAGCCTAAAGAGAATGCGATAAGGCCGACCGCGAGCTTTGTCATCATGCCAAAACCCGTTGCCAGAGCTGACAGTACGATATTTCTGATCCCGCCTTCCTTAAACCACTTAAGGCCGAAATAGATAGCCGTAAACATCAGCAGAACAGACAGATTGTCGTTATTTATCGAGCCTGACAGGATCGTGCAGATCGGCGCAGCCGAGATCAATGCCGCAACGATCGGGCAGCTTTCCCTGTTAATGCCGATAAGCTTTATATCCTTATAGAGCACGATCACCGAGAAATTCGCCCAGAGAAGCGACAACGCCTGAAGCGACTCATAGTTATGCGTTCCCTTCGGCAGGAAAAGCTCGTAGATCTTAAGAAATGCCGCACAGACAATGTGATGGAACGGCGGGTGGTAATACTCACCCATC
The DNA here is from genome assembly GCA_902801755.1 of Oscillospiraceae bacterium. Lineage (GTDB taxonomy): Bacteria > Bacillota > Clostridia > Saccharofermentanales > Saccharofermentanaceae > Saccharofermentans. The sequence continues at coordinate 17,515 of CADCJM010000023.1, forward strand.
TTGCTTACATCGCCCGCCGGCAAAGCCAGGTGGTCTCTTATGTAAAGAATGTATCCCGAGTGGAAATAGTTGTAATTGCCCTCTTCGAAAATGCCGGCATCGTTCTGCCTCGTCGCAATATCCGTATAAAGCACATACCCGAGCCTTAAAACAAAGCCCATCGCAAAGATCAGGACGATCAGAGCTTCAGGCGTAAGTCTCTTTGTCTGTTTAAGGTAAATGCCATAGCCGATGATCAGGAGATAGCCGCAAACCTGGACAACGCACGCTGCCGCGCCGCTTTTAAGCTGCATGCCTGTCGCGATCAGCACGACCAGAACGAGGAAAGCCGTTACAGAGAACGGGTGCTTGTATAAAACTCCGGTGATCTTATCCTGCTTGAGACTTGGATTATTCGGCATAGGCGGCCTTAGGCGTCAAATAACTGAGGACATAATACTCTGCATTCATATAATCGATCTTGTACCAGTTGCCGCCCACCGCAAGGACCTTTACGGTCTCGCCCTCTTTGAGGTTGACCTTATTTCCGCTGCTCTGGACATCGGGAAGACTGAACGCAACGGTATTCATCGTCGCAACATAAACGTCTTCACCCTCTTCAACCGCCTTAAAGAATCTTATAGCCTGTGTATCCTTCGGAGGATTGTAATCCAATCCGTTCTGAGGCGCCTTCGCCTGCTCAATATCAGAACTCTTAACGTAATATCTTGTGCCGCCAAACTCTATCGCAGCCCATCCGTCTCTCGAAAAGCCCAGCACGCGGAAAGCCACGGAATCCATAAGCGCCGGCCTGTCCTCATCAGTCTCCTTGGGCTCAGCATAAAGCTTGAGGCTTCCCTCTCTGGCCTTAAAGAAGTCCTCACCCTGCTTGGCAACCAGGAATACCGTGATGTCATCATGGATGCTGACCGTAGGCGCCGGCTCTTCGTTCTCTGATGCGGAAGGATCGGTCTGATCAGCTGTCGCATCCAGATCGGTATCCTTGATCTCAACTTCAATAAGCACCGTACCGTCGCTCATTTCAGCGGAACCGTTGGTGTTATCCGTAACCTGTGCACTGCTTAAATAACTTGTGATCCTGAAAGTCGCAAAAGCAATAACGCAAAGAATCACAACAACAACTCCTGCGATGAGGAATTCGTATCTGGTCTTAATATCGGGTCCGTTCCCGTTGTTTAAATCTTCTCTATTCTCAGTCATAACAACCCATATTCTGGCGCCTCCTCCCAAGCTCATACGAACCTGCCCTTCCGAAGAAAGCCCCCATTACTATTTAATAATAATATCTAAAAGGTATGTTTTCAAGTTACGAACTCTTGACAAAACAGGGTCAAAGCCCCGTCAAATGCCTTGCCTGATGCCCTTCTCCCCCTTGCCGCTCGGGCGTTTTGCTCCAAAATGCCCCGCCCGGATACTGACCGAAATTGCCCTAATTTCATGTCGGTTTTTTGTCGGTCTTTCAGAGCTTTTTGCACTAGTCAAGCAAAAGTAGACACACAAACAAGAAAATATACACCTAAACTTTTTGGTAGAGCATTCGATATTGTTTTGGAGTCAGATAATTCAATG
>CADCJM010000024.1 GCA_902801755.1 Oscillospiraceae bacterium
TTCGTGAAGGTACATACAGGACTGGTAAAGTGCCGCCGCGATCCTCTCCTTGGCTGTGATCTCCATGCCTTCATTAAGTGCTATTCGGTCAAGGATCTCAAAGCCTGCTATTCCGTGTCCCATGAGGGCAAAAGGCTTCTTCCTTATCTCTTCGCAGTCGAGCTTGTCGGTACTGTTCAAAAGCTTTATCTGAGCCTGCGAAAATCCCATGAGCTTAGCCTCAAGGCCCTGCTCGAAGAACTCATATTTCTCGACTATCTGGTCACATATGGCTATCGCTCTGGAAGAAGTAAGGCCGCTCACTTCTGAAGCTGCAAGCTCAGGCGTCTCGGTAAGGATCTTAAGGATATCTTTGCCGAATCTTTCTGCTAAAGCCTCTGCCGTGGTCTTGCCAAGCCCGCTGATGTTATCAGCAAGAAACGATGCAATAAGAAGAGTATCGCCAGCATCCTCATCAACCTTGATCTTCTTCAGGGTGACCTGGGGCCTGTTGTTCCACTCTGTAACTTTACCGGAGATTATGTAAGAGCCGCCTTCAACTATATCGACCTTTGACTTGCCTGCCACGGTAAATCTGCCGTCACAAAGGAAAGAGACGAAATTATTTGCCTTGCGCGGACAGAATACCTTGATGCAAGTGACCTTTGCATCTTCTATCTCACTGCCGATATCTGCGACCGTCAAAGTGAGCTTCTTCTCGTCCTTTGAGTCTTTAGTCATGGCCTGGCTCTTTCTAAGTAAACTTTTCAAAATGCTAACAATAAACCAAGGGTAAAACAATAAGCCCGGCCAAAGTTGAGACTTTGACCGGGCAGTTAAAACTGATTTTGTCCTCTTATCAGATGCCGGAGAGTTTTCTGATCTCTTCAGCCTTATCGGTCTTCTCCCAGGGAAGCTCGATATCAGTTCTTCCGAAGTGACCATAGCTTGCTGTCTTGGCATAGATAGGTCTTCTTAAGTCAAGATCTCTGATGATCGCTGCAGGTCTTAGATCAAATACCTTGTTTACGATCTCTGTGATCTTCTCATCATCGATCTTGCCTGTGCCGAATGTATCTACCATTACAGATACGGGCTTTGCAACACCTATTGCGTAAGCAACCTGCACTTCGCACTCAGAAGCCAAGCCTGATGCTACGATGTTCTTTGCAATATAACGCATCATGTAGCATGCGGAACGGTCTACCTTCGTCGGATCCTTACCGGAGAAGCATCCGCCGCCGTGACGTGCGAATCCGCCGTATGTATCAACGATGATCTTTCTTCCTGTAAGACCGGAGTCACCCTGAGGTCCGCCTACAACGAATCTGCCTGTAGGGTTGATATAGATCTTTGTATTCTCGTCCATAAGCTCAGCAGGGATAACTGCCTTGATGACATTCTCCCTGATGTATTCCTCAAGATATTCGAGAGTTACATCAGCGCTGTGTTGAGTGGAGATAACGATTGCATCTATTCTTTTTACCTTGTCGTTCTCATACTCTACTGTAACCTGTGACTTACCGTCAGGTCTTAAGAAATCAGCACCGTTCTTGCGTACTTCTGTAAGACGGATGGTAAGCTTGTGAGCAAGAGCGATCGGCATAGGCATAAGCTCAGGTGTATCGTCATTTGCATAACCGAACATCATGCCCTGGTCGCCTGCACCTGTGTCTAATTCCTTCTCGCCGCCGTGACGTGCCTCATAGGACTCGTTAACGCCCATAGCGATGTCAGGTGACTGCTCGTCGATAGATGTAAGCACAGCGCAAGAATGGCTGTCAAAGCCCATCTCACTTGAGTTATAGCCGATCTCCTTGATCTTGTTCCTGACGATCGAAGGAATATCTACATAAGCAGATGTCGTGATCTCGCCCATAACGAGCACCATACCTGTTGTTGTGCATGTCTCGCATGCAACACGTGCTGTGCTGTCCTGCTCCAGGATAGCGTCGAGCACTGCATCTGAGATCTGGTCACAGATCTTGTCGGGATGTCCCTCAGTAACTGATTCAGAAGTGAACAGCCAGTTTCCTTTTTTATTTCTCATTTTCTTTCCTTTCTACCATTGCCTTATGCAATGAAAAAAACCTCCTCCCGAAAGGAGAAGGCCAACGCTTAGTGTATCGATCCTCATCTTTCAGGTTACCCTGCCGGAATTGGCACCGCTGCTTTCCGCGGTTGCCGGGCTCTTAACGGGCCGGTCCCTAGAGCCACTCTTGATAAGCAAGAATTTAAATTGTATCGACAAGATTGTACTTATACCGCAACGCTTTGTCAATCGGTAAATTTCCTATTGCATTAATAGGTGAAAATTTTTCCGGAAAAAGTTCGCGAAAATGCAATTTGTTAATAATATTAATTAATTTATTACCCTCCCCCAAACGCCATTTTGAGCTCTTTCCTTTGTCGGTTTTTGTCGGGTTTTGTCGCTTTAATCGGGGCGTTGATGGCCTTACAATCCAAATCAGAAAACAGTTGTTAAGGAGGAACGGTAAATGGCATTTACGATAAAGATCTACGAGAAGAATGAATATATATCAGGACTTCTTAAAAAGAGACTTACCAGCTTTTTCCCTGATGCCTATATCGTCAATCCTTACTTTGATGATATGGATCAGGTAAACAGATTCAGCGATTACGAAAGAGTCTTATACGATCCTAAAGACATCTCAAAAGAAGAACTAACCTCATTTTCAGCCTCACCCATTAGGCTAACGGAAGACGGCGGGATAATTGATTGTGCCCGATTTATCCCCATGCTCAGGAAGAACGCGGAATCACCCTCTTTTCTCGCGCCTGTCACGGGTTCTATAACCGCCGTCATTCCGTTCGTCTATTCAGATGTAAGAGACAGATTTATATGCAATATGGCAGACAGTCTTCCTATCGCAGACTTTAACATCAGGCTTGATTTTACAAGCAGGATAAGATCGCTTTGGAGAGCTTCAGCAGGCTCCAATATGACCTCTCTTCTGGAGGCATGCAGATCAAGGAAATTCGAACCTGAAGACATCCTCAAATACTGCAATATGGATGATGCGGGTTTCCTCACACCGGGAAGCTGTCTGAATAACGATGACGTCTACGACATGGGCATTTCGCGTTCTATAACCCTTATGAATCACGCATCAGACCTTGCCCATTCCAATATGCGGTTCGTAAATGTGGTTGCCGTCGTAGAAGGATTCAGGAGCAATGACCTTCCGGAGCTCTTAAGCTGTTGTGACAAAGTCATCATATTACTTCCGGCAATAAACGCCGGAGAGGACATCGGCTGTAAAGATCTGATAGCTCAGCTTACAAAGACTCTCGGAAGAGAAAGGATCTCTGTTTTCTATACGGAAGACCTTAAAGATCCCGGCATCCTTGATGACCGCTTAAGCATCAGGAGACAGGTCGTATGAATCAGATCAAGGCTGATCCTTCTGATATCAAGGAGCAGATAACTTACTGCGTTTTGAATGCCATATCCGGTGAGACCGATCCTTCAGACGAGAAGCTGAGGGAGATCATATCGGACGTCATCTCGGAGAACCCCTCCTACAAGATGAATCTCGACCAGAAGCGCGAGATGGCCCAGATGGTATTCAATTCACTAAGGAGACTTGATGTCATCGAACCTCTTATGGAAGACCCTTCCATAACCGAGATAATGGTCAACGGACCATACAAGATATTCTTTGAACGCGGCGGGAAACTCTACAAATCCAATCTTACGTTCAGGGATGAGGAATCCTTAAAGACCTGTATCTCATGTTTTTTCGCCAACCAGAACAGACCGCTTAACGAAGCAAATCCCATTGCCGACTTAAGACTTCCTGACGGCTCAAGAGCGAATGCTGTTCTGCCGCCGATATCAAGGGAAACCACAGTAACGATAAGAAAGTTTACGGGCATCACCCATGACATCGTGTCGTTGATCAGACAGGAATTTATTAGCGAGGAGGCAGCAAGATTCCTTGCAGAGTGTGTAAGGAATAAAAGGACCATTTTCATATGCGGCGGAACAGGAAGCGGAAAGACTACGTTTTTGAATTCTTTATCGAACTTCATACCGAAGAACGAGCGGATAGTAACTATAGAGGACTCAGCCGAGTTAAAGCTCCAGGGTATCGACAACCTTGTGCAGATGGAAGGCAGGCTGGCAGGTCCTGACGGGACAGGCGAAGTAAATATCGGAATGATGATCAGGGCTTCTTTACGAATGCGTCCTGACAGAATCATTGTCGGTGAAGTCAGAGGCAAGGAAAGCGCTGATCTCCTGAACTGCTTAACGAGCGGACACCCGGGATCGATGAGCACCGGCCACAGCAACTCATGCTTTGAGATGATGGAGCGTCTTACAGCCATGATCATGTCTGGCTCTTCCCTTCCATACGACGCGATCCTGTCGCAGGTATCGATGGGTATAAATATCGTACTTCACATAATGAGAAGCCGTGAAGGCAAAAGATACATAGATGAGATCTGCGAGGTATTGCCTCCGCAAGATCACGAATACAGGCTTAAGACACTATACAGGAACAAAGGAGGTGACAGACTTGAACGTATCGCAAGCATTGAAGATATCCAAAGAGCGATGGCATACCGCGCATAACAAGAGTCACACCTTCACGGTTTTCCTGGCAAAGACAATCTGGGTCTATCCGGTATTTGTGGCTTTAGTTTACTTTGCATCAGGCCTTTTCATTAGTTCGGAGACAGTGAGGCTGATACTTGCAGCTCTGCTTAGCATCTTCCCTTGGAAAGAAGCCATGAAGAAGATCTATTCAAATAACTACAGGCATATGAGAACTCAGCTTCTCGTTCTTTTGCAGGTGCTCTGCACAAGCGTATCCAGCGGTTATTCCATTGAGAAATCGCTCCTGCTTATAAGACCTGTGATCGAGAAGACTTTTGGAAAACGTTCGATGCTTCTAAAACCTCTGATAAATCTTGAAAACAATCTAAAGCTTCATGTAAGTCTGGAAGAATCACTGAACACATTCGCACAGCAGATAGCATTTCCTGAGACAGTCCCGGTATTCCATGCTCTTGCCATATCAGGAGAGATCGGTAACAACAGTCTTTCCATATTGAGAAGTTCTTGTCAGATGCTGTCTGAACTTAATGCGGTTCAAGGAGAGATTGCGGCTTCCAATGCCGGCAAGAATGCCGAGGCGGCTATTCTCTGCGCAATGCCCTTTGGCGTTACATTTGCGCTTAATTACATGAGCCATGAATATCTTGATATGGCAAGGAATACAAGGACCGGATCGATCCTTCTCGCGTGCGCATTCGGAATATGCACGATAGCATGTGCGATGCTGCTTAAATTCATGTCACATGAACACGGCAGAAAAGCATATAAATCCGAGCTTGCATCAAACATCAGCTCCGGCGGCAAAACAAATGCTCTGCCCCTTACAAGGCTTGTAAAAAAGATCTTTCCTGCAAGCTTCATAACGGCCAGACACGAACTGTTTAATGAACTGTCGGTAAATCCCGACTATACATATGAGCAATATCTTAAAAAGCAGCTTTTGACAGGAACGGTATTCCTGTTTCTGTCAGCTTCAATACTCTTATCACTTGGAAAAAGCCCTCTCTTTGCGCTCTTTTTTACGGCCGCAATACTATTACTTGGCGGATTTGAGATCAGGTCTGATGTCGAGCGCAAAAGAGAGGATCTTATGAGTGATATCCCGCTGTTCCTATGCCTGATATCGACACTTCTGGAATCAGGAATGCAGCTGCCTAAAGCGATCTCGATTTGCGCAAAAGCATTCGATGAGAACAAGAGCTTATCACTGGAGATAAGGAACTTAAGGGCAATGATATTAAGCGGTATTCCCGCCTCAGATGCTATAGAAAAGTTCTCTTTAAGAATACAGATCCCTGAAGCGCAGGCAGCACTTCTGCTCATTGCAAGATACGGAAGACTGGGGACTTCAGAAGTCTTAAACATGCTGAACCTGCAGTCACAGGCATGCTGGAATCTGTGCAGAAACGCATCCCGTAAAAGACAGGAGCGTGAAGCACTGGGAATGATCATCCCCATGACACTTGATTTCATAAGTGTCCTGATGGTCGCCATGACACCCGCAATTATCTCACTCGGCATATAAAGGAGGAAAAGGCTATGCGAAAAACACTGAAACGTTGGAATAAGAAAGGTATGGGAACCGTTGAAATAGTAATCATTATCGCGGTACTCGTTGCATTGGCACTGCTCTTCAGGACCGGTCTTACGGAATATGGAGAAAAGGTAATGGACTTCTGTTTTGACGATTCTAAGATAGCATCCGCATTCTGAATCTCCACCCCGCTACAAGCAAGTTTTTGAGTTGACTAAAGGAAAAATAAAAATGCAGATCAAGAAGGGACCCTACGGATACTACGCCATTGAGAAGCTGGACAGTCCGGACAAAATATGCACCTATGCCGAAGAGGTAATTGCCGGAAACAAGACCGACTTCTATCTTCAGCCTGTTACTGAATATATGGGATCAGGCGTTATGTGTTGCTTTGAATTCTCAGGTTATATACCGCTTACAGATCCGGAGTTTTCCGTATTTTCTCCGGGCAAAAAGATGACCTCACGCAAAAAGGATAACAAGAACCTGAGCTTAAGGCGCAGATCTGTCGGGGACCTTTTTTATGCATTTGCAAAGCTTTTGGATAACCTCATCTCGCCTTCATGTTTAGTTCTGGATCCCAACATGATCTTTACTGATCCTGAGGGCATCGCAGTAAAGATATGCTGCCTTCCTGTAAAAAGCCATCCTGAAGATCTCTGTATATCTTCATTGGGCGCATCACGTCTGGAAAGCCTGCTTAACTGTGATTTCTTCAAGAACATAATTACTGATGACGAGAAGAACGCACTGATATTCAGCGTCAAGGAAAACAATGAAGAGATGTTCTTAAAGATAGCAGGAATTATAAGAGGCGATGATGAAGATAATCCTTTTCCCGTGAATGTTCAGGAAGGTAAATCCTCAACTGGATTATCAGAACTGAAAGACAAGATAAAGCATCTTTCCAGAACCGAAAAAGACCTTATGACTGCAGTTCTGTCTTCGATCCTGTCATTGGTCTCAATGCTTGGAGAAATGCATCTTCCCTGTCTGCTGTTTTTCTTTCTGGCAGTTATTATTTTCGCTGCATCGGTACTGAATCAGAAAAAGAATAAAGCAGGCGTCAGAAAGGTTGAAAACTCTGAACAATCCAGACAGAGAAGTTCGATCCTGTTTTCAGATAATCCTGTTATCCCTCAGACTGATGATTATTCATTTGATACCGGAAACGAAGATGCAGCAGACATCTACATGCCGCTTATATCGGGCAAGCTGACATTACTTTCAGATGTGAATGGCATAAATAAAAACTACTCGCTATATCTGGACAAAACCACGATAGGCTCTGATTGTTTCCTGTCTGATATCGTCCTGGATGAACCGTCGGTCTCACCGCTTCACGCTGTAATCAAGCAGGAAAAAGGCACGTTCTATTTAGAACCCGCAAAAGGAACCGGCAAGACATATATACAGGATTCACCTGTTGAAAACGGGAGATCTTATGAGATCAAGTTCGGTCAGAAGATATCGTTTGGAGATATAGAGTTCAGGTTTGGAACAGCAAATTAAAACGCACAAACACAAAGGAGGAATAGTCATGAGCACTGTATACAACTATTTTTTGGGATACATGAAGGATGACAAGATATATCCGCTTGGGCCGTATGACAGCAAAGGAAAACTTAGAGCAATCAACTCAAGTGTATTCGGAAAGATTCAAGATAAATGCGACTTTACTGATGTCAAGGATTCAGAAGCAAGTGAAGAGCTCCATAAAGAATTTGATTACGAGAGTTATGTTAATAGAAACAAAACAAAAATGGTTCTCACCTCACTAAAGAAGGCCAAACTAAATAATCTTCCCTCTGGAGATTTTATTAAACGCGGTTATTTTCTGATGAGTGATGTAACAAATTATGAATCCTCAGATGGTCGGGATTTCTATTTTCACGATTATAAATCTCCATCTGTATTTTCAGAAATGATAAAGAATGAGAACCTGAATAAGACCAAATCTTACGATTACGACGGAGAACCTGTTTATCGAAACATCACTTCGGATTATATGTATTTTGCTTATCCTGATTACAGCAGTGAACAATATGAATCATTTGTTATAAGGACATTTGCTGAATCACTAAGAAAAAACGAAGGTATACCTGCAAGTGAAATAGTCGTATTGTACACAGAAACAAAAACGGTCGAAAAAGAAAACTATACGTTTGATATATAACTATCCCTTACTGCAGTCTCGGCATTTTTCCGTCAGGGAAATCGGTCTTCTTGTAACCTGCGAGCCTTTCTCTCTGGGCATCTGTACCATAACGCTCAATGAACTTCATTCTTGCAAGAGCACGCTTACCTTTAGCAACGCTGTCTTCTGAAAATACAGGTCTGCCGTTCTTGTCGACATGAGTCTTTATCTCTTCCAAAGCATTGTTATAAGCAGTAATGATTCTTCTAAGACGCATATTTTCGGGCCATTCGGCTGAATTGCATACGATAAGGGCAAGCATGCCGTTGATCTCACAATAACCTTCAGACACCATGCAGTACCTTGTCTCCCCGTTTGTCGTAAGTGCGCACGCTCCGGGCTCTAAGGCAGCAACAAATGGCGTGTGTCCTGCCATGAAACCGAACTCACCGTCGCTTGTGGGAATGCGGACGCTGTCAACCTGCCCCTCGAAGAAATCTTCATAAGGGGTAACTATAAGAAGGTTGATCTTGTGAGATACGTGGTCTGCCATATAAAGAGATTAAGTGGTTTCCTTGTATGCCTTAAGAACGTCGTCGAGACCGCCCTTCATGAAGAAGCACTGCTCGGGGATGTGATCCAGAGATCCGGAAATAAGTTCACCGAATGCTTTTACAGTCTCTTCTACAGGTACATATCTGGGTTCAAAACCTGTGGAATCAGCAGTAACGAAGAAAGGCTGTGACAGATATCTCTGGACTTTACGTGCACGGGATACCATGAGCCTGTCTGCTTCTGAGAGCTCTTCCATACCGAGGATCGCGATGATGTCCTGAAGTTCCTTATAACGCTGGAGCATCTCCTGAACCTTACGTGCAACGTGGTAATGCTCAGAGCCTACAACTTCCTCTGTAAGTACTCTTGAAGAAGATTCAAGAGGATCTACAGCAGGATAGATACCGAGTTCTACTACCGCACGTGACAATACGATATTTGCATCGAGATGCGCAAATGTCGTGGCAGGTGCAGGGTCAGTGATATCGTCCGCAGGAACGTAAACTGCCTGGATAGATGTGATGGATCCGTTTCTTGTGGAAGTGATTCTTTCCTGAAGCTCACCTACTTCTCCTGTAAGTGTCGGCTGATAACCAACGGCTGAAGGTATACGGCCAAGAAGCGCTGATACCTCAGAACCGGCCTGGACGAATCTGTAGATGTTATCGATGAATAAGAGCACGTCTCTGTGCTTCTCGTCTCTTAAGTACTCAGCCATTGTAAGACCTGTAAGAGGCGCCCTCATTCTCGCACCTGAGGTCTCGTTCATCTGGCCGAATACCATGATCGTCTTATCAAGAACTCCGGACTGCTTCATCTCGTTCCAGAGGTCGTTACCCTCACGTGAACGCTCGCCGACGCCTGTAAATACAGAGTATCCGCCGTGCTCGCTCGCGATGTTGCGGATAAGCTCAAGGATAAGGACTGTCTTTCCTACACCTGCGCCTCCGAACAGACCGATCTTACCGCCTCTGGAGAACGGTACGAGAAGGTCTATGACCTTGATACCTGTCTCAAGCATTGTCTCTGCAGGATACTGCTCGGTAAATGAAGGTGCGTGTCTGTGGATAGGCCACATCGCATCACTGTTTACTTCGCCCTTATTGTCGATAGGATGACCAATAGCATCGAATAAACGTCCTGTGATGTTCTCGCCTACAGGCACCTTGATGGATGAACCCATGGATTCACATACGAGGCCTCTTGTAAGACCTTCTGTGGCATTAAAGGATACGCATCTTACGACGCCGGATCCCCTCTGCTGGAGGACTTCGCAGTAGACATCATTGTCGCTCTTGAGAGCTTCAGGATCGAATGCGGGATCTGATTCAGGAGCAATAACAGGAGCATTTCTCATGATCCTTATCGCTTCGTTGATCTTCGGGATCTCGCCTTTTGCGAATTCGCAGTCGATTACAGGTCCTATAATCTGTATTACCTTGCCGTATGCCATGTTCTATTCCTCACATCTTTTCTGCCTGCTGGGCACCGTTTACGATCTCCGTAAGTTCCGTCGTGATCTTTGCCTGACGGGCACGGTTGCTCATGAGCTCAAGTTTTTTCATCATTTCTTCGGCGTTGTCTGTTGCATTTTCCATAGCGGTGAGTCTTGCTGTCTGCTCGCTTGCAAAAGCATCGACCATCGCGCCGAATACCATCGCGTTCGTATATGTATCGATAAGGTAGTTGAATACCGCATCAGAATTCGGGAAATACTCTAATTCATTACCTCTCTGGATAGCCATGCCGGCATCTGATACGTCCTTGGGAAGGAGCATCGAGATCGACTTGGGATCTACCGGCAAAAGTCTTAATGCAACAGGCTCCATCTTTACCGATGACTCCATTCTGGTGTAAAGCAGATACACAAGATCGAAGTCATCTTTGAGGAAGCGGTTTCTCATGATCGCGCTAACCTGTCTTGCATCGTTATAGGTGGGCTCAGAGATCGGGAACGAGAACGAGGTGTTAACGTTATATCCGAACCTTGCGAGTTTTTCTCTTGCCAGGCGCCCGAAAACATTGAGTTCATAAGTCGTGGAGATATTCTTCTGCGTATTCTCCATGATCTTCTGTCTTATGTGATCTTCGGTGATCTTTACCATGTTATTGTTGTAAGCACCTGCAAGGCCCTGGTCGCCTGAGAGTACATAATAACCGATCTTCCATGTCTCGCCTTCATGCTTCTGCTCAAGCATAAAGAACGGGTTATCGAGATGCTCATTGTTGCGGATCATTTCCTGCATTGACTCAACGCAGAAAAGGAAGAACGGATACATGGATTCGTGGAGGAGCTGGGAGCGTCTCATTTTCGCGCTCGAGACAAGCTGCATCGCATTAGTCATCTGACTAATGTCATTGACGCTCTTCATTCTTTTCTTGATTGCAGAAAAGCTCTCCATAAGATCAGTAGTCCTCTACGTACTCCTCGTGATCCCTGAGGAATGCTTCCTTATACTCGTTATATGCGGTATCGATCTCGTTCTTGATCTCGTCGGTCAATACCTTGCCGTCGGTAAGTTCTTCAAAGATATTCGGATGGCGGAGCTTGATCTCACTCATAAGCTCTGTATAGAACTCAAAAATATCTTCCGTAGCAAGGAAGTTGAACTTGTCCGTTGTCGCACAGTAAAGGAGTACGACCTCGGAAGCCATAGTCAGAGGTGAGAATCTCTCCTGCTTCAATACTTCGTTAAGGACAGTACCACGCTTGATCTGGAGCTGTGTATTCTCGTCCAGGTCAGAACCGAACTGCGAGAAGGATGCCATCTCGCGGGCCTGTGCCAAAGAGATTCTAAGAGGTCCTGCAACCTTCTTTACTGCCTTGGTCTGCGCGGCGCCGCCTACACGGGATACTGAAAGACCTACGTTTACGGCAGGTCTCTGGCCGGAGAAGAACAACTCGGGTGACAGATAGATCTGACCGTCAGTAATGGAGATAACGTTCGTCGGAATGTAAGCCGAGATATCGTTACCCTGTGTCTCTACGATAGGAAGCGCTGTAATGGAACCGCCGCCAAGTTCTTCTGAAAGCCTTGCAGATCTCTCCAGAAGTCTTGAATGGAGATAGAAGACATCGCCCGGATAAGCTTCTCTTCCCGGAGGTCTTCTAAGGAGCAATGAGATTGCTCTGTATGCCTGGGCGTGCTTGGAGAGGTCATCGTAAACGATCAGTACGTCCTTATGGTAGTCGTACATGAACTTCTCAGCGATGGCGCAGGCAGCAAATGGTGCGATGTACTGCATTGCTGCTGACTCTGAAGCGGAAGCGGCAACGATTACCGTGTAGTCCATTGCGCCGTGCTTTTCGAGCAGGCCTGCTGTTGCAACGATATTAGCCATCTTCTGGCCGATAGGAACATAGACGCAGATTACGTCTTCGTTCTTCTGGTTGATGATGGCATCAAGTGCTATAGACGTCTTGCCTGTCTGACGGTCGCCGATGATGAGCTCTCTCTGGCCCCTTCCGATAGGAGTGAGCGCGTCGATAGCCGTGATACCTGTAAACAAAGGCGTATCAACAGGTGCTCTCTCAATGATCGTCGGAGCGGGTGACTCGACAGGTCTTTCCTCTGTATATCTGATGACGCCCTTGCCATCTATAGGATGACCAAGAGCATCTACAACTCTTCCTAAAAGACCCATGCCGACAGGAACTGAACATGTTGTCATGGTACGCTTGCAGCTCATGCTCTCGACTACAGTATCTTCGCCTGTAAGGAGTACTACGCCGACCTTTGTCTTCTCAAGGTTCATGGCAATACCTGTGGCACCGGATGCGAAATAGATCAGCTCGTTGAGCATGCAGTTCTTAAGACCTGTAACGGAAGCTACGCCGTCAGAGATCGAAGCAACCTTACCGACTTCGTCCCTGTGCTCCTGGAAAAGGAATGCGTCTTCTATACGCTTATTAAGATCCTCATCAGAAAGAGTATGGATCTCAATATTGTCGATACTTATCTTATGAGATTCAGGGAATCTGTCGAGTGCATCTTCAAGGTCTTCCTTGATCTTTGTAGAAGGGAATTCCTCTTTTGTAAAAGCAGCCTTAGCAAAGTCACCGTCAACAGGTGCTTCAAAAGATCTGGTCTGCTTCATGAATGAACCGATACGGCTGAGCTGTCCCTTGATTGAATAGTCGTAACGGCTTCCCTGGAAATAAACGATAAAGCCGCCGATGAGATCGTCACGCTGCTCGATTATGAGACGGTATTCTTCGATCTCATTTACTTCGGCAAACTTAGCCGCGACCTTGGCAAGTCTTTCCTCAGGGATATCACCGGCAGTCTCGATCCTTAAGGACGGACCTTTTGCTCTGCTCTTTGTTTCTTTATTGTCAGAAGTAGGATTACTCACTCTTTGCTACCTCTTTATCGAGGATCTCCTCTGTGTGCTTTGCAGCGGATTTTCTAAGTTCATCCTTGGATACTGCATCTGCAATGATGTGACCTGCGATCTGAACGGAAAGATCTGCAATGTCATCCTTCATGGTCTCGAAAGCATTGCGCTTCATTCTTGCGGCATCTTCCTCGGCTCTCTCAATGATCTGCTGAGCTTCGTTATTTGCCTGATCGATGACCTGTTTGCTCTGCTTGTCAGCATTGGCCTTGGCTTCTTCCATTATCTCGGAGCCCTTGCGCTTTGCTTCTTCAATCGTCTCCTTGGACGAATCAACGATAGCCTGGGCTTCTTCCTTGGCCTTTTTTGCCGCGTCAAGCTCGGCGTCAAGCGCCTGCTGACGGTCGTGGATGAGCTTTAATATTTTCTTGTACGCGAACAGTCTGAAAACGATGAATACAAGCAAGATGTTGAATATCGTTATTACAGCTGTTACGGCATATCCTGCAAACTGATCGGGCGAAAAGAGATTGGACTCTTCTGCCTCCAATAGCAGCATCGGTAAATATGACATACTGTTTGCTCCCTTAAACTAGGTAGTCTTCCCTTTTTTACTGGACTGTGAAGATCAAAAGGAATGCGACAACGAGTGAATAGATACCGATTGACTCGATGAAGACGATTGAAAGGAGAAGCATTGTCTGGAGCTTGGAGATGACCTCAGGCTGTCTTGCACCTGCCTCAAGAGCTGTGCTTGCTGCCTTGCCCATGGCAAATGTTGAAGCGAAAGCACCGCAGGAGATGGCAACTGCTGCTGCGATTGCTGCGATTCCTCTTGTCTCCAGTGCAGCGATGATAGGTAAAGCTGCAATAATTAATCCGTTCATATATTTTCCTCCTAAAATATAATCAGTCTTTATATCGTCAAGCCGCTACGGCCTTTGACTTCTTTGTTTTCTTCTTCTTCTCGTGTTCTTCAGGATGCTCGTTATATTCATTTACAGTCTCAACATTCTCGCCGATGTATGACATCGTGAGGTAAGAGAATACGACTGCCTGGATGATTCCGTCGATGATATCGAACCAGAGACCTGCAACACCAGGCAGGATCAATGGTACGGAGATCGAGAGGAATTCCATAAATATGAATGCCGCGAAAACGTTACCGAAGAGACGGAGTGAAAGAGATAAGGGCTTTACTACGTAATCTAAGAGCTTGAAAGGGATCATGATCGGGATAGGTGTCGTAAGCGTGATCCAGAAGCCCTTTGCGCCTACAAACTTGAATGTCATGACGATTACGTAGATAATTGCCGCAAGAGCGCAGCCGATCGCAAAAGCGATATTCTTTGCCGGCGGCGGGAGATGCAGATAGGAAATAGAGTTGCACGCGGTGATAACAAGACCGAATGTCATGATCATGGGTGTAACTTCCTCAGCCTGCTTGCGGTTCATACCGAAGCTCATGGCTGTTGTGATAACAAGTTCCGTAAGGGATACGAGCAATGCCTGGCCCTTTGTGAGCTTCAGGTCCTTTCTGGGCTTGCCCGCAAGGATGCCTACAACGATAAGGATGGCGATGACGGCTACCCAGGTAACGATGATCGCGTCAGTGATCAGGAGCTTATAGTCTCCGACATTAAAGTACATCTGCACCTGCATAATGGCTTCGCTGATCTCAGCACCGATATCCTTGTTCGAGCTGAAGCGCTCGGCAAACTTCTCCGCAAACGCTGCAAAGAACTCAGAAAGCCAAGAACCGGCCATTATTAATGCCATTATCATATGATCTGTCGCCTGCCCCTTTTTTCGATTACAGACATTTTACGCCTAAACGCATTATATGTCATCAATAATAATAATCAATAAAAACAACCCTTATCCGTCAAAATTTAGGTAAAAATCAGATTTCATCATTCTGGAATCTGGATAAGTGCTCGAAAGGCAAGATCTGTCTGCCTCTGAACAGTCCGCAGCCGTCGTTTATCAGGTGGTTGTTATACGCCTTGAACATATTGACCTTGATCTCCGACAGATCAAGCTCCTGGAGCATTATCAGGCGTTCATAGGCCTCATCGAAGATCCTGCACTCGCCTTTGGGGATGATGTCCCTCTTGCTGCGGTTCTCCTCCTGGCTCTTTTCGTATCCGAAATGGTTAGCCTCACCGATCTCTGCATAATCGTCCATATCCTTGGTCCTAAGCTGCATCTCGGTAAAGCATCTGGCCTGGTTATCGTAAAGCGTTATATGCATTGATCTGTAGCCTGAAAGGCGCGGAGTATATACATAATCCCTGTAATAAGAACGGATATTCTCGCCTAAGACAGGTGAATTATATTCATCAGGATATCCGGAAAGCTCAGGTGTAAAGCCCCTGACTTCGAGAAAACCCGGGAGAGCATTCGCTATCTCATAAAGTATCCTTATCTCTTGTGCCTCAAGTTCCTCTTCTTCCGGGACATGGCACAAAGGAAGCGAGATAACGATCCTGTAAGCAATAAGATCCCTGAAGCAGTTGAGATTATTCTTTATCTGGGCTTCAGAGGGGTATGTCCCATGCTCTTTATAGTAATTGTAGATGTATTCCAGAATATATCCGTTGAACTTCTCTTCGGCGCGTATCAAGGACTTGATGCGGCCTTTAAACGTGAACGCCAGGAACGGGTACGCCTGCGTCATGTAAAGATAGAATTCCTTTATCCTTTGGGACTGTGAAGTAAGGAAGTCCGTATGCTCGAGAAGTTCAATGATCTGTATAAGGAAATTGCTGTGAGCCAGATCCACCGAATTATGCGTTCCTATGGCTTCAGCCCTTAAGTCTGAAGAATATCGCAGAAGGATCTTCAGCACAGTATCACCTGAATATAAATAATCGTTTAAAGTAATCATGACTATCCCCTTTTCCTAAAAGTATTCCCCGGAGCAGAACTCCGGGGAAACTCAAGTTGGGTTGAATATGAGAATCAAAAATCTTTCCTGTTACTCTACATCCTGCAAAGCAGCGTAGTTTTCTTCACCGGTACGGATCTTAACGACCTTGCCTACGTTATATACGAAGATCTTACCGTCACCGATATGTCCTGTATAAAGAACTTCCTTGGCCTTCTCGATAACCTTTTCGACAGGTATCTTGGAGACAACGACTTCAACTTTGATCTTAGGCAGGAGCGTAGCGTCCACCTCGACACCTCTGTACTTCTCGCCTGCACCCTTCTGGATGCCGCAGCCCATGACCTGTGTTACTGTCATACCGGTTACACCGAGATCGTTCATAGCCTTTCTGAGCTTATCGTAGCGTGAGAGCTTAGCGATAATAACAACCTTATGCATGCCTGTGTCGATCTCAGGAGCAACTGCAACCTTAACAGCTGCATTCTTCTGTGCCTCAGAAGCCTCAGCGTAATCAGGTGTACCGAGGTCTGTGTTCTCGTTCTCTTCCATCATTGCGCCTGAAACGTCCATGAGGGAGAAGCCGGAGTAAGCACTTGCAAGACCGTGCTCTGTAACGTCAAGACCTGTGAGCTCTTCTTCCTCAGAAGCTCTAAGACCGAAGATAGCCTTGATGATGAAGAATGTGATTGTGATCGTAACTGCTGTCCAAGCTGCTGTTGCAAGCATACCTACTATCTGTATGCCGAGGAGCTTGAATCCGCCGCCATAGAAGAGACCAACCATCTCATTGCCTGCTGCATCAGCGATTGCATATGCAGGAGCTGTGTTTGTTGCGAAAAGTCCTACTGCGATCGTACCCCAGATACCGTTGAACATATGAACTGCAACTGCACCGACAGGGTCGTCAACTCTTAATACGTTATCAAGGAACCATACACCGAATACTACGAGTACGCCAGATACAGCACCGATGATCGTTGCGCCAAGAGCGTCTGTTACATCACAGGGAGCTGTGATTGCTACGAGTCCTGCGAGGGAAGCGTTGAGACACATAGAAACGTCGGGCTTACCATACTTGATCCATGTGAAGATCATGCAGACTACTGTAGCGATTGCGGGAGCGATTGTTGTTGTTACGAATACAGATCCGAGCTGGCTCATATCTGTGCAGGCAGCGCCGTTGAATCCGTACCAGCCGAGCCAGAGGATGAATACACCTAAAGCACCCATAGGGATGTTGTGGCCGGGGAAAGCGTTAACCTTTGTAACCTTACCTGCCTTATCCTTAACGAACTTACCGATACGGGGTCCAAGAATAGCTGCACCGATCAAAGCTGAGATACCACCTACCATGTGGATGCAGTTAGAACCTGCGAAATCGTGGAATCCCATCTGAGACAGCCACCCGCCGCCCCATGTCCAGTGAGCTTCGATAGGATAGATGACTGCTGAGATAACTGCGGAATATACGCAGTAAGATAAGAATCTTGTTCTCTCTGCCATAGCACCTGATACGATTGTTGCTGTTGTGGCACAGAATACAAGGTTGAATACGAAATTAGACCAGTCAAATGTAGCGTAATTTGTGAATATATCGAGGTTCGGGATTCCGACGAGTCCGAAAAGTGCATCTTCGCCGAGGAACAAACCGAAACCGATTGCAACAAATACTACTGTACCAATACAGAAATCCATCAGGTTCTTCATGATGATGTTGCCGGCATTCTTTGCTCTCGCGAAGCCGCACTCTACCATCGCGAATCCAGCCTGCATCCAGAAAACCAATGCCGCGCCGATCAGGAACCAGACGCCGAAGACTTTCTCATCAATCAAGCTGCTGATTAAATTAGTGTCCATATACTCTCCTCCTTCAAACCATTTTCAAAAGGTATTGATATTATGTTTCAATGCTTTTTGAATATCGTTATTTGATTTCAAGTGCAATTGTAGCGTTAACCCTGTAACAAATAAAATACGAATAGTTTGAGCATAACTATACCTTTTGGATATGATTTGATATTTAGCACTTCAGCCCCAAATGCCCAAAAACGCCACAAACCCATTGTTTTAGGCATTTTCGCGAAAAATAAAGGCTCCGGTAAACCCGAAGCCTTTTACATTACTCAAATATAATTTATCGATCTCTTTAATGCCGTTTACACGTGTTGCATGACGTCCGCCGGCAAACTCTTCTTCAAAGAATGCATCGATCATACCAAGGGCAACACCCAGGCCGACTACACGTTCACCGAATGCCAGGATCTGAGCGTCGTTATGCTGTCTTGACATCTTAGCCATGAACTCATTGGTGCAAAGAGCGCATCTGATTCCCTTGTACTTGTTGCAGACAAGAGAGATTCCGATGCCGGTGCCGCAGATAGCGATGCCTCTTTCAGCCTTGCCGCTTGTAACGTCTTCTGCAACCTTAATGCCTGCGTCAACGTATGAATAAGAATCCGTTCCGTTAGGAGCGCCGCCGTCAAGAACTTCAAAGCCCTTTTCCTCAAGGTACTTTCTTACCTTCTGTCTTAATTCATAACCTGCGTGATCTGATGCGATTGATACTACCATATGTATTGCCTCTTTCCTTAATTAAATCTCATGATGAATGTGCTTGAACTTCTTAGAGCCGTCGCAGTAAGGTCCTACGATATCTCCGTTGCCTACAAGACGGTACTTGTAAGATACAAGACCTTCAAGGCCTACAGGGCCTCTGGCGTGGATTTTCGAAGTCGCGATACCTACCTCAGCACCGAATCCGTAACGGAAACCGTCAGCAAATCTCGTGGAGCAGTTTACCAGTACACTTCCGGAATCGACCATGGTCATGAAGCGCTCGGCAGCTGCCTTATTCTCAGTAATGATCGCATCCGTATGACCGGAACCGTAATGGTTGATATGTGTGATCGCTTCATCCAGGTCCTTAACGATCTTCACGGAACACTTCATGGCAAGATACTCGTGATGCCATTCTTCAGCCTTCTGGACTCCAAACTTCTCAGCGACATAGTCATCACCGAAGACTTCAACGCCGGCATTCTGAAGAGCTTTGATGAACTTGGGAAGGAATGTCTCCTTGAGCTCCTCATTTACAAGGAATGTCTCTGTAGCGTTGCAGACAGATACATATTGTGTCTTTGCGTCGATCGCAACCTTCAGCGCCGTCGAAGGATCTGCGTCAGCATCGATATATGTGTGGCAGACACCGTCAGCGTGTCCAAGAACAGCAATGTTGGTATTCTGCATGATGTACTGAACGAAAGAATTAGAGCCTCTCGGAATGATGAGGTCGATATATTCGTCAAGCTTAAGCATATCAGCAATCTCAGAACGGAGCGTTAAGAGATTGAGCCATCCTTCAGGGAGCCCTGCTTCGATACCTGCCTTGCTGATCACGGAAGCTAGCGCCTTATTCGTATTGATAGCCTCAGAACCGCCCTTAAGGAATACGGCATTGCCGCTCTTGATGCAAAGAGATGCGATCTGTACCAGTGCGTCAGGCCTGCTCTCGAAAATAACTCCTATAACGCCGATAGGACATGTAACTCTCGTAAGCTCCAGACCGTCATCTAAAGTAGTCCTCAAAGTAACCTTGCCTACAGGATCAGTAAGATCGATGAGGCTCTCGATACCGGATACTACATCATTAAGCTTATCTTCATTGAACTTAAGTCTCTTAATAAGCGGGGTCTCAAGGTTGGCCTTCTCTGCCTCTTCAAGATCGATCTTGTTAGCAGCGAAAATCTCGTCCTTAGAAGCCTTAAGACAAGAAGCAACATTTGCGAGTGCCTTATTCTTTACATCACTTCCCAACGAAGCCATGATGTAAGAAGCATCTCTTGCAACCTTAGCAATATCATGGAGTTCAGACATAATATCCCCCTTATTATTTATCTTTAGGAACAGATTATAACAAATATAACAGCAAGTTGCTTAACTGTTTAAGACTTTCCGCCTCAGCCAAAAGTTAGCAAAAAAAGAATCATGTTTTGGATTTTAGAGTGTAAAATTCCAGATTTTTGAATCTACAAAAATGTTCATAATGTTCAAAACTTTGTTTATAACTACAAAAACAAATACTTTGATTTCAAAAGTACCTGAAACCCTTATATCTATTGAATTTGACAATTTGTTACCATTTGTTGACAAAACAATTACAAGATGCTAGCAAAAGTCTGCAATGCAATAAATTAAGGCCTTTCAAGGTATTTTGAACCTTTGTTCGAAACGGAGTGTCCACCAGAGAAATACACCTAAAAAATGAAAATAATACTTGACAAGGCTTTTTGAGAAAGAAACTGAAATAGCAATTTTTGCATACTGTTTTTGCTTTAAGTGTTGTAAAAACAATGAACCAACACCAAAAGAAACGCCCTCCCTGCACCAAGGCAGGAAGGACGCGAAAAGCCTTATTTTACTGGCGGTTATTTAGTCCGCTTCAATACGGGGACCCCTTACCGGCGGCGTTGGGGGTTGTATCGGTTCGTCATCGTCGTCATCATCCAACACCACTGCGTCTGCAAGCCTCATATCCCAATTGGTGAAGAATACTCTTCCTAAAGGCGTGCCGCATAATATCAATGAAAGAAGGAAGCTTATCAACAAAGCAACAGGACCACCTAACATCTTAAGGAAATATAAATATTTCTCTCCAAGAAACAGTACCATCAAGCAGTATATAGGATTCATAAGCACATACATTAGTCCTGAAATAGCTGAGTCAAAATGAATTACACGATTAGGTCTGCCGATTGGAATTGATATGGCAAGTCCACACAACGCTACGGCCATGACTCCAAATCCAATCATGTGACCATCATATCGCAGAACACCAGCCCAACCTAGTATTAGAAGTTCCAACATCACCAAGCCTCCGCCTACTACGAAAGCAATTAGATATTTCCAAATCTTTACCTTCATCAATGATTTTTTCTTTTCACGCATCAACCTTCCAATTAAAATATAAGGAAGAGCCCTTGTAAGCCAGTTACCTGGAATGTATGGATAACCTAAGATCGTATCGAATCGAATAGCACCTGCAAATTCTCCTGTTAGGAGCATAATCACGATAAGAACAGCTAGGAAGATTTTGTAATACTTCATCAACTTCAACTTATCTGCAATGAAGATGACTAGATAAGCATAAAGCAAAGCCTGTATAAACCAGATATTATCACCAATTTTGAGCGGCCACAGGTTCAGCACAACGAAGTTAAACAGAGCTCTCTTTGAAAAAGTAAACGACGTATAATGCAGAAATATTACGACTATATTGATAGCCAAGTAAATAAAAAAGATAATAGCAAAACATAGTGCTGATCTCTTTATCTTTCGAAGCGTCTTCTCCATTCTGACTTCTCTTTTATTCTCAAGCACATAATATCCCGAGAGTATAAAAAAAGCCGGGGTAGCGAATCCACTTAAAGTTGTAACGATTCCTGTCGGTTCAGGACATCCAAAAGCCCAGAAACAAACAAACAGCATAAGGATTAAGCGAAGATATCCCGTACAATTAAACTCTACTATATCATCAGTATTGCGCATCATGAATTCCACCATCCTTCGTCAGTATTTGCATCTTCAGGGTTGCTTTCTTGAGGTCCCATTGGGTTCACAAGTTTAACATAATTAGCACTCTGTATATTATTAGTCTTCGGCTCTGCTAAAACACTTTGCATCTCCAGAGCTTCCTCTATTGTCGTCTCTGAGATCTTACCGCCACTTATCTTATAGATACGGTTACAAAGCCTCAGAGCGGCCGGGCGGTGCGTAGAAAGGATAATAAGTCTGTCAGGGTGACTGGACATAATATTGTTAAGGACACGTTCTTCGGTCTCACGGTCTAACGCACTTGTTGCCTCATCAAGCAAAAGGATAGGAGCATTGCGGAGCAAAGCTCTTGCAATGGATATTCTCTGCGCCTGGCCTTCAGAAAGTCCCCTTCCGCGCTCCCCGAGTGTGCTGTTTATACCTTCAGGGAGTTTCTCAACAAATTCCCACGCACAAGCAGTTTTCAGTGCATTGATAACATCATCGTCAGTGGCTTCTTCATTGACCATACGCATGTTTTCAGCAATCGATCCGGAGAACATAGTATTTCCCTGAGGAACATAAGCAAAGAATTTGCGGAGATCTGAATTGACAGGGAATTCTTCTCCGGAACCACTCTGCAGAGTAACTTTTCCGCTATCAGGTTCAAGCATTCCAAGCAGTAATCGTATAAGTGTAGTCTTACCACCGCCCGACTCTGCCATAAGAGCCACCATCTCACCGGAAGTTACCTGAAGGTCAGAGTGTTCATACACATTAGCATGCTCATCATAACCGAATGTCACATCATTTACATGGACCTTGATCCCCTTACCGGTACGTTCTTCAAGATAAGTAACTCTATCAGGGTCATGCTCTTCACGCGGAAGATCCATGAGTTCTCTTACTCTGTGTGCCGATACCGCGGAGTTGATCATGCCGGGAATCGTTCCGACCAGATTATTGAACCTTGATGACAGCGCAGATCTTTGCTGGAGAAAGAATGTCATATCACCATACATTATCTGCCCTGTCCAAAGCCTGTAAAGACAATATCCAAATGCTGTAAACGATACAATCGTTGATACAAGTGTCAGAAGGATATTTGATTTGATCTGGAACTTGTTGTAATCGAGATTGAACTTCTTGTATTTCTGCTGCCAGCCCTTGAGTTTTCTCGAATAGTATCCGAATATACCAAAGGACTTGATCATCTCGAAATTATAGAATGTCTCGACTTCGAAGCTCATCATCTGTGAATTAAGCTCTAATACACGCTTGCGGTATTCCTTCATCTTTCGCATGATAAATCTGCTTAATCCAAGCAGGAACGGAGCGGATATGAAGGCAATAAGCGCCATGCCAAAATCCATTCTCCACAATACAACTAGCGTTACTATGAACGTATAAATATTAACTATCAAATTGGGAATCCAGCTGATCGCATTGGAAGATATCGTTCCGACATCTCCGTTAAAACGGTTTAAAAGGTCGCCGCTGGGATAACTGCTTAATTCCTTCCACCTGGCATCCATAATGCGTTCAAAGATACCTGCCTGCATATCGTTATTAACGTAAATAGATATCCTCGCGTTAATATAACTGCTCACACTTGAGAAAACGAGCGACAGGATCAACATACCAACCATAGCAGCAATCAATACCCAGAGTTTTTCCTGCTGTTGTCCAACAATAATATTGATCATGATACGTCCGACATATGCAGTTCCAATAGACATCGTTGAATTCAATATGCCGAGGAATGCATAGAAAACAACTATCCAGCGGTATTTCTTAGAAAAGCTGAATATCCATTTCCAGTCATCAATAAATTCCTTGATCGTACCGTCGCGAATACTGTCATGCAGAGTCTGCACATTATCGCTTCGGAA
>CADCJM010000025.1 GCA_902801755.1 Oscillospiraceae bacterium
CCTTCCTCAAAATCAAGGCATCTTACGGTGCATGAGCCGACTTCGGCAAGTGTTCCGATAAGTTCCTTCCTGTGAGGAGTGGCCGTAACATACATGCCGAAGGCTGAAGCCATCTGTGCCACGCGGCGGCCTATCTTGCCCAGGCCGATTATGTGAATGGTCTTTCCTGCGAGCTCGGTGAGGGGCGATTTGAAGTAACAGAACTGAGGGCAGCTGCACCATTCGCCGTTCATGACCGAAGCTGTGTGAAGCCCCACGAGATTCGTGAGCTCCAGAAGAAGTGCCATGGTCATCTGTGCGGTCGCGAAAGTCGCATATTCCGGAACGTTCGTGACCACGACGCCGTGCTCTCTTGCGGCTTCAAGGTCGACGACATTGTAGCCGGTTGCAAGGACACCGATATATTTGAGGTCAGGGAGCTTATCGAAGACTTCCCTGTCAAAGACAGTCTTGTTGGTGATCGCGCACTCCGCGCCCTGCATCCTTTCTATAAGCTGGTCTTTGGACGTGATGTCGTAGGCTGTGACTTCCCCAAGCTTTTCCAATGCGCCCCATGTGATATCGCCCGGATTGGCTGCCGAGCCATCAAGAATGACTATCTTCATAACAATTTCCTCCACGCTAATTTGCACTAATTGTAGCAGTAAAATCCTGCCCAAGAGTGGTAATGTTATATCAGAAACGCGAAAAGGATGACTTAACCTTATGTATGTAATCTGTTACGGCAAATCACCGAAGGCGCTGGAGACGGGAAAGAAGCTCATTGACGATATCGGAGGCAGATATGTCACCGGTACCGAGCTCATGACGGGCAGCTTTGTCGTTGCCGGCGGAGAGACTTCATGCGCTATCGTAATGGTGCTTCCTCTTGAGGTTGCCATTAAGGCGGTGGAGGAGACGAGCACAGCCAAGACACGTGATCTTCCGGTGATCGCAGTATCTCCCGAGGGCAGGTATGCAGCGGTAATAAGACGCGGCAACAAGCCTTACGACAGGGGTTGTGATGATGTCTATAAAGCGATAGTTAAGTCTTTGGGATCGTTCTGCTTTTCGAGCTTTGAAGGCAAGGCTGGTATCACGGGCGATCTGACAAATCTAGTAACGCGTTACGGCATGGCGGTTAATGACGAAGAAGTTTTCGCGAAGGTGAATGCCAGGATCAGGGCAGGCGAGAAGGTCAATGTTTATACGGATCTTCCGATCGTTTTTGCAGATCCGGTCATTGACCCGATGGCATATTCGCTCCATACATATCCCTACGATATGAGGGAGGATTTCATCAAGCAGTACAAGGCTGCAAGGGATGGGAAAACAGAGCCCGGAGTCTTTATCACATGCACATATCTCGGAGACGGGGATGACGGGAACAACCTGATCCTTGCGCCTAAGATATTAAGCCTCGGAATCGAGATCAAGACAAAGACGGATCCCGGTTACTGCCGTCCGGCCATCAGGAAATCCCTTATCAACCACCTGTTAAATCCCATGGCGGTCGCAAAGGTCTCCTGCGCATATTCTGCAAGGGAGAGCGAGATCGTAAAGGGTATAGCGGAAGAATTGGGTTCGGAGGTCGAATCCTTTGATTCGGAGAAGATATCCAGGACCAAGGTGCCTATGGAAATGACATTCTCGCCGGAAAAGAAGAACGATTCGGCGACGGCATTAGCGCTCCTTGCAAGCCAGACGGGCACGATCCTCATCAGGAGATCTTCATCAGCACAGGGTCTTGTCTTCTCCGTGGCAGTAAGCAGGAACAGCATTATCTTACCTGAATAAGAGTAAAGTGGTTTATAATGAAAGATGACGGCTGATAACCGTCCGGGACAGCAATAAACAGTTTGATTATAAAGATAACGAATAAGGTTTGGAGGTAAGAAAAAGATGAAAAAACTTGAAGGCAACAAGCTTGTGGCTTTGATCATCTCGGCAGGCATGACAACGACATTTCTTGCCGCATGTTCGATCAATACCGATAAACTGGGGCAGGGAATAAGCGATCTTGGAAATGCTTTCTATACTGAGACAGAGACGGAGCAGACTACTGTCGAGCCGACGGCTGAAGCTACAACCGCAACTACTGTTACAGAGGAGACGGAGGCAACAGAGGCTACCACACCCGTTCCCACAGCTACCCCTTCTCCTACGCCGCTCCCGCAGCGTGTTGATTATTCCGGCTATACGGATATAAACCTTAACGATACTTTCACGGTATCTTCCGAGGCTTTCGCTGAGAGCTCTTATGTAGACGGTTCAGATATCCTTCTGGCAAAGTTCGAAGGAAACAGATTTGTCGTAACAAAGGCTGCAAATGAGACTGTTATGAACTCGATCAATCTCATCGTTGACGGTTTCTACAAGGAGGCAGCAGGAGCATACAGCAGAGCTTATGCAAAGGCAAAGGCAGAGTACGATCTTAAGGGTGCGATCGAGAATCCTTATAATGTCATCTGCGATTTCCAGTACACGGTAAACGGCAGAGCATTGTCCGTACTCATGGTCTATGAGGTAACAGGCGCAGAGAAGAATACGGTTATCGACTTTGCAAGCTTTGACATGATCTCCGGCCAGTACATCACATTCAATTCACTCTGCAAGGATCCCGCAGGTCTCGAAAATGCTCTTAGAGCAGGACTTGCAAATTCTCTTAAGATCCAGCCCAAGCCCTCCGTGGAAGCAACTGCTCCCGCTGAAGGCCAGACTTCTGAGACTACAGCAGCTCCGGCAGAGACAACAGCAGCTGCAAATACGGTTGAAGCCAAGGACTTTGAAGCGGTATATCTTGCACCGGGTCCTGCTACAGCAGAGCCTGCAAACAATAATTTCGCAACTCTTTACGGTGTGGTCGACGGCAAGGTCTACAGCGCAGTCATCGACATGAATGCTTATAAGGACTTCCTTAACCGTTACGGCCAGTCGATCTTTTTCACCTGACAGTTACGTAAAAGACCATCGGATTGCATAAAAATCACATATAAACATTGAACACTTGCATAGAACTGGATTGCAGTTCTATGCAATGTGTTATAAAATGCCTTTTGAAAATTATCAAAAAAATATTAGCGAGGATAATAGGATGAAGAAAAACAAGCTGATTGCTTTGTTGCTGTCTCCGGTCTTGGTTTTGAGCATTGCTTCCTGTGATATGCCTCTTGTAGATCCCACCGCCACTTCGGAATCTGCAGCGGTTTCTTCAACGGATACCAAGCCCACAGCATCAGAGACAACTGAGGTCCCTCCGGATCTCGAGGGCTACAAGGAACTTACCGTAGCCGAAGTCACAGACCAGGATGACGGCAAGATCACGATCTATGCTCACAATTCAGAGTTTATCGGACTTGCCGAGAAGTACGCAGGCATCAAGTCTGAGGATTACGATCTGGTCGAATTATCGAACAACAGCAAAGCTTATCAGGAAAAGCTTGATGCTGTACTTTCAGACGGAAACAACGCACCTGACATTTTCACATGCGATGCCGCTTATGCCAGAAAGTATCTGGCTTCCGACAACACGATCGCAGTAAATGATCTCGGAATCGATTATGCAGAGTGCAAGAACATGTTTGGCTATACGCTCAGGTTCGCAAGTGACGGGGACAACGTCATCAAGGGCCTTTCCTGGAAGGCTGCACCCTGCGGTGTATTCTATGAGAGATCCGTGGCAGAGCAGTATCTGGGAACATCTGATCCCAATGAGCTCGCCAAGTCTTTTGCCACATGGGACGCCGTGCTTGAGTCTGCCAGAAAAGTAAATACCGCATCAAACGGCAAGGTTAAGCTCATCGGCGGCTTCACCGAGGTGTTCGACCCTTATGTCGATACCAGAGGCAGCAAGTGGATCATGGACGGAACTGTTAAATACGATACAAGCCTCGAAAACTTTTTCGACTACGCAAAGACTCTCTACCAGGAGAATCTCACGTTCAAGGCTGAGCAGTGGTCCAAGCAGTGGACATCCAAGATGTCCGACAGGACTGTAGTCTCCTACTGGGGCTCTTTGCAGTTTGCAAAGTACCAGCTTGCTTTAAATCCCGGCGAAGGCACAACAGTCAATCCGACATCAGGTGACTGGGGTCTTACGACTGCTCCCGTTAACTACTTTAACGGCGGCACATGGGTAATGGCTTCAAAGTACTGTGACAAGAAGGCAACTTCCGCAGACATCATGAGAGCTGTATGCATCAATGAGGATAACCTCAAGGATATGCTCAATAACGGCGAGTTCGTAAACAACGTCAAGCTCATCACACAGGCTGCTGCAGACGATAAGTTCGCACTTGAGTGGCTTGGCGGCCAGAACCCGTATCCTGTTCTTTTAAGCAGTGCCATGAATGCCGATGCTTCCTATATGGAGCCCGGTGATGACGACATCAAACAGATCTTCAAGGCTGTTGCCGGCACCTACGCTTCGGGATCTTTCAAGGATCTGAAGGAGGCCAAGGCAGCAATGGATAAGCAGCTCAAGGAAAAGGGTCTGATCAAGTAGTTTCCACATACCTAAAAGATAGGTTTTACAGGCTGTCCCGGAGTTTTCCGGGGCAGCTTTTTTGTCTGCTCCTGAAATTGGCGGACAAAGAACCACAAAAATGTGACATAAGACATAGAATGTTTATATTTGCTTTGTTTAAAACGCTTTTTGGATAGTGTAAAATGGTTAAGTCTTATTAATAAATATGCGGAGGCTATTTAACATGAAATTCGGGCATTTCGATGACTTAAGAAAAGAATACGTCATTAACACTCCAAGAACACCTTATCCCTGGATCAACTATCTTGGTAATCAGGGATTTTTCTCGCTGATCTCCAACACTGCAGGCGGCTACAGCTTCTACAAGGATGCGAGACTCAGAAGAATCACACGTTACCGCTACAACAACGTACCTTTGGACATGGGCGGCCGTTATTTCTACATCAATGACAACGGTACCGTCTGGAATCCCGGCTGGTCTCCGGTAAAGACTGAACTCGATGAATATGAGTGCCGCCATGGTATGGGCTACACGATCATCAAGGGTAAGAAGAACGGCCTTAAGGCTGAAGTTACTTTCTTCGTTCCCCAGAACTACGATGGCGAAGTCCAGCAGGTAGTACTTACAAACGAAGGCACAGAAGCTAAGAGCTTCTCCATTTTCTCAGTAGCTGAGTGGTGCCTCTGGGACGCACAGGATGACTGCACAAACTTCCAGAGAAACTTCTCCACAGGACGCGTTGAGATCGAAGGATCCACTATCTATCACGTAACAGAGTACAGAGACAGACGTAATCACTACGCTTTCTACACAGTAAATGACGAGATCGACGGTTATGATACAGACCGTGATGCATTCCTCGGAAGCATCTATAACGGCTGGGACAACCCGGAGACAGTTAAGGCAGACAAGCCTTCCAATTCTTTCGCTGACGGCTGGTCACCTGTAGCTTCCCACTACAAGAAGGTTACTCTTGCACCCGGCGAATCCAAGACATTGATCTACATCCTTGGCTATGCTGAGAATCCTCAGGACAAGAAATTTGCAAGCGAGAAACCGGCTAACCTCCTTACAAGAGAGACATGGGTCCTCAACAAGGAGAAGGCTTATGCCATGATCGACAAGTACAACACACCTGAGAAGGTTGCTGCAGGTCTTGAAGAACTCAAGACAACATGGGACAAGCTCCTCTCGATCTTCAAGGTTGACACACCTGATGACAAGGTCAACCGTATGGTAAACATCTGGAACCAGTATCAGTGCATGGTTACATTCAACCTCTCACGTTCTGCTTCCTACTTCGAATCCGGAATCGGCAGAGGCATGGGCTTCAGAGATTCCAACCAGGATATCCTCGGATTTGTTCACCAGATCCCTGAGCGTGCAAGAGAAAGACTCATCGACATCGCTTCCACACAGCTCTCTGACGGCGGATGCTATCACCAGTACCAGCCTCTTACAAAGAAGGGTAATGCAGATATCGGCGGCGACTTCTCCGATGACCCGCTCTGGATGATCCTTTCTGTAGCTGCTTATATCAAGGAGACAGGCGACTGGGGCATTCTTGATGCAAACGTTCCTTTCGATGACGATCCGGACGGAAAGCACACAATGCTCGAGCACCTCGATGTTTCCTTCTATCACATCGTTAACAACTTAGGACCTCACGGACTTCCTCTCGCAATGCGTGCTGACTGGAACGACTGTATCAACCTCTCATGCTTCTCTGACACACCCGGTGAGTCTTTCCAGACATACACCAACCCCAAGTTCAAGGCAGAGGGCGGTTACTCAAAGGTTGCTGAGTCTGCATTCGTTGCTGCACTCTTCACATACACAGGTCCTGCTTATGTCGGTATCTTGGAGCACCTCGGCAAGGCTGATGAGGCTGCCAAGGCTCAGGCTGAGATCGACAAGATGAAGAAGAATACTATGGAATCCGCTTTCGACGGCGACTGGTTCATCAGAGCTTATGACGCAAACGGCGAAAAGATGGGCTCCAAGGAATGCGAAGAAGGTAAGATCTTCATCGAACCCCAGGGCTTCGCTGTTATGTCTGAGATCGGTAAGGATGTCGGCGCTGACATCAAGACTCTGAACTCCATCGACAAGTATCTCAACTGCGAGTTCGGTCTCGTTCTCAACAACCCTGCATACACAAAGTACTACATCCAGTACGGTGAGATCTCCACATATCCGGGCGGATACAAGGAGAACGCCGGTATCTTCACACACAACAATGCATGGATCATCTGCGCAGAGGCTTATGCCGGCAGAGGAGACAAGGCTTTCGAGTACTATTCAAAGATCGCTCCTGCATTCACTGAAGAGACATCTGATATCCATAAGACAGAACCTTATGTTTACGGCCAGATGATCGGCGGTAAGGATGCCAAGAACTTCGGTCAGGGCAAGAACTCCTGGCTCACAGGTACAGCAGCATGGAACATGGTTGCCATCTCCCAGTACATCCTCGGCGTTAAGCCTGAGTTCGACGGCTTGAGAGTAGATCCTTCCATCCCTGCAGCATGGGACGGATTCACAGCTACACGTCAGTTCAGAGGCGACACATACGAGATCACGATCAAGAATCCTGATCACGTAAACAAGGGTGTCAAGACTCTTACTGTTGACGGCGCTGCAGTTGACGGCTGCATCGTTCCTGTCGCAGGCGACGGCAAGACACATAAGGTCGAGGTAGTGCTTGGCTAATATCGATAATCAAGTCGGTAATTTATTGTCAGTTTAAGCAAGACCCCGTGGTTTACCGACCGTGGGGTTCCTTGCTGAAAATACAAGAAAAAATAATTCATTCTCATGGAGGATCAACATGGGTTACATTAGTGAAAAGGCAAGAGGAGAAAGACTTCCCGCAAAAGAACTTCTTTTGGATAAGTTCGGTGATACGATCGTAGCAGGCGGCGTTTCTGCCCAGTACGTTCGTTTTGGAAAATCTCCCGTTGTTATCGGAGTCTCAGGTCTCAAATTTGACAGCATGGCTGTCAGTATCCTGGCTTCTGATGACGTGATTTTCGAGCAGTTTACAGGCCTTATCAACGAAGGATACAGTATCCTTATAGTAAGAAACGAAGACGATTTCAGAGCATTTACGGAGAAGGATGGCAATCTCGCAGAAGCCAGATTCAGTGTGGCAGTTCTGGACAGATGCGCAGAGCTTATCAAGAGTACAGATGTATGGGGCGGAAAGCTTGCAACAAACGGCGAGCTTACTTTTGATCCTTCCACACCTTCACCCGGACCTCACTACTACACGAATATGCTCATCGGCAACCGCATCAACTTCGACTTCCCTCTGCAGTCAACTCCGAAGAGCACTGTAGACAGCTTGGGCGGCGGTTCATTCAGATCACATGCAGATACACAGGTTCTCGCTACAAGATGGGACTATCTCCCTGAAGAGAACGGCTTCCCTGCAAACAGGCAGTTCTACCTTGTCGAGAACGGCAAGAAGATCTTCTGGTCAGGAGATGCCATCGCTGAAGGCCTCGATAAGATCCGCACAGTTCACTCACAGAACAGAACTATCATCTACTACGAGCTCTCCTGCGGTCTTAAAATCAAGAGAACGATCTTCATCGTACCTCAGAGAGAAGGACTTCCCGTAGCATGTGAAGCACAGCTCATTGATATCGAGAACACCACATCCGAGAACAAGGACCTCAGGATCGTATGCACAGGTATGTTCGGCACAAAGCAGACACATGCTCTTTCCGAGGACGTTATCTTCACAACCGTAGTCGGCGAGTCACAGGTATTCTTCGATGAGAATAACGATATCCGTGCGGTAAGTGCTGACCCGAACCCCAAGTGGACAAAGGGCGATATCAGATTCAACGAGACAGTCGTACACGCTGATGACGGTAATTTCTTCCCTGATCAGTACAGCGTAAGATATGCTGATTTCGTTGGTTCAGGAAGCCTTTCAAATCCTGAATTCATTTTCCCTCTGGCATGCAGACCTTCCAGAAAGGGACCGGGATTCTTCGCTACATCCACACCTTTCACAGTTAAGGCAAACGGCGCTGTCCGTGTCGACAGCATTACATGCCTTTCTTCCGACTGCGTAAACGAGAACTATGTTGTAGACAAGACTCCTGCAGAAGAAGCAGAGGCAGTCGCAGAATACATCAAGGATCCTGCTAACCTCGCAAAGGACCTTCAGGACGTTATCGACTTCACAGGCAAGTACGCAAGCTACATGAAGATCGAGCACGAGGATCAGGACTTCGAAGCTTATGTAAACAACAACCTTCCTTTCCAGGTCTTCTATCAGACATTCGTATCCAGATCTCTTGACTGGACACAGAAGGGTTACCGTGAGATCGGCTTCAGAGAGATCCAGGACATTTTCGCTTCCATGTACTATTTCGCAGGCATGGGCAACACCGAATTCGTAAAGAA
Organism: Oscillospiraceae bacterium; assembly: GCA_902801755.1. Taxonomy (GTDB): domain Bacteria; phylum Bacillota; class Clostridia; order Saccharofermentanales; family Saccharofermentanaceae; genus Saccharofermentans. The sequence goes on from CADCJM010000025.1 coordinate 8,889, forward strand.
GATGCTCGCCGGATGGATCGAAAACGTATACGAAGACGGATACACAAACCACAACTTCTACTGGATTGGAAAAGAACCCGGCTGGTGGTCTGATGACGGCCTCTGGCTCTTGCAGGCATTAGACAGATATCTGGGCCTTACTGACGATTATGCATTCCTCGAAGAGGAGTTCGTAATGGCAGGCACAAAGGAAAAGAAGACAGATGCCGGTGTTAAGAGAAAGCTCAAGGATACGATCAAGGCTATCCTCATGTACAGCGGCAGGGTATCTTTGGGCAATCACGGCATCCCGCTTATCGACCGCGCTGACTGGAATGACTGCTTAAGAGTCGATCCTGACTGTATCTCCGGTAAGGATAAGGTAGCTGAATATAAGGAGCAGATCGCAAAAGCCGGCAAGGCTTATGGCGAGGTTCCTTACGATTCAGAGTTCTCAGAATCCGTTATGAACGGCTTCCTTCTTAAGGTTGCTTTAGATGCTGCAGAGACAATGTTCAGAAAGATCGGAGATTCCGCAGCTGACGATATGAAGCAGCTTTCCGACAAGCTTGCTGCAAACCTGAGACAGTACTGCTGGAAGGACGACTTCTACTGCAGAGTGCTCTTTAACAGAAAAGACAGGACAGACATCTCCTATCTCGGCGCAAAGGGCGACGGACTTGCAGTTGAAGAGGGCCACCCCGGGACATACTTCCTCAACAGCTTCTCATGGTCACTCCTTGCAGGTGTTGCTTCAGAGGAAGAGATAAGCACGATGCTCGATTCACTCGACAAGTACCTGAAGACACCTTACGGCTTCAGACTCTGCTCTACGGTAGATTATCCGAGGATCGCTCCCAAGATCGACGTAGCGCTCTACTATCCCGGAGACCGTGAGAACGGAGGCGTATTCAAGCACGCAAACATGATGGCATGCTCTGCTATGCTCGGTGCCGCTAAGACAGTTAAGGACGAGGCACTTGCTTCAAGACTTGCTGATACAGCTTACTGGATCATTGACAAGATCTTACCGTTCAACACGATGAAGTCACCTTTCGTCACATGCGGCAACCCCAGATGGTGCACACAGTACAACAACAGCCAGACAGGCGAGAATATCGGACCTACACTGTCCGGCACGTCCACATGGCTCCTGCTCTCACTTTTCCAGTGCTTCGGCGTTGAGTTCACAAGCGAGGGCTTAAGAGTTGAACCGATCCTCAGACAGACCGACAGAAAGCTTGACGTTAAGGTCTCTTCCTGCGGAACGACTTATGATATCCATATCACTAAGCCGGAAGGATTTATCCGTGCACAGGACGGCATCAAGGTCACATTGGACGGCGCGTCAGTAGAGGGAACATTGCTCCCTGTCCTGACCGACGGCAAGACACACAGCGTAGAGATCACATTCTGATCTTAAGGATATTATCCGGAGGTAAATGGGGAAATGCCTTTTTCGAGCGTCTTTTTATCAGAGATCGTAAAAGCCTATAACCTTGAGGTTGTTTACGATTCAGGCGATATTGAATCCAGAAGGATCTGCGTAGCCGACGTCACAAGACCCGGCTTGCAGCTTGCCGGATACTACGATCACTTCGGTCCAGACCGAATCCAGATGATCGGCAACATGGAGCATGCATACCTGGACAACCTATCTCCTGAAGAGAGGGCCAGGTCTGTTTCCGCTCTTTTCGAAAAGAATATTCCTGCGCTTATCGTTACCCGTGACCACAAGGTCCATAAGGAGATCTTAGACGCTGCGAGAAAGTATCAGACACCTGTCTTAAGAACATCACAGGCCACATCTGATTTCTCTTCAGAGCTCGTTAAGTTCCTTAAGATGGAGCTTGCTCCCCGTGTATCGATGCACGGCGTTCTTGTCGAGGTAAACGGTGAAGGTATCCTTATCCTGGGCGAGTCCGGTGTAGGTAAATCCGAGACCGCGCTCGAGATCGTTAAAAGAGGTCACAGACTTATCGCCGACGACCAGATCGAGATCCGCAAGGTGTCTGAGACAACGCTTCTGGGAAGGGCTCCCGACGTTATCAAGCACCTTATTGAGATCCGCGGCATCGGTATCTTAGACGTTAAGGAGCTCTACGGTGTATCCGCTGTCAAGCAGCAGGAGAACATCGACTTCGTAATCAACCTGGAGCTCTGGGATGAGAAGAAGACATATGACAGATTAGGCCTTACGGAAGAGACTACTGATATCCTCGGGATCCAGGTCCCTTCAGTCACTATCCCTGTAGGACCCGGACGTAACCTCGCGATCATCGTTGAGGCAGCAGCTATCAACTACAGAGTCAAGAAGATGGGCTACAATGCTGCTCAGGATCTCGTATCCAGAGTATTCCCCGGAAAGTCTTTGGATGGCTGATCTTAATATCACCGAAAACGTTCCGCTTGCGGGATATTCAACTTTCAGATGCGGAGGACCTGCAAGATATTTTGCAGAGCCTTCGACAGGTGATGAGGTCTCAGAACTCTTCAAGTGGGCTGAAGACAAAGGTATTGAAGTATTTGTCCTTGGCAACGGCTCCAACTGCCTGATATCAGATGAAGGCTTTGACGGCCTTGTCATCAGGATCGCCAGGAACATGAGCGGTTTATCTTCCGAAGAATTAGACGACGGCAGGGTGAAGATCACCTGCGGTGCAGGCTTGCCTTTTGCCAGATTCGGAAACTATTGCACAGAATTATCACTTACAGGCGCCGAGTTCGCATGCGGTATTCCCGGTTCATGCGGCGGCGCTGTTTTCATGAACGCCGGAGCATACGGCGGAGAGACTAAGGATTTTATTACAAGTGTCAGTTACTGGGACGGGGAGAAGATCCGTACCATAAGCGGTGAGGAATGCGGATTCGGCTACAGGACGAGCCTTTTTGAGAAGCTTAACAGCGAAGGTAAGAAGGCTGTGATCCTTGGATTTGAAGCTGTCCTTTCCAGAGGAAACAAGGATGAGATAACTTCCCTTGTTGAAGATCTCCGCAGCAGGAGAACAACCAGCCAGCCTTTGGATGTCCCTTCTGCAGGCTCAACATTTAAGAGACCGGAAGGGCATTATGCCGCAAGACTTATCGAAGATGCGGGGCTCAAGGGCTTTGCTCTGGACGATTCCGGAGCGCAGGTATCACCCAAGCACGCTGGATTTATCGTTAATAACGGAGGCACTGCCAGGGCTTCCGATGTCATGAGATTAATAGATTATGTGGTGGAAAAAGTTTTCGAGAACTCAGGCGTAAGACTTGAGAAAGAAGTGAGACTGGTAGGTAACTTCGGAGGCTAAAAATGGAACTGTTATTTCTTACCGGAATGAGCGGCGCGGGCAAGAGTGCCGCGGTTAGGTATCTGGAGGACTGCGGATATTTCTGCATGGATAATGTCCCGCCCTATGTTTTGCCGGACCTCGTAAAGAGCTTCTTCAGAGGCAGGAACGGCGAAGGTTTCTCGACGCCAAAGCTCGCGTTCGTCGTCGACATCAGATCCCAGGAGTACTTAGACGGCTTCGATGAAGCGCTTGCTCTTATCGACGAAGAGGTGGGATGCCCTTACAAGGTTATCTTCCTTGAGGCGTCTGATCCTGTTCTTATCAGCAGATACCAGCAGACAAGAAGAAAGCATCCTCTTGCAACAAAGAAGGGCTCTCTTACCCAGGCGATCTCAGAAGAGCGCAAGATGCTCGAAGACATAAGAGCGATAGCGACTGTCGTAGTTGACACCTCTTTCATGACTGACAACGAGCTCTGCAATGCGATCGGAGAGATCATAAAGAGCGCAGACAGCCAGAGCATTCTGGTCGTGGTCGAATCGTTCGGATTCAAGTACGGGCTTCCCGTCGACTGCGATTATGTATTTGACGTAAGATTTCTGCCTAACCCGTTCTATTTCCCCCAGATGCGCTATCTGACAGGTAAGGATGAGGCTGTGGCTAAATACCTTGAAGGCTTCAGCGAGACTGATGAATTCAATTACATGACATCAGAGCTCCTCTCATTTGTTATTCCGTTCTATGAGAAGGAAGGCAAGGGAAGTGTCCATATCGGCATCGGCTGCACGGGCGGAAGACACAGATCCGTTTACTGCACCGAGACGATCGCTCAAAAGCTTTCCGAGCACGGTATCAAGTGCATCATCTCTCACAGGGATATAGATAAGGAACCTCACAGATACACAAAGAAGGCGGATGAGGACTGATGGAAGACAGCTTCTCTGTCAGGGTCAAGATCGAGACGGCTACCAATGCTGTTAAAAAGCCTGTTCAGAGACAGACTGCTTTGTGCGGTCTCTTTTTAAGCCAGAGCAGCGTTAAGGGTTCAGCCAAAGTAATCAAGGTGCCAGAGAGGATGTCGGAACTCGTTATCAGGCTTTTCGAGGCCGAGAACATCAGATGCAGCTATAAGAATGGTAAGGTTATTTTAGAAGATATATATAGTTCTGAACTCTGGGAGCGATGCGAGGAACTCCTATCCGGTTTTGCGAACGGCACACTTACCGTCGAGGATGCCAGACGCTTTTTGAGAGGCGCTTTCTGGGGCTGCGGTTATTGTACCGACCCTTCGAAAAGTTACCGTATAGAATTCGTTGTAAAAGAACCCGAGAATGCAACCTTGATCTCAGCGGCTCTGGATGTCCTGTCGATAAAGCATGTCAGGGCGGAGCGGAAAGGCTCTTTTGCATTGTATTTTAAAAATGGGGACGATGTTTCTGACTTCCTGAGCTATATCGGAAGCCCTTCGGCAATGATGGAATTCGAGAATATCCGTGCCGGAAAAGACGTTAACAGCAAGGTCACAAGAACCGTTAACTGCGATGAGGGAAATACAAAGCGCCAGGCAGAAGCCGCTGCCCACAGGAATGAATTAATTACAAAGGTTATGGAATCCGGACTTGCGAGCAAGCTTGCTCCTGAGCTCCGTGAAGCTGCCAAGGCTCACATGGAGAATCCGGGTGCATCTCTTGCGGAATTGGGGGCAATGATGGATCCCCCGATAGGCAAATCCGGCATGAGACACCGCCTCGATAAGATAGCGGAATATGCAAATAGCCTACAATAATGGGACAATTATATTGATTTTCTTGTGTTATTAGAGTGTCCGGAAGCCTTAAGATTTGAGATAAAATTACAGCCGTGTTACAATAAGCGTTATCTTTTTTGAGAAAGGAACGAGCGGGGGTATTATGCAGCGCGGCGATCAGTACATCGAGCCTGATAATAGTTATTACAGACCGTCTAGAGATCCTAATGAAGGCACCATGACTCTGGTAGTCGTGATCACTCTTCTCTTTGTCTGCCTTACGGGTGTCCTTGCTGCTGTTTACTTCAAGAAGGCTACTACAAAAGAGACCCTGGCCAATATCGACACGACTGACCAGTCCGGTTATATTTCGATCGCATCTCCAACACCTACACCTATTCCGCCTATCACGGATTATCAGAATCCGATCCTTTATCCGGGTCTCGCTTCTGTAAGGATCAATAAGGAACTCGAGATCGACAAGAGTGCAAATCCCGCTTCACGTGGTATTACCCAGACTGTCATGGTAAACAGACAGTTTATCGAGGGCGATTACAACAGAGAGAAGCCTATCTACATGCCCGATCCTGTTATGTACGGATCCATTCCGGGCATTTTCACATACAGAGGTAATAATTTCAGGAACTGCGCTTCATTTGGTTACACGAATATCTACAGAGGCGCGCTTACCCAGAGATGGGAATTCAAAGGCATCGGCAAGAAGCTTGCTTCCACGCAGAACTTCGAATGGTCCGGCGTTAAGTGGACTGGCCAGCCCCTGGTTGCAGTATGGCCCGCAAGCATCCGCCAGAACATGAATCTTAACGATACAGCCAAGCACCAGCAGGAATTAAGAGAAGTTATCATTGCCGCCTTGGACGGTAAGATATATTTCTTCAATCTGTTAAATGGTGAGCAGACAAGAGATCCGATCAATGTCGGTGCTTCCGTAAAGGGCACTCCCGCATTGGATCCCAGAGGCTATCCTATCATCTATGTCGGCCAGACGGACAATAACGGCGGATCGAATTTCGGTATGTATGTATATTCGCTCCTCGACGGTTCCCTGCTCTATATGTATGACGGTTCCGATGACGGCGCTTACAGATCCAACTGGAACGCGTTCGACTCCTCACCGATCGTCAACGGTGATACGGACACGCTTATCTGGCCCTGCGAGAACGGCTATATTTATACATTTGATCTTAATACCAATTACGCACCGGGTGCTGCGACTATCTCAATGAGCCCTGTGGTAACGGGTTATAAGTACATGTTCAACGATAACGTAGGCTCACGTATGGGCGTAGAGAGTTCTATTGCCGTATATGGCAACTACGGTTACTTCATGGACAACACCCAGAACCTCTGCTGCCTTGACCTTAATACGCTTAAGATGGTCTGGACACAGGTATTGGGCGACGATTCTGATGTTACGCCTATGATCAACGAGGAGAACGGCATCCCTTATGTCTACATCGGAACAGAGGTGGATAACCAGAACGGTCTGGGTGAATCCTGTGGTGCCGCATATATTTATAAGATCAACGGCCTTACGGGTAAGATCGAATGGCAGAATTCAGAGCCTTGCTACACCTTTAACGCTGAATCCTCGGATTCCGACCAGAGCGGCGGATGCTTTGGCAACCCTATCATGGGCAAGGGTAAGATCTCTAACCTTGTAATATTCTCTTTCAGCATGACCAGCGGTCTTGCCAGCGGCAATAAGATCATTGCATTTGACAAAGATCTGGGCACCAAGGTCTGGGAATATAAAATGAATATCTATTCGTACAGCTCACCTGTCGATTTCTACGATTCAGAGGGGAATGCCTACATCATTATCTGTGACTCAATCGGACAGATCCATATGATCAGGGCAGAAGCAGGCATCGAGGATAAGGAGAGAAGAATCACATACATTCAGACCAAGAGGAATCTTGGCCAGGCTGATCAGACCTCTAAGGGTATCTGTTTCGAAGCCTCTCCGATCGTCTACGAAGGCATGGTTGTCGTGGGAACGACGTCAGGAAGCATATTCGGAATAGTTGTTGAGTAAGGAGCAATAATGGACTTTAAAAAGGCTTACGAGAGCATAGCTGTTTTAGAGGTCGAGATCAGGACCTTCGCGAACGAGGGCTATGCCGTTAAATACGACTTTGGCCGTAAAGTGATCTCCTGGCGTGACAATTACATGTGGAATAATAATTTCACCAGATCCATAAGCGATGATAAATATGCTCTTTTGAAGGAGAAGCTTCCTGAATCAGGCATGCTCGAGTGGATGAAGGGCTATGAACTGGGAATGACCGAAGAATACGGCGACAAGACCGTTATCCCGGGCGAGTGGATCATTAAGGTCGAGTTCAATGACAAGACTGTAATGAAAGGCGGAGCTGAGCAGCATTTCCCTAAAAAGTGGAAAAACCTCAAGACTTTGATCGAGCAGACGGCGGGTTGCAGCTTCACTCTAAGATAAGGATTTTTTAACATTTGGTTATGACCGGCAGGCATGGGGGCCTGCTTTTATTATTTATATAGTCGCAACTGATTAGATGTGATAAAATTCATTAATATGCCCGAGCCTCGGGTTTGGGATTATCGGAATATTAAGGAGTCATATTTTGGATTATCTGGAAGGATTGTTACTTGGTAGATTATGGAGCGATACGGACTACGAGAACCGTAAGCATTTCGGTTTATTCGTTCTGTATGGACTTTTTGTCGACGCGATAGTCCTTTATATCTACATCCTCGGAAGAGGCCTTTTGGGATTCGGCAACTTAGGACCTATCCACATTGCCGTTTTCGTTTTGCTCTTCCTTGCAAATCCGTTTATCTGCTTCAGGTACTACCGAATGCCCTGGTGGGGCAAGATTTTTATATTAGCAGTTAAGATTTTTAAAGCTTATCTGGTCATCAGCTATACGGTCAGCCTGCTCCTTCCGAGGCTCAATGTAAAAGTTGACGATCTTCAGGATTTTCTTATGAGTTATCTCAACCAGACGCTTGAGAAATATACAGAGAAATTCGTAGCGACCGCCGGGTCCTTTTCAACAGTGGTAGGCGTCCTTGCCGGAGGCGTACACGTTGTAGGAACAGTTCTGCTCCTCATCCTGGCAGCAGTAGTTATCCCGAGCCTTATTTTCCTCGTTGTAAAATATGTTCAGCTCGCATGGGACTGGGTCGTAAATATGCTTATCATCAAGAGGTTTTTCCCTCAGCGCAGATAATGAGGTTTTAAGGAGGCTATATGGCAGAGCTTAGAGACAGAATCGACATAACAGTTGAAGAGCTCGAGGAATCCCTCGGTGCCGTCAGACTCCCGCGGTTTATCGCTGAATCGGAGAAAAGCTTTGTGGGAAGGATCGATTCCATTTGTGATGAGATCTGCTCTGATCCTAATAAGAGAGCTATATTCGTATCAGGACCCACATCATCAGGCAAGACGACTTTCACATTAAGACTTTCCAATACGATCAATAAGAGAGGCAGAAAGGCTGTCCATTTATCTCTTGACGATTACTACAACATAAAGGATGTTAAGTGCGACAAAGAGGGCAGACCTGACTTTGAGACTATTGATGCATTGGATGTCGAGAGGATCCAGAGAGATATCAAGGCGCTTTTGAACGGTGAGACAGTCGTTCCCCCGTTCTTTGATTTCAACATCAGAAAGCAGATGGAAGGTGATCCTTCCAATGCAATCAGCCTTGGCGATGACGGCGTTCTGGTCGTGGAAGGCCTTCACGGATTATCCCCCAGGATCTCAGGCGAATGCCCTGCCGATAAGTGTTCGAAAGTATTCATCATGCCCTACGGCAATGTTTACTGCGATTCCAAGCTTATGGACAGCAATGAGATAAGACTCTTAAGAAGAATAATCAGGGACTACCGTCACAGAAGTGCGCATGCACTTGCTACGATCGATTACTGGCCAATGATCCAGAAGTCCGAACACCCATGGCAATGGGCGATATCAGCGAAGCTTTGGATAAGGCTCTTAAGGGTTCGATCGAACCTTCCGTATTTATGGAGAAGTCTCCTACGGGCAAGCCTTTTGCAGACCTTTCTGCCGCACTTGTAAAGGCAAATAAACTTATGGGGCACTTAGGAAAGATCCCTGTGATCAGCCCCGAACAGGTACCCGCTGAATCGATACTGAACGAATTCATCGGTTCCTGACAACTGACAGATAAGGAGGCATAAAATGCCTATCAGAATAGCAGACAATCTTCCTGCAAGACACATACTTGAACAGGAAAGAATATTCGTTATGGAGGAGAACAGGGCCCTTTCCCAGGACATCCGTCCTATCAGGATCCTGATCCTTAATCTCATGCCCGACAAGGCAACCACGGAGACACAGCTCTTAAGAGCCCTTTCGAATTCTCCCATCCAGGTCGATGTCGAGTTCTTATTTACAAAGACACACCAGTCGAAGAATACTCCGGTCGAACATCTCATGAAGTTCTACAAGACTTTCGATGAGGTCTCGGAGGAATATTTCGACGGCATGATAATCACAGGCGCACCTGTCGAAAAGCTTCCTTTCGAGGAGGTCGATTACTGGCCTGAACTCTGCGAGATCATGGAATGGAGCAAGACACATGTCTATTCCACTCTTCATCTCTGCTGGGGTGCTTTTGCCGGCCTTTATTACCATTACGGCATTCCCAAGATCGTTTTGGATAAGAAGGTCTTCGGCGTTTTCGAGCACTCTATGACATGGTCCAGACCCGTTAAGCTCTTCAGAGGCTTTGACGACATCTTCTATGTGCCTCATTCACGTTATACGGAGATCAGAAGGGAAGACGTCGAGAAGAGATCCGACTTAAGGATCCTTTCAGAATCTGAAGAATGCGGTATCTACGCAGTATCGGATCTTCACGGCAGACAGTTCTTTATCACAGGCCACTCCGAATATGACAAAGATACACTGGACAGGGAGTACAAAAGAGACCTCGCTGCAGGTCTTGACGACGTGGACGTTCCGAAGAACTACTATATCAACGACGACCCGTCTTTGGGACCTCTCTTAAGATGGAGATCATCTGCGACCCTGATGTATACGAACTGGCTCAACTACTACGTATATCAGGAGACTCCTTTTGATATCAACCTTATCAGGAGCATAAGGAACGAAGACCTCGAACCTAACAGGGATCTGGAGAAAAATGGCTGAGACGGTTTATCTTACAAAAGATCTGATATCAGGATTCGAACCTAAAAGACCTGAGGACGGACATAAGAACACATTCGGAACCGCGCTTATCTGCGCAGGCTCTGAATACATGACCGGTGCAGCCGTAATGGCAACAGGCGCCGCGCTCCGTTCAGGCGCAGGCCTGGTCAAGGTATTCTCCGAAGAAAAGACTCTTGATGCCATAAGGGTTACAGAACCCTGCGCGCTTCTCGCGTTAAGACCTGAGAAGACTTCTGAACTTTTAAGGAAGGCAAAGGAGCTTTGCGCATCTTCATCAGCCGTTCTTATCGGTTCCGGCATCCCTCAGAATCAGAAGGACCTTGAAGCACTTGTCTGCCGTTTCCTGGAGAATGCCGGCAATGTGGTCCTCGACGCCGGAGCTCTTATGTCCAAGCCCGATGAATGGGCAAGGATCTCTCTATGCCTTAAGGCAAGGAAAACTCCTGCCGTGATCACTCCCCACATTGGTGAGTTCGCAAGATTATTGAGACTTCCGAAGTCTGAAGTATCAGATAAGGCTGAAGAGATCGCATCAGGATTTGCAAAAGATAATAACTGCGTTGTGGTTCTTAAGAGTGCTAAGACTCTGGTCGCCGCACCTGACGGAAAGCTCTATGCAAATGATGCTCCCAACAGCGGCCTTGCAAAGGGCGGCTCCGGTGATGTCCTTGCAGGCCTTGTCACAGGATTCCTCGCACAGGGCATGGAGCCTTACAAGGCAGCCTGCTCAGCTGTATTTATTCACTCAAAGGCGGGAAAAGCAGCTGCAGACGATGCCGGTGCAAGAGCGATGCTGCCGTCAGATCTTATAGTTTACCTGCCTGAAGCATATTCGGATGCCGGATGGGGATGTGAAGATGACTGATTATACTAACAGCAATTACGACCGTTCATGCGTTGAGATCGATCTTAACGCGCTGAAGCATAACTTCGAGGAGATCAGAAAGGCTACGACTCCCGGCACGGGCATACTGGCTGTTGTTAAGGCTGATGCCTACGGCCACGGTGCTATCGAGATCGCGAAGACGCTTATCGATTCGGGCGCAGCAGGTCTCTGCCTTGCCACGATCGATGAGGCTGTCGAGCTTAGAAAGCACGGGATCGATGTCCCCATGATGACTTTGGGATTTACCGATCCTGTAAGATTCAGCGATGCGGTCAGATACGATGTTGAGCAGTCTGTTTATTCTTATGAGATCGCGAAAGCATTGTCTGATGAGGCCCTCTCTCAGGGCAAAAAATGCAAGATCCATATAAAGCTCGATACGGGCATGGGAAGGATCGGCTTTAAGACTGACGGATCAGAGACAGAAGAGATCGTTAAGTCCTGTACGCTTCCCGGAATAGAACCTTATGGCGTCTTCTCACATTTCGCTGTTGCTGATACCGACGATGATGATTATACGAGGAAACAGTATTCACTGTTCATGAACCAGATCGACGAGCTTGGTAAGAGAGGCATTCACTTTACCAAGAGACATATCTGCAACAGCGCGGGAATCTTAAGGTTCCCCGAGATGCATCTGGATCTCGTTAGAGCAGGCATCATACTCTACGGTCTTATGCCGCCCGGATGCCCGAAGCCTGTTAAGGATATCAACCTCAAGCCGGTAATGAACTGGTATGCAAAGGTGATTCACGTTAAGACAGTGCCTGTCGGAGCGACTATCAGCTACGGCAGACATTTCGAAGCTTCGCGTCCCACAGAAGTCACCACGGTCGGAATCGGTTATGCCGACGGTCTTTCAAGAAAGCTCTCCAACGGTTTTGAGCTCGTTATCGGTGGCAGGAAGTGCCCTATCATCGGCAATATCTGCATGGATATGTGCATGGTGGATACAACGGATCTTGAGGTCAGACCTAAGGTAGGCGACAGGGTCACAGTGTTCGGCAGCGAGAGATCTGCAGACGAACTGGCGGACGCTTTAGGCACGATCAATTACGAGATCACCTGCGACGTTGGCAAAAGAGTCAGAAGACTCTATGTCGGAGGCTGATATTTTCTCCTATATTATTTAAAAGTTATTCGGTGAAAATCGCTAAGATTTGCGCTATAATACATACGCTTTATTTTTATACCAAGGAGAATGCCTATTAATGGATACATTACGCGAGAGCTGGAAGACGCCGGAGATTAAGAAGAAGATACTCTTTACCTTCCTTATCGTTTCCGTACTCTGTCTTCTTACTATCATCCCGATTCCCGGCCTTAGCCATGCTGCAGCAACAGCAAAGATCATTAACGATTGGGGCAGCGTCGGAACCGTAATCGACATCCTTTCCTGCGGAGCTCTTACAAATGCTTCGATCATAAGCCTTGGTATTTTCCCGTTCCTCGTAGCTTCCATCATCATGCAGATCTTGACTCTTGCTGTTCCGAAGCTCAGGAATCTTGTTCAGTCAGGCGATGAGGGATCAAAGATCGTAGCTAAGTACACAAGGATCGCAGGTCTTATCGGCGCAGGCGTTTTCGCTGTTCTTTTCTGCCTCGGCATGAAGGATACAGTAGTTACAAGCATCAACTTCTGGGTAGCTATAGTTATCTGCGGAGTTACAGTTGCAATTGGCAGCGCTTTCTGCGGCTGGTGTGTAGAACTCCTTAACACAAAGGGAATCGGCAACGGCCTTACGATCATCATTCTTGCAGGCATTATCCACAATATCCCTCATGATCTTCTTTTGCCTTTCTTCAACGCATATGACCTCGGACTTGTCTGGGCACTCGTTTATATGATCATGGGCATCCTTCTTGCTATCGGCATGCTGATCCTCTCACTCCTTGTTAACCTGGGTGAGAAGAAGATCAGGATCATCTTCCAGAAGAGAACTGTAGGCATGAAGCAGTACGGAATGCAGAACCAGGTAATCCCGCTCAGGGTTGCACAGGCAGGAATCACACCTGTTATCTATGCAATGACAGTATGCATGTTCGTTCCTTCTATCCTGACCATGATCGCTCCCGGTTCAGAGAACGTATGGTTAGCAGGCGCAAGGGATTTCCCTACAAGCGTTGCTTTCATTCCGTTCTTCATCATCTTCCTGGTTTTCTTCACATATGTTTTCGCATTGATGCAGTTCAATCCCTATGATATTTCGAACCAGATCAAGCAGAACAGCGGCTATATCCAGGGTGTCAAGCCCGGCAAGCCGACATCGCAGTATCTTATGTCTATTTACAGCAACCTGAACAGTGCTGACAATTTTTACCTCATCGCCGTATGCGTTCTGCCTTTGGCATTAAGCTTCATTCCCGGCCTTAGAAGTATTGCTTTTGCAGGTATCGGTCTTGTTCTTATCGGCGGCGGATTTATCGAAATAAAGACACTTCTCGACAATGCCCTCAAGGCTGAAGAGGATAAGCTCAAGCAGGCAGGCAAAGACAAGAAGCGCAGCAAGAACTACAACAAAAAGTAAGGGAGGAAATAATATGAATCTGATCATCTTAGGTGCACCCGGTTCCGGAAAGGGAACTTCAGCAACAGTATTAAGAGAGAACTATTCTCTTGCTCATATCTCCACGGGCGATCTGTTCAGATACAACATCAAAGAGAATACTCCCCTCGGAATCGAAGCAAAGTCTTACATCGACAAGGGCGCTCTCGTTCCTGATGATGTAACTATCAGAATGGTAGAAGACCGTCTTAACAATCCCGACTGCGAGAAGGGTTACATCCTTGACGGATTCCCGAGAAACATCGCTCAGGCTGAAGCACTCGACAAGATGCTCGCAGCTAAGGGCTCAAAGATCGACGCAGTTGTCTATGTAAAGTGTGATGACGAGATCATCATGGACAGAGTTACCACAAGACGTGTCTGCGAGAAGTGCGGAGCAAGCTTCAACGTTAAGTACATGCCCACAAAGGTAGAGGGCGTATGCGACGTTTGCGGCGGCAAGGTCATCCAGAGATCTGACGATAACCCGGAGACAGTTGCTAAGAGACTTGAGACATACAGAGTCAACACTCAGCCTCTTATCGATTTCTACAATGAGAGAGGAATCATCGTAGAAGGCAACAATAACGTTGACTCAAAGACCTGCATCGAATCCATTGAAGCCGGTCTTAAGAACCTCGGACTTTAATTAGAAATCAGGTATATAAATGGTAGAGATCCTTACCAACGAAGAATTTGAGAAGATGAAGGCCGCAGGCAAGATCCTGCAGCATGTCTTCAAGGCTTGCAGAGATTACATCAAACCCGGCGTAACGACACACGACGTTGATAAGCTCTGCTATGACATCATCAGATCCTACGATGCCATCCCGTCGTTCCTCAATTACGGCCAGCCGCCGTTCCCCGGAACGATCTGTGCTTCCGTCAACGATGAAGTCGTTCACGGAATCCCGAGAAAATCCAGGGTCCTTGAGGAAGGTGACATCATCTCTGTAGATGTCGGCGCCATCCTTGACGGTTACCAGTCTGACGCCTGCAGAACATACATGGTAGGCGAGGTAGCTCCCGAGGTCAGAGATCTTGTAGAGCGCACCGAGAAGTCATTCTGGATCGGCCTTGAGTATGCAAAGGTCGGCATGAGGACCGGTGATATCGGTCATGCCATTCAGGAATACTGCGAAGGTTTCGGTTACGGAGTCGTAAGGGAACTTACAGGTCACGGAATCGGAACAACGATGCACCAGGATCCCGATGTTCCCAACTACGGAAGACCGGGTCACGGCTACAAACTCAAAAAGGGTATGGCAATCTGCATCGAACCGATGATAACATTGGGTACACGCGAGATCGAACTTCTGGACGACCGCTGGACTATAGTTACACAGGATGGCAAGCCTGCCAGCCACTATGAGAATACGATATTAATAACGGATGAGGGTCCGTATTTAACAACCTATGACTATGAGGAGGGTTTTTAATGGCGAAGGAAGATGTTATTGAAGTACTGGGAGTAGTTGATGAAGCATTGCCCAATGCAATGTTCAAGGTAAAGCTCGACAGCGGACACATTGTTCTTGCTCATTTGTCAGGAAAGCTTAGACAGAATTACATCAAGATTCTTCCGGGCGACAAAGTAACAATGGAGATCTCGCCATACGATCTTTCCCGCGGCAGAATCACCTGGAGAGGCGATAAGAAGCCGAAGGCATAAGCCTTTATTTCAGATAATTTCAGGCACCTCGAAATTTTTCGGGGTGCTTTAAATTTCTTGTTGAAAACTGTATCGATTCTGCTATAATAGTTCAGCATGCGCTCACAGAGCGCCTGTATTTGTTGTGGAAAAATATCAGCAACAGGAGGTACTAGTATGAAAGTACGACCGTCAGTAAAGCCGATGTGCGAAAAGTGCAAGATCATTCGCCGCAACGGTAAGGTAATGGTCATCTGTTCTGACCCTAAGCATAAGCAGAGACAGGGTTAAGACATTTGACGGGTCTTCATATGTGCGGAATTAGCCCCGTACGCCAGTATGGAAGAAGACCGCGGAATAATAGCTCCATTCCGCAAAAGCATTATTAAAAAAGAAGTAATCATATTTACTCACCGTTACCGAGAGGGCGGCTGCTCCCTAACCCGGAGTTCCTTGACTTACGTGTGTCAAATAGAGATTAATACCACTTTATCCAATACGGAGGTACATTAAATGGCTCGTATAGCCGGCGTAGATTTACCTAACGATAAGAGAATTGAAATCGCTCTTACGTACATTTACGGAATCGGAAGAACAAGTGCAGACGAGATTATTGCCCAGACAGGCATCAATCCCGATACACGCGTCAAGGATTTGACAGAGGACGAGGTTGCGAAGATCCGTGACCAGATCGAGAACAATTACAAGGTTGAGGGTGACCTCAAGAGAGAAGTACAGTCCAACATTAAGAGACTTACTGATATCGGTTGCCTTCGCGGACGTCGCCACAGACTGGGACTCCCTGTAAGAGGCCAGCGCACAAAGACTAATGCTCGTACACGTAAGGGTCCGAAGCATACAGTTGCTGGTAAGAAGAAGTAAGGTGAGGTGAGTCAAAATGGCACAGAAGAAAAGCTTAAGACCCAGAAGAAGTGAGCGTAAGAACGTCGTTGACGGTCAGGCTCATATTCATGCTACATTCAACAATACAATCATTACAATTACCGATAAGCAGGGAAATACAATTTCCTGGGCTTCTGCAGGTATGGACGCCAAGGGTTCACGTAAGGGCACGAGCTATGCAGCTCAGGTTGCTTCCGAGAAGGCTGCTAAGGCAGCTTGCGATCATGGCATGAAGACTGTTGATGTTTATGTTAAGGGACCCGGATCCGGACGTGAGTCCGCAGTAAGAGCCCTTGAGACAGCAGGCCTCAGAGTCACAATGATCAAGGACGTAACACCGGTACCTCACAATGGTTGCCGCCCTCCCAAGAGAAGAAGAGTTTAATCTTCTTGTTGGCAGAATACTTAGATAGAAAAGAGGAATATAGCAATGGCTAGAGATATGACACCTGTCCTTAAGAAGTGCAGAGCCCTCGGTATTGAGCCTGCTTTCTTGGGAGTAGAGAAGAAAGAATCTAAAAAGCATGGTGCATCCAGACCTCGTAAGATGAGCGAGTACGGAATGCAGCTTAAGGAAAAGCAGAAGGCAAAGTTTATTTACGGCGTTCTCGAGAAGCCTTTCAGAAACTATTTCGAAAAGGCTCAGAAGCTCAAGTATGGTACAACCGGTGAAAACCTCATGATCCTTCTTGAGACAAGACTTGACAACGTTTTATTCAGAATGGGCTTCGCTCGTACAAGAGATGAGGCTAGACAGATCGTAAGCCACAGAGGAGTTAAGGTTAACGGCAAGATCGTTAATATCCCTTCTTTTGCGGTTAAGGTTGGCGATGTAATTGAGATCAAAGAGGGTTCCAAGAGCTCACAGAGATTCAAGGACATCATCGAAGTAACAGGTTCAAGAGCTACACCTGCATGGGTAGAAGCTGACAACGACAAGCTCAGCGGCAAGATCCTTGCAATCCCTACAAGAGATCAGATCGAAGTACCTGTAAACGAAGTTGCAATCGTCGAGTTGTATTCTAAGTAATACCATCCGAACAGCAAGATTTAGAAAAATTCTCAGGAGGAACAAACATGATGGAAATCAGCCAGCCGACCGTTAAGTGCGTTGAGACCAACGAGGATAAGTCCTACGGCAAATATACCATCGCCCCGCTTGAGCGTGGATTCGGTACTACTCTCGGTAACTCACTCCGCAGAGTACTCCTTTCTTCACTTTCCGGCGCGGCAGTAACATCTATCAAGATCGAGAAGATTAAGCATGAGTTCTCCACTGTTCCGGGTATTATCGAGGATATGACAGAGATTATCCTTAATATCAAGGGTATCCGCGCTAAGCTTCACAACGAGTCCAACATCGTCAGCATCAGCGTCGCTAAGGGTAGAACCGGCGAGCTCACAGCTGGTGACATCGTTCACGGACCCGAAGTAGAGATCATGAATCCTGATCACGTTATCGCTCACTTAAACGGCAGCGACGATGTATTCATGGAATTCACACTCAGCAAGGGCAGAGGATACAACACAGCAGAGCAGAATAAGCCCGCTAAGCAGGTTATCGGTGTAATCCCGATCGATTCCATCTTCACACCTGTTAAGAAGGCTAACTACAAGGTTGAGAACACACGTGTAGGCGCTAGAACAGACTATGACAGCCTTACACTCGAGGTTTGGACAGACGGCACTATCGATGTTGATGAGGCTCTCTCTTCAGCAGCTAATTGCCTGATCGAGCACCTCAAGTTCTTCACAGCTCTTGCTGATACGGATTCAGCTCCGAGCTTCAAGAACATCGAAGAGAGCGGCGAGCACGATTCAAAGCTTTCCGGTGTAATTGAGGACATGGATTTCTCAGTACGTACTTACAATTGTCTCAAGAGAGCACAGATCAACACTGTTGGTGATCTTGTTGCTCGTTCTATGGACGAGATGATCAAGGTAAGAAACCTTGGTAAGAAGTCCCTCGAAGAGATCATCGAGAAGCTTGAAGACATGGGTCTGCACTTGAGAGAAGCAGAAGATTAAGGTTATTGGAGGATATATAAATGCCTAACAGAAAATTCGGCCGTGCTTCAGATCAGCGTGCTGCAATTCTGAAGAATCAGGTCACAACATTGATTATAAACGGTAGGCTCGAGACAACAGTTGCAAAAGCTAAGGATATCAGCGCTATCGTAGAGAAGCTCGTAGCTTCCGCAGTTAAGGAGCAGGACAACTACACAACAAAGGAAATCACAGTTTCCGCTGCCAAGCTCGACGGTAAGGGCAAGAAGGTCTTAAAGACAAAGACTTCTAAGGCAGGCAAGAAGTACGAAGTAGTTGACCGTGAAGTTAAGACAAAGACAGTTCAGGTTGATAACGCTTCACGCCTCGCAGCTAGAAAAGCCATGATCAAGTGGGTTAACAAGAGCCACGATGCAGAGGGCAACATCATCAATCCTGTAAACAAGATCTTTGATGAGATCGCACCCAGATATGCAGGCAGAAACGGTGGTTACACAAGAATCATCCGTTTGGGCGCAAGACGTGGTGACGGTGCCGAGATGGCTATTCTTGAGTTCGTGTAATATTACACAAACAAAAACAGTAAAAATAATTGTCAATCAGTCACGGGGAAAGGTTTACATCTTTCCCCGTTGTCTTTAAAATGTTGCTACAAAACAAATCTTAGTGGAGATTTAAGTTGCCGGAAGATCAGAACAGGATAGAAGTAAAGGACGTAAGCTTCTCATACGACGTATCGGATGAGACTTCGGGAAAAGCGCCAAGGCTTGCACTTGACGGTATTTCCGTCTCTATCGAAAAGGGTTCCTACACAGCAATCTTAGGAAGCAACGGCTCCGGCAAATCCACACTTGCAAAGATCATCGATATCCTGGAAGTGCCAGACAGCGGCAAAGTCGTTATTTTCGGCAAGGACACAGCAAATGATGATCTGTTCTGGGAGATAAGGGAGCACTGCTGCTGCGTTTTCCAGAATCCTGACAACCAGATCGTAGGAACCATGATCGAAGAAGACGTTGCATTCGGTCCTGAGAATCTCGGTATCCCCAATCCTGAATTAAGAGAGCGTGTTGACCAGGCGCTCAAAGATGTCGGACTTTATGAGTTCAGACATAAGGAGACCATGGCCCTGTCAGGCGGCCAGAAGCAGAAGCTCGCCATTGCGGGCGCACTTGCCATGAAGCCCGATATCCTGATACTTGATGAAGCGACGGCTATGTTAGACCCGACGAGCAGGGACGATTTCCTTACGCTCGTTGAGAAGATGAGAGTCGAAAAGGGATTAACCCTCATTACGATCACGCATGATATGACCGAAGCGTTAAGATGCGACAAGCTCATAATCGTTCATAAAGGCAAGGTCGCATTGGAGGGAACTCCTGAAGAGATCTTCTTATCTGAGGATCTCTGGCAATATGGTCTTAAGAGACCTGTAAAGTTCAATTTCGCATTTGAGATCGCAAATCTTACCGGAAGCAAAATTACGAAGGAAGACTTAAAGAGCAATGAGACTCTGGTCGCAAGCCTTGTAAAGATGCTCACAAAGCCCGGACTTAAAGAACCCGGCAATGTAATCACCGACAGAAAAAAGCCTGATGAGAACGACATAATCATGTCGGTAAAAGGGCTTTCATATACTTATGGCGGAGGCGATACAAAGGCCATAGATGATATAAATCTCGACATCAGAAGAGGCGAGGTGCTGGGCATTGTAGGCGAGAGCGGATGCGGCAAGACCACTTTGATCTCACACATGAATGCGATCATAAGACCTGTTGAAGGTGACGTCATAATCCACACAAAGGACGGCGACTTATCCTGCAGGAATAAAAAAGACACTATGAAGATCAGACAGAACGTCGGTCTTGTTTTCCAATATCCTGAATACCAGCTTTTCGAAGAGACCGTATATAAAGACATAGCGTACGGCCTTAAGAAGATGAATGTCGGAAAAGACGAGCAGAAGGCCATGATCATGGAGGCTGCTTCGAAGGTCGGACTTACGGAAAGAGAGCTTAATTCATCTCCTTTCGAGCTTTCCGGCGGACAGAAGAGAAGAGCTGCAATGGCAGGCGTTCTTGTAATGAGACCCGGCATCCTTGTTCTGGATGAGCCCGCTTCAGGCCTTGACCCTAAGGGCAGACAGGAGATGTTCGCGATCATCAAGAGCCTCCGTGACAGCGGGACAACAATAATACTCGTATCCCACAATATGGACGAGGCTGCCGTAAACTGCGACAGGATCTGCCTTATCGATAACGGAAAGATCAAGGCTGTCGGCACGCCTGAGGAACTGTTTGTAAAGAAGAGGGCAGATGAATTAAAGGTCCAGCTCCCGAGGATCACAAGGTTCTCGGCTGTCTTAAGGACTGAGCTCGAAGAGATATATCCTGATATTGAATTTGGCGGCAACTACTTCAATCCCGAGAAGGAAGCGAAGGTAATAGTTGCGGCAGTCTGCAAGGCAGGTGGCGGCAATGCTTGATAACGTAAGCCTTGGCAGATACTATCCCGCGCATTCATTCCTGCACGATACGGATCCGAGAGTTAAGACGATCCTTTATGCGGTCTACCTTGTAGCGATCTTCATCATCAAGGAACCGGTTACGATCGCCGTGCTCGCCGGCGTCATCATCCTGCAGCTCATAATGGCAAAGATCACGCCCGGCATTCTCTGGTCAACGATAAAGCCGATCATTCCTTTGGCGCTGTTCATCTTTGTGATCAACGTATTTACGATCAGACAGGGAGATGTCTTATTCTCCTGGAAGATAATTACGATTACAGGATACGGATTAAGCCGCGCAGCAATAATGGCTATAAGGCTTATTTTCCTTATCGTATCCACGAGCGTGCTCCTTACACTGACGACAACGCCTCTTAAGATGAGCGATGCGCTCGAAAAGCTTTTCTCACCTTTGCAGGTCATAAAGGTACCGGTCCACGAGATGGCTATGATGATGTCCATCGCATTAAGATTCATTCCGACACTGGCTGCCGAGACACAGAAGATAATGAAGGCGCAGCAGTCCAGAGGTGCGGATTACGATACCGGTTCATTCATAAACAAGGTAAAAGGCTACATCACGGTCCTGATCCCGCTGTTCGTTTCGAGCTTCAGAAGAGCTGATGAACTTGCGGTGGCAATGGATGCAAGGTGCTACAGAGGCGGCAGGGGAAGGACAAAGTTAAATCCCTTGAAGCTGACGGCAAAAGATGTACTTTGCGGAATATTATTTACGCTTTTAGCGGTACTTGTTGTCGTTATTGATTTGTCTTTGAGATAAGTTTCTTGCTGTGTTAGAATGCAAGTTGCTAACAATATAGCGAAAGGTTGGAATAATCAATGGGTTATTATTGCGGAATCGACTTAGGTGGTACGAATATCAAAGCCGGTATTGTTGACGGTGAGGGCAAGCTCCTTAACAAGCTGTCTATCAAGACACGTGCTGAGAGATCAATGGAAGAGATCATCCATGATATGGGTAAGCTCGCTGCAGATGCCATCAAGGATGCAGGTCTTGAAGTAAAGGATATCGAGTGCATCGGTATCGGTTCCCCCGGAACACCTGACAACGAAGAAGGTCTTCTCGTATACTCAAGCAACCTTCCTTTCAACAAAGCTCCCATGAGAAAGCTTATCAGGGAAGTCGTAGATCTCCCTGTTTATATCGATAATGACGCTAACTGCGCAGCTATGGCTGAGGCAGTTGCAGGCGCAGCTAAGGGCGCAAAGGACTCCGTTACCATCACACTGGGAACAGGTGTTGGCGCAGGCGTAATCGTTAACGGAAGGATCTTCTCTGGATTCAACCAGGCAGGCTCCGAGTTCGGCCACACAGTCCTCGTATCAGGCGGCGTCCAGTGCGGATGCGGCAGAAAGGGCTGCTTCGAGCAGTATGCTTCCGCTACGGCTCTCGCAAGAATGACAAGGGAAGCTGCTGAGGCAAATCCCGATTCTCTCCTTAACAAGGTCAAGGAAGACTTCGGCGAGTGGAATGCCCAGATCGCTTTCGTAGCAATGAGACAGGGTGACAAGGTCGCTGCTCAAGTTGTAGACAGCTATACGGATTATCTTGCTGACGGTCTTGCAAATGCCATCAATGCATTCATGCCTGAGATCCTGGTCGTAGGCGGCGGTGTCTGCAATGAAGGCGATCCGCTTCTTATCCCTATGCGTGAGAAGACAATGTCCCGTCCTTATTTCGGACCCGGAGTTCCGAAGACCCGCATCGAGCTTGCCCAGATGGGTAACGACGCAGGTATCGTAGGCGCTGCCATGATGGGCAAGTCCTGCGTAGACGACGGCAAGAACGGCAAGTAATCTGAAGCTATGCCGAGAATAGCCTTCATCACTGAGTTTGACGGCACTGATTTTGCCGGGTTCCAATCGCAGGAGAATGCCAGGGCTGTTCAGGATGTCCTCGAGAAGGCATTAGAAGAATTATATAAAACGAAGATCAGACTTACGGGGTGTTCCAGGACTGACGCAGGTGTGCATGCAAAATGCCACTTAAGTCACGCGGACGTCCCGTTTGTTATTCTTGAAGATAAATTCCCTTTGGCGATGAACGCTCTTTTGCCGGACGACGTTGCGGTAAAGAAGTCATTCTATGTAAGTGATGATTTCTCGGCCAGGTTCGACATCAAGGGAAAGAGGTATATCTACAGGATCTATTCCTCACCGACCAGAAGTCCGCTCCTCGACAGGAATTCATATTATTGCCCTGTGAAGCCTGATATCGCGAAAATGAAGGCCGCTGCTGAGTTTTTCGCAGGCGAGCATGACTTCGCAGCATTCTGTGCTGCCGGCGGCTCACAGAAGACCACCGTAAGAAGACTTTTCGGAGTCAAGGTGGAAGCATCAGGCGAAGATCCCTGCAGGATCGAGATCGAAGTGTCAGGTGAGGCCTTCCTCTACAATATGGTAAGGATAATCGCAGGCACTCTTCTATACGTGGGACAGGGCAAGATAGAACCTTCCGAGGTCGCTTCGATTATCGAAGGCGGCGAGCGCTCCATGGCAGGCAAAACACTTCCCGCCAAGGGCTTAACGCTCGAGGAAGTATTCATCTGAAGCTGTCCTCTTAACGGTACGATTCTTATTAATAAAAAATCCCTAAGGTGATATAATTATTTAAATGCGGGCCGGAATACCCGCATTAATTTAAATAGGGAGGATTAAAGAATGATCAGTTGGTGGATAATATGGCTCATTTTCGCGGTCGTCATGCTCATTATCGAGATCGCGACCACAGGTCTTGCGACACTCTGGTTTGCAGTCGGCGCCGTAGTAGCAATGATCATGGACCTTTGCGGCGCATCGGTCGCAGCGCAGATCATAGTTATGGCTCTGGTTTCAATAGTATGCTTCATTCTCTGTATGATCTGGGTCAGGCCTAAGCTTGAATCACTTCGCAAGAAGAATGTTCAGAAGACAAATGCAGACAGATTGATCGGAAGGGAAGGCGTGGTAATCGTACCGCTCAATGCCATAGACGGAAAGGGCCAGGTCAAAGTCGACGGCCAGATCTGGAGCGCAAAGGGCGAAGAGGACTATGCAGAAGGTACGAAGATCACAGTATTGGCAATTGAAGGCGTTAAGCTCGTAATCGGGCCAGCACAATAAAAGGGGAGGAATCACAAAATGTTACCATTCATCGCATCATCAGCAGGAACACTCGTCGGAGTAGCTATCGGAATCATCGTTATCCTGGTACTCATCATACCTAACATCAAGATCGTTCCGCAGGCAACAACGTTCATCATCGAGCGTCTGGGCACATACAGAACAACATGGGAGACAGGCTTCCACATGAAAGTCCCTTTCATCGACCGTGTTGCAAAGAAGATCTCATTGAAGGAAAAGGTTGCTGACTTCGCACCTCAGGCCGTTATCACAAAGGATAACGTTACAATGCAGATCGACACAGTTCTTTTCTATCAGATAGTAGATCCTAAGCTTTACACATACGGCATCGAGCGTCCTATCGTTGCTATCGAGAACCTCTCGGCAACAACTCTCCGTAACATCATCGGTGACCTGGAACTTGGGGAATCAAGGTAAACCGTGTTGAGCTTAAGAACATCATCCCGCCTAAGGAGATCCAGGCAGCGATGGAGAAGCAGATGAAGGCTGAGCGTGAGAAGAGAGAGAAGATCCTCATCGCTGAAGGTGAGAAGGAATCTGCAATCAGAGTCGCAGAGGGTGAGAAGGAAGCAGCTATCTTAAGAGCTGAAGCTAAGAAGCAGGCTGCAATCAAGGAAGCTGAAGGTCAGGCACAGGCTATCCTCGCAGTTCAGGAAGCTACAGCTAAGGGTCTTCAGATGATCAAGGATGTCGGCGCTGATGACGGACTTATCGCCATCAAGGGTCTCGAAGCTCTCGAGAAGGTAGGCCAGGGCGCATCTACAAAGATCATCATCCCTTCAGATCTTCAGGGTATCGCCGGTCTTACAACTACAATCAAAGAGATTGCAAAATCATAATTAAGACTTAAGTCTTTCGGAGGTAAATCGTATGGATTACGGTATGTGGAATGACAGAACCAACATGAGTATGCTCACAGACTTCTATGAGCTCACTATGGCTAACGGTTATCTGAACAGCGGCAACAGGGACAAGATCGTTTATTTCGATATGTTCTTCAGAAATATCCCCGAGAACGGCGGATATGCTGTTATGGCAGGTTTGGAGCAGGTTATCGATTACCTCTCAAGCCTTAAGTTCTCAGAAGATGATCTTACCTTCCTCAAGGATAACTATCACTTCAACGACGAGTTCATCAGCTATTTAAGGGACTTCGAATTCACATGTGACGTCTGGGCTATCCCGGAAGGAACTGTTGTATTCCCCAAAGAGCCCCTCGTTAAGGTAAGAGGTCCTATCATTCAGGCACAGCTCCTTGAGACCGCACTCCTTTGCACGATCAACCACCAGACACTTATTGCCACAAAGACAGCAAGGATCGTAAGAGCAGCTGAAGGCAGACCTGTCATGGAGTTCGGTGCACGCCGTGCGCAGGGCTTCGACGCTTCCGTACTCGGCGCCAGAGCAGCTTATATCGCAGGAGCTGCAGGCACATCCTGCACGATCTGCGGACAGCAGTTCGACATTCCGCTTTCCGGAACAATGGCTCACTCCTGGGTAATGCTTTTCGACAACGAGTTCGAAGCATTCAAG
>CADCJM010000026.1 GCA_902801755.1 Oscillospiraceae bacterium
TGATACAGATGTCATCACGAGGACCGCTAATCTTATCAACGAAGGCGAAGGTGACATAAGGATTAGAAAACTCATGAGCTGCCAGATCGATTTTGATCCCGGAAGCTACGTGTTCAGCACATTCACCGGCGCATGGGCCAGGGAGATGAAGCGTACGGATATGTCGGTATCTTCGGTACGCCTTGTGAATTCCTCATTTACGGGCAATTCGTCCAACGGTGCCAATCCTTTTGTCATGCTCTCAAAGCGCGGCGCAACAGAGGATTACGGCGACGTTTACGGTTTTAATCTCGTATACAGCGGCAATCACTATGAGTCTGTTGAGAAGAGCCCGTTTGGTAAAGTAAGATTCCTTTCAGGTATCAATCCTACAGGCTTTGAATGGAAACTATCGAAAGGAGAGTCCTTCCTGACCCCGGAAGCGGTCATGACATATTCCTCTGAGGGATATAACGGAATGAGCGGACAGATGCACGACTTCGTGTCGAAGCACATCCTGCGCGGTCCGTGGAAGGACAGACTTCGGCCGGTTCTTCTGAATTCATGGGAAGCGTCCTACTTTAAGATAAGCGAGTCTAAGCTTCTCCGTCTTGCTCGAAAAGCAAAGTCCGTCGGCATCGAACTCTTTGTTATGGATGACGGCTGGTTCGGTGAGCGCAATGACGACACGTCATCATTAGGTGACTGGTATCCGAATAAGAAGAAACTCCCGCATGGCGTAAAAGGCATATGCGACAAGGTAAGAAAGCTCGGTCTTGAGTTCGGTATCTGGGTAGAGCCTGAGATGGTAAACCGCAACAGTGACCTCTACAGAGCCCACCCTGAATGGGCTATGGAGATCCCCGGAAAGAAGCATTCTGAAGGCAGGAACCAGATGGTATTGGACCTCTCCAATAAAGACGTCCAGGATTACCTGATCAAGGCGATGAGCGATGTCTTCTCATCGGCTGATATCTCTTATGTTAAGTGGGACATGAACCGCAACTTCACAGATATCTTCTCAAAGGCTGTTCCCTCTGACAGGCAGGGCGAAGTATCGCACAGATATATGCTCGGCCTGTACCGCGTTATGCGCGAGCTGACAGGAAAGTTTCCGGAGATCCTTTTCGAAGGCTGTGCATCAGGCGGCAACAGGTTCGACCTGGGCATACTGAGCTTCTTCCCGCAGATCTGGGCAAGCGATGATACAGATGCACTCTGCAGAGCAGAGATACAGACAGGCTACAGTTACGGTTATCCGATGTCTACTGTGACGGCGCATGTATCTGACTGTCCGAATCACCAGACACTCCGAAGAACACCGATTGAGACGCGCTTTAATGTCGCGTCGTTCGGCGTATTGGGTTATGAGTGCAATCTCTGCGATATGAGCAAAGAAGACATCGAAGCGGTAAGAGCTCAGATCGCAATGTATAAGCAGTGGAGAGAAGTCATGCAGTTCGGAAGGTTCTACAGAGGGACTTCCATGAACGATTCAAGGTCATGCGATGAAGATGCCCTTGGAGCTCCCGGCATAAGTTCATTAGAGCCCCTTACCGGGAACGAGATATCCTGGACTGTGGTATCTGAGGATAAGGCAAAAGCCGTCTCCATGACGATGCAGATCTTAACCCATCCAAACGCACAGTGGTGCGTGTTAAAGCCTTTAGGACTTGATCCGGAAAATAAATATCATCTGGAAGGACGGGAACTGAAGTTCGACCTGAGGGATTTCGGAGGGCTTGTAAACTATGTTGCCCCGATCCATGTTAAGCAGGATGGATTCCTTCATAAGCTGATCGCGAAGTTCTATAAGATGAAGGCAGAATCAGAGAAGCACGATATGTACGGCGATGCCATGATGTATGCAGGCGTGCATTTGAGAAGCGCATTCGCATCGGGCGGATATAATGAGAACATGAGATATTATCCGGACTTCGGATCGAGGATCTATACTATTGAGAAAACCGGCTGATCAGGAGAGTAATCACTATGAGGATCGATATTAATAACAACTGGCTGTGGGCACCTGTCTTTGAAGAAGACATGATCAGACCTGCCTTTGACGGCGAAGATAAGATGGAGAAAGTGAGGATCCCTCATACCGTTAAGATCACGCCATTAAATTATTTCGATGCTCATGAGTATCAGATGGTCTCATGCTACCGAAAGACTTTTGATGTCCCTTCTGAATGGAAGGACAAGAAGGTATTTGTTACTTTCGATGCCGCTGCACATGAAGCGGAAGTCGATATCAACGGAGTATCTGTTGCGAAGCATTCATGCGGCTATACGGCTTTTACTGCAGAGCTTACAGAACACCTTAAGTTTGGTGAGAAAAATGTGATCGCAGTTAAGTGCGACAGCCGCGAATCACTTAATGTTCCGCCTTTCGGTTTTGTTATCGATTACATGACTTACGGCGGAATCTATCGTGAGGTCCATCTTGATGTAAAAGAGAAGGATCACATCAGGGATGTTTTCGTAAGCGCCGGCGCGGATAAGAAAGTCACTATAAAGACTGAGACTGAAGGTGAAGGCGAACTCGTCTGCATGATCACCGAAATATCCTCAGGCAAAGTCCTTTTCGCAGAGCCGTGCGGGAAGGATGCCCGGATAACTGTCAATGAAGCGGAGCTCTGGACACTCGAAAACCCCAACCTCTACGAACTTGCCATGACGCTTAGAAATAACGGCAGGGAAGATACATTTACAACCAGATTCGGATTCAGAGATGCGGTGTTTAAGACTGACGGATTCTACCTTAACGGCAAGAAGATAAAGCTTAGAGGATTAAACCGCCATCAGTGCTGGCCTTACGTCGGATATGCGATGCCAAAGTCCATGCAGCAAATGGATGCCGATATCCTTAAAAATGAGCTCGGGCTTAATGCTGTAAGGACTTCCCACTATCCGCAGTCCCATCATTTCATAGACAGATGCGATGAGATCGGTCTTCTCGTATTTACTGAGATCCCCGGCTGGCAGAATATCGGCGATGAAGCATGGAAAGAGCAGGCTGTCATCAATACACGCGAGATGGTCTCGCAGTACAGAAACCACCCTTCGATAATACTGTGGGGCGTAAGGATCAATGAGTCCGTCGACTGCGATGAACTTTATACACGCACGAATAAGGAAGCCCGCGCTCTTGATCCTACACGCCAGACTTCGGGCGTCAGATATCTCAAGAAGAGTTCGCTTTTAGAAGACGTATATGCATTCAATGACTTCAGCCACAACGGTAAGAGCGCAGGGTGCGAGCAGAAGAAAAATGTCACGTCTGACATGAATAAACCGTACTTCATAAGTGAGTACAACGGTCATATGTATCCGACGAAGGCTTTCGATTCCGAGCTTCACAGACAGGAGCACGCATTAAGGCACTGCAATGTATTGGACAGCGTTATTGCTAATGAAGATATCTTAGGATCCTTTGGCTGGTGCATGTTCGATTACAACACACATAAGGATTTCGGTTCCGGTGACAGGGTGTGCTACCACGGTGTTACCGATATGTTCAGAAATCCCAAGCTCGCAGCGTATGTATATGCCAGCCAGAACAAGGATATCGAGCCTGTTCTGGAAATAAGCTCCTCTATGGACATCGGCGAGCATCCTGCAGGAAACAGAGGCGAAGTATATATCTTCTCGAATTGCGACAGCGTAAAGATGTATAAGAACGATGTGTTCATCAAGGAATACACGCGTGAAGATTCCTCTTATAAGAATCTCATCTCTCCTCCTATGCTGATAGACGATTATATCGGAGACCAGATGAAAGAGCAGGAGGGCTTTACAGACAGGAAGAATAAGATCGTCAAGGACGCGCTGAATTTCTCTGCAGTTTACGGCATGGAGAATATGCCTGCGAAGATGAAGCTTACCATGGTCGAAGCTATGGCGAGATATAAGATGAAGTTCGACGATGCTTATATGCTCTTCGGAAAATATATCGGCAACTGGGGTGGTGAAGCCACAAGGTTCAAATTCGAAGGCATCGTAAACGGAAAAGTCGTAAAGACCGTTATCAAGTCCTCGATGAACAGGCTTTGCCTGGATGTTAATGTGTCTTCGAATGAGCTTATTGAAGATTCCACTTACGATGTCGCAGCGATCAGGATCAAGGTCACCGATGAATACGGCAATGTAATGCCTTTTTACAACAGGCAGGCTGTTGTTGAGGTAAAAGGCCCAATTGAAGTCCTCGGTCCTTCTATGGCTGATATCAACGGCGGCATGGGCGGTGTCTATGTAAGGAGCATCGGGCTGGAAGGAAAGGCTGCTGTTAAGATAAGTCTTCCTGACCAGGGGCTTTCTTCAGAGGTCGGGTTTGATATAAGGCTCGGAGTTTGACTTTGCGGCCTCCTTTTTCATACCTAAAAACTCTTAATCAGATACGAAAAAAGTATTTGCTTCCTGAGCACTTGTCTGACCACCGGATTTATTTTAATAAAGTTGCATTAGTCAGGCTCAGATTAATGCCCTTATTTTGGGCAAACGCGTCCTCGTGTCTGTAAAAATCGATGTTGTCCGAGTGATATAATTTCACTCGTACAGGAATTTTTGACGCGAAAGGGATACGGGCAAGATCATGAAGATCGATCCTACAGTTAAGAAAGAGACGCTGTTTGTCGGCGCGGTTACTCTTGTCTTAAGCATGCTGATGCAGTCAGTATTTCTTATCATCGGCAGATGGGATCTGAGCGTGCTCTTTGGAAATCTCTTGGGCGGGGTTATCGGCGTCCTCAATTTCTTTTTCCTGGGCCTCAGCGTACAAAAGGCGGTATCTTCCGGTGAAAAGAAGGCCAAGGAGATCATGAAGGCATCCCATGCCATAAGATTTGCCCTGATCATTGTCCTTTTGGCAATATCCCTTATATTCCAGAGCGTGTTTAATGTTATTGCCACGATCATATCCCTGCTCTTTGCGACATTTGGAGTTTATCTCCGTGCGGTTTTCAACAAGGATAAGAAAAAGCAGGCTAAGAGCGGTGAAGTTGTAACTGATGAGAATACTGAAACAGCAGGAGGGGATGAAGAATGAGCATCATTTTCCTTTTGCTGTCTGTCTTATCTTTTGCAGCTGCGATAGTTATCAAGATATTGTTCGTTCCTGCATCGGAGGGCATCGACATTACCGGTGCACACGTATTCTTTACGGTAAAGCTTCCGATCCAGGACCTTCCCATAACCGAATCGCAGGTCAATTCCTGGTGCGCAATGCTGGGAATCCTGTTCCTGTGCCTTTTTCTTACATCAGGTCTTAAGACACGCAATGTTTCGGTAAGGCAGCTTTTGGCCGAATGGATCGTCGAGAAGACCACGAACCTTGTAAAGACCAACATGGGCGAATTCTTTGAAGGTTTTGCTCCTTTTGTTGCGGCTGTTCTGGGATTGTCAGCTTTTTCGAGCCTGTCATCCCTAATCGGTCTTTTCCCGCCGACATCTGACATCAATATAACTGCCGGATGGGCTATCCTGGTATTCTTCCTTATCACTTACTACAAGATGAAGGCGGGTCCCTGGATCTATCTTAAGAGCTTCGGCCAGCCTGTCCCGCTCCTTGCACCACTTAACATCATCAGCGAATTTGCAACTCCTGTGTCGATGGCATTCCGTCACTACGGAAACGTGTTGTCAGGTTCGATCATATCGCTCCTGGTGGCGGTCGGACTTTCAGGTCTTTCAAAAACGATCTTCTCATTTCTTCCTGGAGCGCTTGCGGATTTCCCGTATCTGAGGATCGGTATCCCTGCTGTGCTGTCACTTTATTTCGACCTTTTCAGCGGCGGACTTCAGGCATTTATCTTTGCGATGCTGACGATGTTATACATTTCAGGCGGTTTCCCTGCCGAAGAATATGCGGCGAGGAAAAAGAAGCGTGAAGAACGCAAAGCGGCACGTGCTGTTGTTATGAATGCTAACAAGCGTGAAAGCGCATAAACAGAAAAACTTATCTATAAACATATAGGAGGCTAGAACATGTTAGAACTTGCTATCGGAATCATTCTTGGCGGATGCGCACTCGGTGCCGGATGCGCCATGATCGCAGGTATCGGTCCTGGTATCGGTGAAGGTCATGCTGTAGCTAAGGCATGCGAAGCGATCGGACGCCAGCCTGAATGCAAAGGCGATGTTACCACAACAATGCTTATGGGATGCGCCGTTGCTGAGACAACAGGTCTTTATGCGTTGGTTATTGCGATCCTTCTGATCTTCGTTGCACCGGGAAGATTCGTTGATATTTTGATGCAGGCTGTCGGCAACTGATAACGGAGCCAAATCAAGATGCAGAATCTGGATATTATTTCGATAAATATCTGGCAGATAGTGATATCACTGGCAAACCTGGTGATCCTGTTCCTGATCTTAAAAAAGTTCCTCTTTGAGCCTGTGAAGAAGATCAAGGCGCAAAGAGAAAACGAGATCGAGACACAGTACAAGAAGGCCGAGAAAGCCCGTAAAGAGGCAGCTGATCTCAAGGCCGGCTGGGAAGACAAGATCACTACTGCAGATCAGAAAGCTGATGAGATCATCAGTGAGGCAGTCGAGCGTGCGAACGAGCGTAATGAGATCATGCTCTACGAATCGCGCGAAAAGGCTGACCAGATCATCAGAAAAGCCAAGGCGGACATCGAACGTGACAGACGTGAAGCCAGAGAGACCATCAAGAAGGAAATCGTTGATGTTTCCCAGGTTATCTCCGAGCAGATCATCGGCCGTGAGATCAATATGGATGACCATAGAGATCTTATCGATGACGCTATCGACAAATTAGGTGAGACGAAATGAACACTACCGGAAGAGAATATGCTCTGGCGCTTTTTGAGACGGCATACGAGTCGGGCAATATCGACGACATCCGTAACAATATAAGGAGTCTGAAAAGGCTCTTTAAAGAGATGCCTGAATATATTGAATTCCTGTCGAATCCCGGAATCCCCAAAAGCGAGCGCATGGATGCACTCCGCGAAGCTTTTGAAGGAAAGGTGGATGACGTTCTTTATTCTTTCCTGGCAGTAATGACCGAACGCGCTGACATGGGGTCTTTTTTCGACGCCTATAAAGAGTTCGAGCATATGTACGAAGACTTTAAAAAGTTCACTTATGCGGAGATCACGAGCGCGGTAGAGCTTACTGACGAAGAGAAGGCAAAGATCGTAGCCAAGCTCGAAAAGATAACGGGCAAGACAGTAAGGCCCAGATATAAGATAAATCCTGCTCTGATGGGCGGAATAACTGTAACGGCAAACGGAATGTTCTTTGACGGAAGTGTCAGAAAGAACCTGAAAAACTTAGAGAAAGAGATATCGTAATTATGGTAAGCAAACCTGAAGAAATCAGTAATATTCTCAAGGAACAGATTAGAAATTATAAGAGCCGTGTTGATATGGGTGAAGTCGGTACGGTAGTTCTGGTCGGAGACGGAATCGCTTCCGTATACGGCCTTAGGAACTGCGTATCTACAGAGCTTTTAGAGTTTGAGGACGGTTCTGCAGGACTTGCTTTAAATCTTGAGAACGATACTGTATCTGTCGCTATCCTGACAGATAAGAATGACATAAGGGAAGGCACCAAGGTAAAGCGTACAGGTACCGTTCTTTCCATCCCTGTCGGAGAAAGCTATCTGGGACGTGTCGTAAATCCTTTGGGAGATCCTATTGACGGTAAGGGACCGATCTTTGCAGAAGCAAAAAGACCTGTTGAAGCTGAGGCTCCCGGAATCATCGAGAGACAGAGCGTATCCGTACCTTTGCAGACAGGAATCAAAGCTATCGACAGCATGATCCCAATCGGAAGAGGTCAGCGTGAGCTCATCATCGGCGACCGTCAGACAGGTAAGACCGAGATCGCGATAGATACAATCATCAACCAGAAAGACAAGGATGTTATCTGCATCTATGTTGCTATAGGACAGAAGGCGACCTCGATCGTATCTTTAGTTTCTGACCTCGTAAGAGAAGGTGCGATGTCATATACGATCATAGTATCGGCAACAGCTGCCGAAAGTGCACCTGTCCAGTACATTGCGCCTTATTCAGGATGCGCAATGGCAGAGTATTTCAGAGAAAAGGGCAAGGATGTCCTCATCATTTACGATGACCTTTCCAAGCATGCTGTAGCATACAGAGCTCTGTCACTTCTTATCAGGAGACCTCCGGGAAGAGAAGCTTATCCGGGTGACGTATTCTATCTGCATTCAAGACTTCTTGAACGTGCAGCATGCGTATCTCCTGAGTTCGGAGGCGGTTCGATCACAGCGCTTCCTATCGTTGAGACACAGGCAGGCGACGTATCCGCATACATTCCGACGAACGTCATCTCGATCACTGACGGACAGATCTTCCTTGAGACCGAGATGTTCCACAACGGTATCATTCCGGCTATAAACCCGGGTATCTCTGTATCCAGAGTCGGCGGTTCGGCACAGGTAAAAGCCATGAAGAAAGTATCCGGCGAATTAAAGCTCCTTTATTCGCAGTACAGGGAGCTTCAGGCTTTCGCGCAGTTCGGATCAGATCTCGATGCTGATACCAGAGCAAGACTCCATTTGGGAGAAAGAATCGTTGAAGTATTGAAGCAGGACCGTAACGCACCTGTTCCGGTCGGCGGACAGGTCGGCATTATCTATGCAGTTATCAACGGTTATCTCAATGAATATGAGATAAGTGAGATCAGGGGTTATCAGGAAAAACTCTATGAAAAGCTCGATCACGAGCACAAGGAGTGGATGCTCAGGATCGAAAAAGGCTCCTGGGATAAAGAAGATGAAGAAGAACTCAAAAAAGTTCTCGATAAGATGAAGAAGAAGTAATCATGGCTAAGGATATAAAGTCATTAAGGACAAGGATAAAGAGTTTTGACTCTACATTGCATCTTACAGGTGCGATGGGTCTTGTCGCATCTTCGAAGATCAAGCGCGCATGCGATTCAATGTATGCGAGCCGTGAGTTTTCTGACGGGATCTCGGAGATAACGATGGCTCTTGCTGCAAGCCCGGAATGCCGTAAAAGTCCGTATTTCGGTCTCGTAAAGAAAGCAACTGAGAATACGGAAGATGAGGCTGACGTTAAGGCTCAGGAAGAGCCGCTGAAAACACGCCTTATCGTTATAGCAGGCGACAGAGGCCTTTGCGGAGGCTATAACGCCAACATTTTCAGGACCATAAGAACAATGGATGCTTATGAGATAAAGCCTATCGGAAAGAGGTCTTACGACAAATACCACCAGGCTGATACTGAAGATGAGAATGAAGAAACAGAGGAAGAAGGCTACCTGTCTTCAGAGCACTATTCTTATGAGGAAGCTTTAGAAGAGGCCGGGAACTGCTGTAAGGATTTCCTCGAAGGTAAGATCGACAGAGTGCTTGTCGTTTATAACAGGTATGTCTCGATAATGAGCCAGGAACCCCGCGTGTTCCAGCTTCTGCCTCTCGTAAAAGAGGAAGGAGCCAAAGAATTGGGCGGCATATTGGAACCTGCGCCCGATGTCCTTTTGGAAGAACTCGTTCCCGAGTATTTTGCCTGCAAACTCTATGCTCTTGTAAAAGAGAGCTTTGCATGCGAAGTTGCAGCCAGAAGAATGGCCATGGACAGTGCGAAAAAGAATGCACAACAGATGATCGATAATCTGAAACTTGAATATAACCGCGCCCGCCAGAGCACGATCACTCAGGAGATAACCGAGATCGTGTCCGGTGCAGGAAAGTAGGAGGTTAAATATGGAGAAAAGAAATATCGGAACTGTCGCCCAGGTAATGGGACCGGTAGTCGACGTCAGATTTGAGGAAGGACACCTTCCTCCGATAAACAATGCTCTTGAACTTAAGATTGGTTCAAAAAGACTTGTAGTAGAGGTCGCCCAGCACATTGGTGACAGCACGGCAAGATGCATTGCGATGTCTTCTACTGACGGTTTGGGCCGTGATGCCGAAGCTGTTGATACCGGAAAACCGATATCCGTACCTGTAGGAAGAGAGACTTTAGGAAGAATCTTCAATGTCCTCGGTGAGCCTACAGACCTTAAGCCTTCTCCGGAAGGTGCCGAGAGATGGGATATCCACAGACCGGCTCCTGAATATGCAACACTTTCTTCCAACAAGGAGATCCTTGAGACAGGCATCAAGGTAATCGATCTGCTCTGCCCTTATTCAAAGGGTGGTAAGATCGGCCTTTTCGGAGGCGCCGGAGTAGGTAAGACAGTCCTTATCATGGAGCTTATCAACAACGTCGCTAAAGAGCACGGCGGCTTGTCAGTATTTACAGGCGTAGGTGAGAGAACGCGTGAAGGAAACGACCTCTATAACGAGATGAAGCAGTCCGGAGTTCTCGATAAGACAGCCTTGGTATACGGTCAGATGAACGAACCGCCGGGAGCAAGAATGCGTGTCGCTTTGTCCGGACTTACGATGGCAGAATATTTCCGTGACAGGGAAGGTCAGGACGTGCTCCTTTTCATCGACAACATCTTCAGATTCACACAGGCTGGATCTGAAGTATCGGCACTCCTCGGAAGAATGCCTTCCGCAGTAGGATATCAGCCTACGCTCGCAAACGAGATGGGCGCTCTGCAGGAGAGGATCACTTCTACAGTAAATGGTTCCATCACTTCAATCCAGGCTGTATACGTCCCTGCAGACGACCTTACTGACCCTGCTCCTGCTACGACTTTCGCGCATCTCGATGCAACTACGGTCCTGTCCAGAAATATTGCATCACAGGGTATCTATCCTGCTGTAGATCCTCTGGAATCCACCAGCCGTATCCTGTCGCCCGAAGTAGTAGGACGCGAGCATTATGAGACTGCAAAAGAGGTACAGCGCATAATCCAGCGTTATACAGAGCTTATGGATATCATCGCTATCATGGGCCTTGATGAGCTTTCTGACGAGGATAAGATCCTGGTTGAGCGTGCACGTAAGATACAGAGATTCTTATCCCAGCCTTTCCACGTTTCCGAGAAATTCACGGGAATCGAAGGTACATATGTACCGCTTTCAGAGACGATCAGGGGCTTTAGGGAGATCATCGAAGGAAAGCACGATGACCTGCCCGAATCGGCATTCCTCTTTGTCGGAACCATCGATGAAGCAGTTGCAAAAGCTGCAGCGAAAAATAACTGATGACGGAGTAAGCAGCTTAAATGGAGAAATTCAGACTCAAGATACTGACTCCGGAAGGAACAGTCATGGACAAAGATGTAGCGGGCCTTTATCTGCGCGGAGCAGAAGGAGACCTGGCAGTCTTTGCCGGACATATTCCTTTTGTCACACCTGTTAAACCCGGAAAATGTACTGTTGTTTCTTCGGACGATAAAAGCGCTGACGGATTTGACGATGTTGAAGGTATGATAAGCGAGG
This sequence comes from Oscillospiraceae bacterium, assembly GCA_902801755.1. Taxonomy (GTDB): domain Bacteria; phylum Bacillota; class Clostridia; order Saccharofermentanales; family Saccharofermentanaceae; genus Saccharofermentans. Next base: position 11,342 of record CADCJM010000026.1, read on the forward strand.
GCATGCTCCGTGTAACTTCTAAAGAAGTCCTTCTTATGGTCAGGTCATGGGAGTAAAACAAGATGGCTAACTTTACGAAAAAGGCTATAAAAGAAACATTTGTAGAACTTTTGGAAGAACATCCTCTGTCAGATATTACGATAAAGGATATTGTCGAAAAGTGCGGCATCAACCGTAATTCGTTCTATTATCATTATCATGATCTTCCTGACCTCATCGAAGAGATAGTTAAAGAAGATGCTGAAGGAATAATCAAAAAGTATCCGTCCGTAAAATCGATCGTAGAGTGTTATGATGCGCTGATCGAGTTTGCTTCGCAGCATAAACGCGCGATCATGCATATATTTAAGTCTGTTAACAGAGAGATGTTCGAGAACTATCTTATGGAAGTCAGCGAGTATCTGGTCCGGAGCTATATTGAAATGGCAGTTTCCGGTACAAGTATCGGCGAAAGCAGCAGACAGACCTTAACAGATTACTATAAGTGTGTATGCTTTGGTCTTGTAATAGAGTGGCTCAATAAGGGTATGAAAGAAGAATATGCACAGGAATTCAGAAAGATCCTTGTAATGCGAAAAGACCTTGCACCGGAAATTGCAAAGGGACTCCAGGATTAATAATCAAATATAAAATCAACTCTTTAGGCACGGGACGTCCCGTGCCTAATTTTTATTCACGGGCGCAGGGATTGTCCGTGTTAATCATTTCCTCTCATGGGTATCCTTTGGATGAAAAGGAGGAATGATGATGCATACACGTTCAGTTACATCGATCAGGATAGCGAAATACGGATATATCTTTATGTCCGTTTTATTCTGCGTTGCAGGCATCTTAATGCTGTTAAAGCCTGGTATTTCTGTTGAAGCAGTCGGCCTTTTCGCAGGACTCTCAATGATCGTTTTCGGAGTTATAAAGCTTATCGGTTATTTCTCAAAAGATCTGTTCAGACTGGCTTTCCAGTATGATCTTCAGTTCGGGATCCTTCTTATCATCTTAGGAGTCATCACAATATTTAATCCCGGCGATGTCATGAACTTTGTAAGCATAACCGGCGGAGTATGCGTCATCATTAACTCTCTTTTCAAGATCGGTATCTCTCTTGAAGCAAAGAGGTTCGGCATAAGAGAGTGGTGGCTTACAGCGCTCTTTTCATGCATAGCAGGGATCATGGGGATCCTTCTCGTTGGAAGGCCCGCAGAAGCCATGAACATCATGGTAATGATAACCGGCACAGCTTTTCTTATTGAGGGCCTTCTCAACATTAGCGTTGCTCTAAGCATGGTAAAGATCGTAAAGAACCAGAGATCAGAACTTGCTGATATGGAAAACTATTGAAAGGAAGTATATAAAAATGAAGTTTTCAAGGGGAGTTGTTAAAAGCCGTATAGCAATACTGATACTGGCTTTGATCCTCATGGTGCCGTCAGTTATCGGTATGGTAAAGACCAGAGTCAATTACGACATGCTCACTTATCTGCCTTCGGACATGGAGACTGTAAAAGGGCAGAATGAACTGCTCAAAGACTTTAACAAGGGCGCTTTTACATTCCTGATTTTCGAGAATATGCCTGATAAGGATGTAGCTGCCCTTAAAGAAAAAGTTGAAAAGATCGAACATGTCGACACTGTTCTCTGGTACGATTCTGTGGCTGATCTTTCCATGCCGAAAGAGTTTCTGCCTGAAGATATTTACAAAGCGTTTAACAGCAAAAACTCAACGATGATGGCTGTATTCTTTGACACCGGCACGTCTGATGACCGCACGATGAGTGCTGTTAAGGAGATAAGAAAGGTCTGCGGAGAGCAGTGCTTTATATCCGGCATGACAGCGCTCGTTGTCGATCTTAAGGATCTGTGCGAAAAAGAAGAGCCTATTTATGTAGGTCTTGCTGTTGCACTATCATGCGTTGCAATGCTTCTTTTCCTGGACAGCTGGCTCGTGCCTTTTGTGTTCCTGGCATCTATCGGTGCGATGATATTGATGAATCTGGGATCAAACTATTTCCTTGGAGAGATCTCTTATATCACAAAAGCATTGTCTGCAGTCTTGCAGCTGGCAGTTACAATGGACTACTCGATATTCCTCTGGCACAGCTATAACGAGGAGCTTGCGACTAATGACGATCACAAGGAAGCTATGGCTCTTGCTATCAGGAAAACTCTTACAAGCGTTGTAGGAAGTTCCGTCACTACTATAGCGGGCTTTGTAGCATTGTGCTTCATGACTTTCACATTGGGAAGAGACTTGGGTATTGTAATGGCTAAGGGTGTTGTCCTCGGAGTTATAGGCTGCGTAACTTTGCTGCCGTCCCTGATCCTTATTTTCGATAAGCCCCTTCAAAAGACAAGACACAGATCGCTTATTCCTGATTCGAAGTCTTTTTCGAAAAAGCTGATCAAGATCTTCCCGGTATTCCTGATAATCTTTGCGGTCCTTATCACACCTGCTTACTATGGTTATAGAAAAGCGAACAAAGAAGTCTATTACAACATAGCAGAGACACTGCCGGAAGATATGAATTACATCATATCCACGACAAAGCTCAATGAAGAATATGGTGTGGGCGCAACGCACATGATTCTCGTAAGATCCGATCTGGAAGCTGACAGTGTGCGTTCCATGACAGAACAGATAAAGAACGTTAATGGTGTTAAGTATGTGCTGAGCCTGGAGTCGCTCATAGGATCAAGAATACCGGAAGATCTGATTCCTGACAGGCTAACATCAGCGCTTAAGAGCGAGAATTGGGAGTTGATGCTGATAGGCTCCGAATACGGCGTAGCGACTGATGAGATCAACAGCCAGATCGATGTTATCAACGGAATAGTAAAGAAATACGACAGCAATGGACTGGTCATTGGCGAGGGCCCTTGCACAAAGGATATGATCGAGACGACTGACCGCGACTTCAAGATCGTAACTGCAGTCTCAGTCCTTGCAATATTCCTGATCATCCTGTTTGTCGAAAAGAGTATTTCTCTGCCTTTGATCCTGATTTCCGTCATCGAGCTCGGAATATTCATCAATCTTGGACTTCCGCATTATCTGGGACAGAGCATGGCATTTATTACCCCTATCTGCATCAGCACGATCCAGCTCGGTGCGACTGTCGACTATGCGATCTTAATGACGACAAGATATAAGACCGAAAGGATCGCAGGACATGACAAAAAGGAGTCTGTCTGGACTGCGCTTTATACATCGATACCTTCGATCATCGTATCGGGAATGGGACTTTTCGCAGCAACGTTCGGAGTAGCTTTGTATTCCGACATCGAGATGATCAGCTCGATGTGCATGCTGATGGCAAGAGGCGCGGTTATAAGCATGCTGCTCGTAATCTTTACTTTGCCTGCAATGTTCATGCTCTTTGACGGTGTCATATGCAAAACGACGGTCGGAATGACTCATATCAACAGTGTTAAAAAAGCTAAGGAGGCATTAATTCATGGATAAGTTGGCTGAAAAAGCGGTAGCTCTTGGTGTTTGTTTATCGGTATGTTTCGGTGTAGCAGGAATAAGCTATGCCAAGACAAGAGATGAGGAACCTTTATTGGAACCTGAGGTAAGTGAACCTGTTCAGGAAGATGTGAAAACACCTTCAAAGACAGCTGATGTTAACATTAAGGATGAGACTGTTTATGTTCTCGCTAATTCTGACGGAACAGTCAAAAAAGTAATCGTCAGCGATTGGATAAAGAATGCAAAAGCCGATAATGAGATCATCGACGATACAAAACTTACCGACATCAAGAATGTTAAAGGCAACGAAACGTATTCTATAAACGGAGATCACATGAAAGTGTGGGATGCCGAAGGTAACGATATCTACTATCAGGGAAGCACGACAAAAGCACTCCCGGTTGATGTCAGCGTTTCATATAAGCTTGACGGTAAGACCATGTCAGCAAAAGAGATTGCAGGAAAGAGTGGCAGGGTAACTATCAGATTTGACTATAAGAACAACCAGTATGAGATGGTCGATATCGGCGGAAAGAAAGAGAAAATATATGTGCCTTTTGCAATGCTTACCGGAATCGAACTGGATGACGATAAGTTCAGCAATGTGGAAGTCACGAACGGCAAGGTGGTAAATGACGGAACAAGGACTGTTGTAGCAGGCCTTGCATTCCCCGGCCTTCAGGATAATCTTGCTATCAGCAAAGATAAGCTCGAGATTCCTGATTATGTCGAGATCACAGCGAATGTTAAAGATTTCAGCCTTGGTATGACAGTAACCATCGCGACTAACGATCTTTTCAACGAGCTTGATGCAGATAAGCTCAATGAAGACGAAGTCAAAGATTCGATGAATAGCCTCACAGATGCAATGGATAAGCTTTTAGACGGTTCTTCAAAGCTTTATGGCGGATTGGATACTTTGCTCAGTAAATCCAAAGAACTTGTTGACGGCATCGATAAGCTTGCTGAGGGAGCAAAAGAGTTAAGAAACGGCGCAGCATCGCTTGATGACGGTGCAGGGAAGATCAAGTCCGGTATAAGCGAGCTTTCAAATGGCCTCAATACTTTATCTTCAAAGAGCGATGATCTTACAGGCGGAGCAAAGCAGGTATTCAATTCGCTTCTTGATACTGCAACAAAGCAGATACAGGCAGCCGGAATATCAATCCCGAAGCTCACTATCTCCAATTATTCACAGGTGCTGAATAAGGTTATCGATTCTTTAGATGAGACGAATGTTTATAACCAGGCCCTTGATTCTGTAAGCAAGGCGGTCGAAGCCAACAGGGATAAGATCACTGAAAAGGTAACGGAGACTGTTGAAGACCAGGTTAAAACAAAAGTTACACAGGCAACAAAAGAGAAAGTTGCTTCAGGTGTGGAAGCCGGCATAAGAACCCAGGTTACGGCAGGCGTTATCGAAGCTTCTTTGGGAATGAGCAAGGAAGAATACGATGCTGCAGTTGAAGCAGGTAATATAACTGAAGAAGTACAATCTCAGATCGATGCTGCTATCGAAGCTAAGATGTCATCTGATGAGATCACGGCAAAGATCGACGGCATGGTCAAAGAAAAGATGTCCGCAGATGAGACCGTTTCTGCTATCGATGCTGCAGTTGAGGATCAGATGAAGTCTGACGCTGTCAAAAAGACAATCTCTGACAATGTTGAGATTCAGATCAAAAAGGCAATTGCCGATAACATGGCATCAGATGCTGTACAGAATAAGCTCAAAGAAGCTTCCGAAGGATCAAAGCAGATCATTTCAGTTAAGACCTCTCTTGACAGTTTCAATGCATTTTATCTTGGTGTTATTGCATATACTGACGGAGTAGATTCAGCAGCCAAGGGCGCATCAAAACTGTCATCAGGAGCAACGGAACTTAAAGCCGGAACTGAGAAGCTTAAGAGCGGTTCAGCCCAGCTCTACGATGGCGCGCTTAAGATAAAAGACGGTGTTCCTGCCCTGGTTGACGGTGTGTCGAAACTTAAGGACGGTTCCATGAAGCTTTCTGACGGTCTGGATAAGCTTAATAAAGAGGGCATAAGCAAGATTGTAGACCTCGTTGACGGTGATATTGGCAATACTTTAGACCGTTTGAAGGCCACTGTCGATGTATCGAAAAAGTATAAGAGTTTCTCCGGAATCAGTGATGATATGGATGGTGAAGTTAAGCTGATCTACCGTACAGAGGAGATAAAGTCTGAAGCCTGATCAGAAATGGTTTTGTTCATATGAATGAAAAAGGTCCTTGGGTTTGAATAACTCAAGGACCTTTTAGTATAATCCCAATCCTGCCTCAGTCTCTTTGTAATATCTTACTTTATCAATCACATATATGATATGTTCTCCATCATTGAATGGCAAGAAATCACATTCTTGATGTGCCTTCTAACGATGCGTTCGATTAATCGGACTGCTGAAGTGGTAGGATTATGTTCAGATAAAAAATTTGCCGGAGTTTATATGATCTATTTACAAAGTTTCGGATTAAGTCCTGAGAGGATATCATGCCCTAACATCTACCCTTATAACGTGTTCAGGCGCAGGGAAGGGATGGTGTTCTTTTTCGAGCAGATAACGGTCTTATACGGGAATAACGGCTCGGGTAAATCCACGCTTCTTAATCAGATATCGAACAAGCTTAAGATCAAGGGCAAGGAATATGCTACGCCGAACAAGTTCGGCAATGAGGATTACTGCGGAAGATTTGTATCTGAATGCTCGTATTGTCTTGGCGAAGATGAACTTGGCAGGACAATTAGATCGCTGCCGCAGGACAGCCGTTACATTAGAAGAGAGCCTTGCTTACGATCAGATCTCGGACGGGAAAAGTAAAGAAGAGGCTGACGATTTCCTTGCGTCGAAGCAGGGCAAACAGCTTCAGGCATATATCATGTTCGCGCAGGAGAAGTATTCAAACGGTGAGACCGCTTTCCAGTTCTTTGAAGAATTCATAAGGCCCAACGCACTGTATCTTCTTGATGAGCCGGAAGTGTCGCTGTCGCCGTCAAATCAGGTTCGCCTTGCAGAGAAGATCAATGAGATGGCAAGGCTTCTGGGCTGCCAGTTCATTATCGCTACTCACTCACCATTTATGCTTGGAATATTGAATGCAAAGATATACGATCTCGATTCCAAGGACTTCAAAGTCTCAAGCTGGACTGAGCTCGAGAACGTGAGATATTTTTACGATTTTTTCGAAAAGCATAAGGCTGAATTTGAAGAAGAATAAAGAGGCTGTCACGGTGACAGCCTCTCTTCGAATACTTTAACTCTATTTAGCTATTACTTCGCTACGATGTTGGCGATCCTGCCCTTAACGTAGATGAACTTAACGATCGATCTGCCGTTCAATGCGCCTGCGAGTCTCTCGTCTGCGTTAACGATAGCTTCGACTGCAGCCTGGTCAGCTTCAG
>CADCJM010000027.1 GCA_902801755.1 Oscillospiraceae bacterium
CCCGCGGAAACACCCGCAGAGTAATTAGCTAAATTTTCATAGGAGGAAACTTAAAATGGCTAGTGAGAAAGTTACAAGCATTCTTGAAGAAATTAAGGGTCTCTCAGTTATCGAGCTTTTCGATCTTGAGAAGGCTATTGAAGAGGAATTCGGCGTATCCGCAGCAGCAGTAGCAGTATCTGCAGGTGCTGGTGCAGGCGCTGGCGCAGCAGCTGCTGAGCAGACAGAGTTCACAGTTATGCTCAAGAGCTTCGGCGATTCCAAGATGGGCGTTATCAAGGCAGTTAAGGATGTTCTTGGTATGGGCCTTAAGGAAGCAAAGGAACTCGTTGAGAAGGCACCTGTTGCCCTCAAGGAGAACGTTTCTAAGGAAGAGGCTGATGACCTCATGAAGAAGCTTGATGGTTGCGGCGCTGAGCTCGAGCTCAAGTAATTCTTGATCACTTTAGAATTAACTTTCCAAGGGTTGTCTCAAATGAGGCAACCCTTTTTCTTTACTAAGTTTTTACTCGAATCCAAATAACGCTTCTGATATTATTCATATATGAGAACTGATGAGAACACATTTGAATTTTTATATTATGAGGAGCTCAGAATGATCCCCGGGATATTCAGATGCACCAAAGCAGGATTCGTGATATCTGTTATCGTAATGGCAATCTCCGCTGCTTCAGGTGCGTTCTTCCTCTCGAAGGCTGTCGAAGCCTTTAACGGTGATCTGATAATGACAGCCGGTGGACTTACTGATGCTGAATATATGATCTTTGTGTTCTTCTGCATTCTGGTCTTTGCATTGGCATTGATGTGGCTGTTAGTATGCAAACATTATGAGAGCACTGCATATAAGAAAGCGTCAAGACTTGCGGGGATGGTCTTGCTTGATGAACATCATAAAATGCTGGTGACATGGAAAGAGCGGAAGTCAGGTTTGGGGGATAATTGATCTATGGAGAACGATGATACTTTTACTTTCCTGTACAACGACGAGTACGAGAAATTACCCAAGTTGTTCAAGTTCACACGTAAGCGCTATAAGATCGCGCTTACGGTCATGCTCGCCCTTATCCCGGCCGTTTGCATACTTACAACGGTCTTTTACAATACCGGCAAGACAGAAATGGTGCCCTCTATTCTTCAGCAGAGCACCGTCGGAACATATCAGCTGATAAACACATATGAATACGGTTACCTGTATGCTGCATTGATCTGTGCTGTAGTGATTGCGCTGCTCGGCGCATGGATGCTTATAGCCAGGACATATGAGAGACGCGCTTATAAGAGAGCCTCGAATCTGTCGAACATGTACTATCTTGAAGAGCGTCACAGGCAGGCACGGATATGGTCTGACTGGAAATCACAGAACAGAGATTACTAATAAAGGGGATAACAGGTAATGTCTATTGAGAATGACAATAACTTTAATTTTCTGTTCAACGAGCAGTTCGAAAAAATCCCGCTCCTGTTCAGATTCAGCCGGAAGCGTTTTATAGCTTCAATTATCGTTATGGCAGTTTTCTTTATAGCCGGTATGGTTTTCTTGAGACTTTTCTATGATTCCGGCGAGTATATAAAGATTCCTTCTCTTGGCGGGTATACATTCGGATTTAACGAATACAATTACGTTTTTCTAATTCTCATGATCGTATGCTTCGCAGTTATTGCACTTATTGCAGGCTGGATAGTGCTGGCCAAACTGTTTGAGCAGAGAGCCTTTAAGAAAGCGACCGAACTGTCGAACATGATATTCCTTACGCAAAGACATAAAAGGGCAGTGGAGTGGTCTAACTGGAAAATGCATAACAGAGATTATTGATTGCGCTCACCAGGTCCTCCGCGCGAAGCTCCGCTTCGCTTGTGCGGAATCGTTCGCGCAACAATAATCTCTTTAACAAAGAGGATTTGACAGCGCAATCAGCCTTCCAAGCAAATAAGTAAAATCTATAACTCCTTTTCTTCTTATTTCTATTGACTTTGAAACTTTGAGTGGATATAATTTCAAAGCAACTTTTATGGCGGCATAGCTCAGTTGGCCAGAGCGTCCGGTTCATACCCGGCAGGTCGTAGGTTCGAATCCCACTGCCGCTAACGGCGGAGTAACGAGTTCAACTCTCGTACGGGTCACCAATGGTACCATAGCCAAGTGGTAAGGCATGGGTCTGCAAAACCCTGATCCCCAGTTCAAATCTGGGTGGTACCTCCAAAGCGTCGCTTTTCTTACAAAGCGACGCTTTTTTTACACAAATAATCAGAGTAGAATATTCGAGTTAAAAGAATATCAAGAACAACCGAAGGATGAGGTTTACATGAGAGACGATATCAAGGAATTACTCAAAAGATATGACGAGATTGGCGCTTTGATCCTGGAGCAGAAGCTTGATGAGTTCGGCGACCAGCTGGACAAGAAGCCTGAAGATGTCGACGATGCGACATACGAGGAATATATCCAGCGTCTTGCAAAGGAAGAGACCGAAGAAGCTACAGCCAAGCTCGAGAATGAGCCTGACGAGAAACTCGGCAACAGATCCATGAGACAGATCTTCGACGATCTTACTTTCGATGAGAAGACAGAAGCCCTTGAATACAGCGCTCTGAACCTCGACAGAGGCGTACCCCAGTCACTTTCAGACAGCATCGCAACAGAGCCTGCCGACATGGTAAGAGAATACTGCGGCAGGGTTATCGGCGAGTGCGCATGGACCGAGGACGAGCTTACTGATGAGAATGTTCTTTTCGAGATGCAGTTCCAGAAGGCGATCGCATGCTTTGATGTTCTCACAAAGATGAAGGAACCTTGCTTCATCCAGGCAGTTCTGGACCGTTACATGAGCTACGGCCAGACAAGAGAGTTCGTCGCTGAGTCTATCGCAAAGTATGTCGAAGCATTCCCTGAAGTATCAGAGCCTTTCCTTATCGGCATTATCGAGAGCAACGTCGATTCCGGCCTTGAAGGACCTTGTGAGGATGTGGTCATCATGCTCACAGAGATCGGCAAGGAGCATAAGACAGAAGAGATCTACCAGACCTTAAGACACGCATTCAGATACATGACTAACAAGATCTATGCTGTCATCTGCCTCGCTGATTACGGCGATAACCGCGCTGTCTCGATGTTCAAAAATTACATCAACAGGAATCAGAAGACTATCGAAAGAGAACTGTTCTACGAGATGATGTCTGCAATCCAGAATCTGGGCGGTGACATTTCCGACATTCAGGATCCTTTCGGAGATTTTCAGAAGAAACAGGGCAAACACTAATGAGTTTTAAGTATGGAAGATCAGAGAAGCTCGAGAATCTCTTGGGCATCTTAAGAGACTTCTCAGATAGCGACAGAATAATGTTCGGCCAGCAGAACTGCGGCCACATCGGCGTGTCCATAAATGCAGCAGACGGCACCGAATCCGACTGCAAGAATCTTACAGGCAGCCACCCCGCGATCGTAGGCGTCGACACATTGAGTTTCCTTGGCTATGAAGGCAAGATGAATGACCTCGTTACGGTCGTCAAAAACATGCACCGCCAGGGCCTCATCGTCACACTGTCCTCGCACATGCCGAACTTCACGCTTGGCGGCGACGAGTTCTACGATTACTCGCCCAACTACACCGACGGCGACTGCGGCAGAAGGATCCTGCCGGGCGGCGACCTCAACGACAAATACAAGCGTTTCCTCGACCTCATCGCCGAGTTTGCCTCAATCTGCATCGACGTAGAAGGCGAAAAGATTCCCATGATCTTCCGCCCCTTCCACGAATGCAACGGCGACTGGTTCTGGTGGGGCAAGAGCTTCATGACCGACGAAGAGTTCAAAGAGCTCTTCAGATACACTATAGACTATCTCATGGACGACAAAGGCGTCGACAACCTCGCCGTCTGCTATTCGCCCAACGGCTTCATCGGCAGCGAAGACGAGTACCTCTCGAGATACCCCGGCGACGAATACGTCGACATCATGGGCCTCGACCTCTATAACGACAAGCCGCACAAGGGCGACGGCTTCTTCCAGAAACTGTCCTCATCTCTTAATGTTGTTTACGATATCGCGCTCGAAAAGAACAAGATCACGGCTCTCACCGAAATCGGCTACCGCTCTCTTGAGACCGAAAACGGTTATTTCGAAGGTCTCGCGCCGATCGACAACACCGTCCCGGACTGGTTCACCCAGCTTCTTAATGCGGTGATCTCCACCGAGAGCGGCAGAAGGTTAGCTTACATGGCTACGTGGGCAAACTTCTCAGACACGCAGTTCTGGATCCCGTTTGCCACAGAAGATTTCAGACACGAGATGTGCACTGACTTTATAAGATTCGTTGAAGACAGCCATATCCAGATGGCCCCGGTATTTGATTTCAACGCCTAGGTCTGTTAGTATCAACCTTGTTTTAAGGTCTTTGCGGGTTTAACTCAGTTGGTAGAGTGTCAGCTTCCCAAGCTGAATGTCGCGAGTTCGAGCCTCGTAACCCGCTCCAAAAAAATAAAATCCCTTTCCGGGTTAGGTCCTCGGGCACTTCGTGCCCATGCGGAAACACCCGGAAAGGGATTTTTTGTTTTTTTCTCCGAAGTTCCTCCAATCACGCCACTCGTCCATCCCAATCCCTTCCCGCCAGCCGACACTTTCCAGCCCCAATCCCGTCCCGCTAACCTATATAATCTGCCCTTAACCCGCCCTGCGGGCCGACATTGTCTACAGAAAAATCGACAGGATACTTACAAGGTATGTCTGATAACCCGGCCGAACCGGCAAACTTCGACAAAACCTGAAACGTATCGACAAAAATCCGCTGAAAAGCCCACAAAAAACCGACAAGAAAATATACTCCTGAAACTGATATAAAAAACCCCAAAATGCAGTAAAATGAACTTATACCAAATCCAAGGAGGATAAAAATATGCAGAAGTATGTATGCGCTTTATGCGGCTACGAGTATGACCCCGAAGTCGGTGATCCCGACAGCGGAATTGCACCCGGCACAGCATTCGAGGATATCCCTGAGGATTGGGTATGCCCTGTTTGCGGTGTAGGCAAGGAGAACTTCCAGCCCGCATAATTCACAATAAGGAGAATCTGCGGGCTCGTGTGGAAAGACTATACGGGCCCGCTTTTTATTTTCATGGCAGGAAAAGATAAGACAGCATCAAGAGAAAAAACGATCGTAATGACCGGCATTGTAGGCATCGTGGCAAATGTTCTGCTCGCGTCCTTCAAGGCTCTTGTTGGTGTGGCCGTCCATTCGACAGCCATGGTCCTTGATGCCGTTAACAACTTCAGCGACGTTCTGTCATCTCTGGTTACTATTATCGGCACAAAGATTGCCTCCAGAAAGCCTGACAAGAAACATCCGCTGGGCCATGGAAGGGTCGAGTATCTTGCCCAGATGATAATTGCCGCCCTCATTCTTTATGCGGGCATCACGGCGCTCTGGGAATCAATAAAGAAGATCATCACGCCTGTCGATCCGGATCACTCCGCCGTCTCGCTCGCGCTGATCTCAGTTGCTATCGTTGTTAAGATCTTCCTGGGTCTTTACGTAAGAAAGCAGGGCAAGAAGGCCAAGTCGGAGCTTCTTATCTCATCCGGCACGGATGCGCTTTTCGACGCCATTCTTTCTACTGCGGTTCTTATCTCCGCGATCATTCTCCTTATCTTCAAGTTCAATATCGAAGCTTATGTCAGCGTGATCATCGCCGTTTTCATCCTTAAGGCGGGCATTGAGATTATTATCGAAGCCGTTGATGACATGCTCGGCCACAGGGTTGAGGTCGAATACACCAAGAAGGTTAAAGAGAGCGTCTTATCATTCGACGAAGTCTACGGTGCTTACGATATCGTCCTTCACAACTACGGTCCTGACAGATATCTCGGCTCGGTCCATATTGAAGTCGATGACAGAATGACTGCAGACAAGATCGATTCGCTGACCAGAAACATCACTCAGAAGGTCTGCGAAGACACCGGCATCATACTTACGGCTGTCGGAATCTATTCTAATAACTCTTCCAATGATCGTCTCATGAAGATGCGAAAAGACATTACAGAGCTTGTTGTAGACCACAAGCACATCCTCCAGCTCCACGGCTTTTATGTCGATGAGGAAAAGAAGAGGATCACGTTTGATGTGGTCGTCGATTTCGATGAGCAGGACAGGGAAGGCCTCTTGAAGCACATTGTCGGCGATGTAAAGAATGCCCTGCCTGAATATGAAGTCGTTGTTGCAATGGACAGCGATATCAGCGACCAATAACGCCCAAACGTGCGCGAAATCCCTAAAACCTCTCTAAAACCTCCATTTATTTATAATAATCTTTGTGTTACTATGCTTCTGTTTAATAACGGGGAATCATTTAAGCAGGTGATATTTTGGGTACTTCATTAAAACTACGTAAGAATTACGGAATCTTAAAGTGTGCCGTTTTAGGACTTATTACGGCGCTTCTTACTTTCGGCTTTTTCATTATCCGCTATGGCGGTGTGCTCACTATAAGTGACGACTTTAACAGCCAGCAGCTGACGTTCGCGCAGGCAGCGTGGAATGCCGTTCACTACGGAGGCGGCGGCCAGTGGACCTGGAATCTTGATCTCGGTTCATCAGTTATAACGGGCTTCGGCTTTTATAACCTCGGCAGCCCTTTTTACTGGATATTCCTGCTGTTCCCTAAGGGTTCATTCCCTTATCTTGTCGGCCCCCTTTATATCCTTAAGTATGTGGTTGCCTGCGTTACCGCATATATCTATTTAAGACTTTTCACAAACAAGGACTCCAAGTACGATTATGCCATCATCGGCGCCTTGATCTATGCGTTCTCCGGTTTCCAGGCAGTCAATCTCATGTTCTTCCATTTCCACGACGTGGTTGCATTCTTCCCGCTGCTGCTCTGGGGCATTGAGACATTGGACGATAAGAAAAAGAGACCGTGGTTTATCCTGGCCATCTTCATCAACTGCCTTGTAAATTACTTCTTCTTTATCCAGGAAGTAATCTTCATGGTTATCTACTTCCTCTTCAGATTCTGGGGCGAGCCCATCAAAGAGACGATGAAGAAGCTTTTGACATGCCTTGTCTGCGGTATCTTCGGAGTCGCTATGGCATCAGTTCTGTTCATCCCGAGCGTTCTTTACATCAAGGGCAATCCGAGAAGTGAGGCAGCGCTTTACTTGAAGAACTTCGTTTTCGATTCCAAGGCGCTTTTGCACCTGATCAAGGGCGCACTGCTCCCGGGCGATGTAATGCCTGCCAACAGCGCAGTCATCTTCCAGAACTGGGATTCACCGTCATGCTATATGCCTCTGTTCGGTCTTTCCTGCGTTTTCGCATTCGCCAGAAAGGACAAGGGCTGGCTTAAAAAGCTCCTGATCTTCCTCGGAATCGTCTCGATCTTTCCGTTCATGACATCAGGCTTCCTGCTCTTTACGGCAGTTTACCAGCGCTGGTGGTACATGCTCGTCCTCGTCATGGCTCTTGCTACCGTCAAAGTGCTCGAGCAGCCGAAGGAATATGCAATGTCTAAGGGCATTCTCATCTATGTATTGGCGACAACGGTATTCTTCCTTGCGATCAAGTATGTGGCCTTCAACTCCCTCAAGGAGCAGATGGTCTTCTACAACGACAGATTCACTTATTTCTACATAATCGCAGTTGCAGGCCCCGTCCTTCTCGATATCCTTCTCAGGGCTGACAAGTTCAAGTACGGTATCGTCCTGGTATCCACGATGGTCCTCTGTGCCCTTACAACGGGCATAACACTGCTCTACTACAAGGACGATAACACGAACGAGTATCTTAACAAGTACGAGGCAGCGATCAATCTCAAGTCTATTGACGACCAGTACAGATACAACACAAGAGACAATGTCTACACACTTACAGGCGGCGCTTCAGGATTCGGATGCTTTAGCTCCACGATCGAAAATTCCGCGCACGAGTTCAATATCCTTCTTGAAGTTGATACGAACAACTCAAGCCAGGGAAGGATCAAGATCCCGGGCCTTCCTGAGCTCCTCGGCGGCAAATACTCAATAACAACAGACGGCACCTCAGGCAACATCGTTGACCAGGTCAGCTATAAGGACACCACGCTTTACGTTAAGGAAGGCACGGCTTTCCCGATCGGCTTTGCGATGGATAAATACATCTATGCAAATGAACTTGCAAAAGTTCCCTTTGAGAAGCGCGGCATCGCATTGATGAATGCGGCAGTGATCCTGCCTTCTGATACGGCTAATGTCGATCCGGGCATGACCCACATAAATCCTTCCGAGATCGATTACAACAAGCCTGTCGATGAGATGGCAAAGGCAGCAGAGGCTCTTGCCGTAAAGAATTTCACAAGAGATTACCACGGCTTCAAGTGCACGACTGACTACGCTAAAGATACTTATGTATATTTCGCAGTTCCGAACGATAACGGCTGGACAGCTACGATCGACGGCCAGAAGGCCTCTGTTATCGATTCCGGCGGAATGATGCTCCTTAAGGTCCCTCAGGGACAGCACTCGGTCGAGTTCAGCTACCAGACAAGCGGATTTAAGGCAGGAATCGCGCTCTCAGCCATCTCCTGGGCCGCTTTTGCAGGACTCTGGATCTTCAGTGCCGTAAAGTCCAAAAAGGCCGGAAAGGAGAGTAAATAATGGGCAAATTAACTCTCGCAAAATTCGAAAAGCTTAAGAACAACCGCACGGTGATCATCCTTGAGATCGTGTTCCTTTTAGCTCTTGCCGCTCTGGGCATCTACACATGCGTATTCAGCAGGGCCGTTGTTTTCGACGCCTCCAAATATGTCGTCTGGTCCAAAGAGCAGGGCATGGAGTGCAAGATCGAAGGCATAGAGACCTCTGAGGACGCCGGCAAATACTATCTTGAGATCAAGGGCTGGGTGATCGAGAGAACGATCGAATCCAAAGCCTCAGACACGATCAGGGTCGTCTTGAAGGACGCTGACACCGGAAAGTACTACTACCTTCCCACCAGAAGGGCTTCCAAAGCCAGCATTACAAGGCAGTTCTACGACGGAACAAAGTACGACGACTGCGGTTTTGAAGCAAAAGTCCGTCTCGGAAAAGAGCTCAGCGGCAACGCAAGCGAGTATGAAGTGTTCATTTTCGTAAGCAACGGAAACGGAACCAAGCTCGTAAAGACCGATGTCGGCGTAGTTTCCTGGCTTACAGGACGCTAAAAACAGAACGTTTTCTGATATCCCGCCTGGATTTTTAAGTTAGAGAAAAAACTTGTTGACAAAAACAAGGCTCGACCATATAATAATCAGGCACGCGGGATTAACTCAGTGGTAGAGTGTCACCTTGCCAAGGTGAAAGTCGCGAGTCCGAATCTCGTATCCCGCTCCACTTAAAAAGCCGTCTCGATTGAGACGGCTTTCTTATTTTCCAAGATTATTTCAGGCCTTTGCCTTTTTCTTAAACAGGAGCTTTTGAATAAGCTCTGTGAGTTTCTGCTCGCCGACACCAAGGAGCACCGTCAGGATGATAACGCCTAACGCATAGACAAGCAGATCGTACCTTCCGGCTTTAATTGGCGAAGTATTATCTGTCTGCAGGAAGCGGAGCACCGTGAGCGCCGCAAGGTTCATGAGATATGTGTGGAGCGAATACTTGCCGAAGAATCTCGACACGGGATTGCTTACGTGATATTTCATCATGAAGAGCACGATCGTGAATCCGAGCAGGAGGAACAACGGCACCTGGCAAAGATATGTCTTGATCTTCTCTTCGATGCCGGGGCCCTTGCCTGCGAATTCCGTCCAGTAGCCGAACTTCATCTGGCCGAAGGCCGAGAGCTTGTAGAATACCATTGTGATTATGAGAACGATGTGGAACTTAAGGGCATAGAGCTTCCTGAAAAAGCCCGTGATCTCTTTTTCGAAGTTCGCGAAAACAAGTCCAGTGAAGAATGCCGGAGCAGAATTAACCCACCATTCACCGCTGAACCACAGAGCCTTCTGGGCCTGCCACCACAATGCCCTTGATGCCAGCTGGGGCTTTACCCACCAGTTCGGATCGCCGTACCACCATGCGAAATGTCCGTTGTAGCAGAATCCTATGCCGAGAGCGATTATGAACACGAAGATGACCGCAAAGCATGCAGGGCGGTTCTTAATGAAACGGAAGCTAAGGTAGAACACGAGATAAAGAACGGCAAGGACAATAGGGAACCACGCGTATTCATTCATCATGGTGATGCCCAGGAAGTTTGCGACCCAGCGCTCCTTCGGAAGCTTTGCGCCCGATATGAGCAGTAAGATCCCATATATGATCACGTTAACGTAGAAGGGAACAACGATAGTCTTGACGATCCTGTTCCTGATAAATCCCTTAAGATAGTTTTCCTTGGTGTTAAGACTCTTGATAAGTCCGTAGCCGGAGCAGAAAAAGAAGATCGCAACAAAGTAAGCGCCTGCATTAACGAAAGGCGAGAGCACACCGCTCTTCTGGAAGACCTCCTCCTGGGAAATATGGTGGAGTATTACTCCCATAGCCGCAAAACCCCTTAAGGATTTCATCGCATCAAGGCTCGTGAAGTCGTCGTTGAATTCGAGCTTTCTGCCGAACTTGTTGCTGCCGCCCCAGATGAAAAGAATCAGATAAAGATAGAACACAACCTGGTCAAGGACAGACCACACCGTCATGCCTTTGAATATCTCTGCCATAACACACCTCTCATGGAATTCATAACAATGCGAATATTATCGCATTAAGACGGAACCGAAAAAACCTGATAAATTCCACTTTCACATACGATAAAAAGCGGTGCCGCTCTGATGAACGACACCGCCTTTAAGTTTTATTTCTTTCCTTTTTTCTTTCCCTTAGGCTTTCCGGACTTGGGCTTGTCTTTCACGGGTGCAGCTTCTTTCTTGGCTTCAACCTTACCCTCAGTCTTTTTCTAAGCCTCTGCTTCAGCCTTAGCTTCAATCTTAACTTCAGCTTCTTCCTTCTCGCTGGCACCTTCGCCATCGTGCCTGAACATTGCCTTTTTTCTCGAATAAACGTCGTCCTCGTCGGCGAGCAGCGAGGCTCTTGTGAAGGAAGCGGGTGCCACAGCGACCTTTTCGCGGAAGATCCAGCTGCGGATCTTATCAGTGAGTTTCTGTTCCAGGACGCCGCCTCCGACGGTCAGGAGGATTACGGCGATGGCGTTAACGAAGAGGTTGTTGTATCTGCCGCCCATGTAGAACGGTGACAACTCATCGTTGTACTGCATGAAGTTCATGAGCGTGATCGCTGCAAGGTTCATGAGGTATGTGTGGAGTGAGTACTTGCCGAAGAAACGTGTTATCGGATTGCTTACGTGATACTTCATGAGGAAGATGAATACCGTAACGGCCAGGATGAGGAACAGCGGTACCTGGCAGAAATATGTGGCGATCTTATTGCCGATCTCAGGTCCTTTTCTGTTGAATTCAGTCCAGTAACCGAACTTTGCCTGGCCAAAATCGGAGAGTGCGAAGCAGACTTCTGTGATGACAACAAGGATAAGGAAGCGCTTCCAGTAGTTTTCCTTGAAGAATCTGACGATCTGTTTTTCGAAGTTTGCGAAAACAAGGCCCGTGAAGAATGCGGGAGCTGAATTGACCCACCATTCGCCGTGGAACCAGAAGATCTTCTCGCCCATCCACCACTTGGCTTCGTTGGTCCAGTAATATTCGCTGCACCACCAGTTGTCGGGGCCGGTCCACCATGCATAGTGGCCTTCGATCATGCAGCCGACGCCCATGAGGATGATGAATATGAAGATGATCGCAAAACATACCTTGCGGTTTCTGACGAATCTGAATGTAAGGAAAAATACGAGATAAAGGATGGCGAGGACTATCGGGAACCATGCGTACTGGTTCATCATCGTGATGCCTGCGATATTGGTGATCCACTGCTCCTTCTCGAGATGGATCTTAAAGATGGCATAAAGCGCCGCATAGATCAAAACGTCAACATAGAAGGGGAGTACGATGGCCTTAACGATCCTCTTCTTGATAAATCCCTTAAGGTAGTCAGGCTTGGCGTCAAAGCTCTTGAGCAGGCCGTAGCCGGAGCAGAAAAAGAATATCGCTACGAAGTAAGCACCTGCGTTTACGAAGGGCAGAAGGATCTTTTCCTGCTGGAATGTCTGCTGCTGTGAGATGTGGTGGAGGATAACGCCGATGGCTGCAAAGCCTCTTAAAGGCAGAAGGATCTTTTCCTGCTGGAATGTCTGCTGCTGTGAGATGTGGTGGAGGATAACGCCGATGGCTGCAAAGCCTCTTAAAGTCTTCATAGTCTCAAGGCTTAAAAAGTCATCGTTGAATTCGTTCTTCTTAAGGAGCTTATTGGATCTTCCCCAAATGAAGATGCTTACGAAAAGGATTGCTGCTGCTAAATCTGCGAGATTCCACCAGTGGATGTTCGAAAGGTTGTTGAGTATAAAACTTGTCATAGACTACCTCGTCCCCAAAATCAATGTTCATATTGTCGCATAGAGCAGGAATATTGTATATTTATATTATCAACATATTTTGAAATGGTTGGGGGTGCAATATGAAAGGTATCATTCTCGCAGCTGGAAAGGGCACACGTCTTTATCCTATTACAAAGCCCGTATGCAAGCCGCTGCTTCCCGTATACGATAAACCGATGATCTACTATCCGCTTTCCGTGCTTATGGAAGCAGGGATCAAGGACATTCTCGTTATTACTCCGCCGGATGACACAAAGCCGTTCGTAGACCTTTTGGGTGACGGCTCACATCTCGGCATCTCGATCAAGTACATGGAGCAGAAGGTTCAGAGAGGTATCGCTGACGCCTTCATCATCGCTAAGGATTTTATCGGCTCAGACTCTGTCTGCCTCGCATTGGGCGACAATATCTTCTACGGTCCTTTCTTCAGAAGGAAGCTCAGAACAGCAGGAAGAAATGAAGAGGGCGCGGTAATCTTCGGTTACTATGTTGCAGACCCCAGAGCTTTCGGCGTCGTAGAGTTTGATGCTGACGGCAAGGCTGTATCCATTGAAGAGAAGCCCAGACACCCGAAGTCAAATTACATCGTTCCGGGCCTTTATTTCTACGATAACCAGGTCGTTGACATTGCAAGCAAGATCCAGCCTTCCGCAAGAGGCGAGCTCGAGATCACTTCCGTTAACGAGGAATATCTTAAGAGGGGTCAGCTCCACGTAATTCCGTTGGGCAAGGAGTTCTCATGGTTCGACGCAGGCAACCCGGACAGCCTTTACGAAGCAGCAGGCCAGATCAGGGCAGCACAGAGATCAGGAAGAATGATCGGCTGTCTTGAAGAGATCGCATGGCACAACAGATGGATCGAGAAAGAGCAGTTCATCGAGATCGCTCATTCCATGTCCAAGACAAATTACGGCCAGTATCTTGAGTCTCTTGGCGAGGAGATCTGAGACAAAATCCGGCTATTCGATTTTCCGGCAATAGAATGCTATAATTGACATATGTCGTTTTCACGGCATATGTCTTTTTATTAGGAGTTGCTGAAAATGCCAAGGCCGGTAAGAGTCAGAAGAGTTTGTGAGGAACCTAAATACACAAGGTTTGTTCCGACCGGTGCGGACAAGATCGAGGCCCAGGTCTTAACTATCGAAGAGTATGAGGTCATCCGCCACGTCGATTATCAGAAAATGACGCACGAGGAGTGCGCACGGCAGATGGCAATTTCCAGGACTACTGTTACGGAGATCTATGAGACGGCAAGATATAAGATCGCCGATTCACTGATCAACGGAAAGACATTATGTATCGAAGGTGGCAATTACAGGGTTTGCGAAGGCCACGAGTGCTGTACCGCAAACGGCAGAAAATGCAGCAGTGACGACTGCAGACATGATGAATAAAGGAGAGAAATAATGGCAGAGATTATCTTAGATGACAGCAATTTCGAAGCAGAAGTATTACAGAGCGACATTCCGGTGCTTGTTGATTTCTGGGCACCCTGGTGCGGTCCCTGCAAGATGCTTGGCCCCGTCATTTCAGCTATTGCAGAGAAGTACGAAGGCAAGATCAAGGTAGGCAAGTACAATGTTGACGATTCCACGGAATATGCCGAGAAGTACTATGTCGAGAGCATTCCCGCAGTAAAGATCTTCAAGAGCGGCGAAGTGGTAAACGAGTCAATTGGTTTTGTTCCCCAGCCCAAGATCGAGGCGCTTATCCAGGAGATTCTCTGATATACGGACAAAAGCTAAGAATTAAGATCCCGGCTTCACGAATTGAAGTCCGGGATCATTTCATTTCCGGAAGATTCGTATTCCTGGATAAAGGCGTTTGTCTGCCCCTTTGATGCCAGGTAATCTGCGAGGGTGTCGCAGGTCCTTTTCGAGGGCTTTTGAGCGAGCCGGCCGGTGCACGAAGGCATCGGTGTGTACTGGCTCATGAGGCTGATGCAGATCTTGTTTTCGTACCTGGAAGTCAGGTAGTCTATTATGTGCTTGGAGTCGAAAAGTCCGCCCGGAAGTATCAGGTGCCTTACGATGACGCCTTTCTTCAAAAGCCCGTCGGAACCAAGCGTGAATTCGCCGGCCTGCCTTACCATCTCATCAATAGCGCTGCAGCAAACGCCAAAGTAATCCGGCGCGTTGGAATATTCAGAAGAGAACTTCGGCGAGAAATATTTCATGTCAGGCATGTATATGTCTACGAGCCCGTCGAAAAGCCTGACTGTCGATACAAGATCGTACCCTGAACAGTTGACCGCGACGGGGATCTTAAGGCCTGCATTTTTCGCGAGGGCAATGGATTCTGCTACGGCCGGCGCGAAATGCATAGGGGTTACGAGATTGATGTTATTTGCCCCCTGCTCCTGAAGATCAAGGTAAGCGCCGGAAAGGCTTGAAGGATCCATTTTTTTGCCAAAGCCGGTGGGACCTCTTGATATTGAATAATTCTGGCAGAAGACACAGCCTAAGCTGCATCCTTCGAAGAAAACCGTGCCGCTCCCGCTGCTGCCTGATATAACAGGCTCTTCGCCAAAGTGGAGCTTTATGAGGTTTACCAGCGGATAATCAGGCATTCTGCAAAATCCGGTCTTGCCGGAGGTTCTGTCGGCGCCGCAGCGCCTGGGGCATAGCTTGCAGTTCTCAAACAGATTTTCCATAACGATATTATTCTACTACCAACCCGGTGTTTCCGTTGTGGTTAATAGCCAACTAAAGACATGAACATGTAATTAAAATACAGACATTTTACCGCATATCTGTTTACAATCTTGATGATAAAATCTATGCATGGCCATACATGAGGAATGCGGAATATTCGGAATTCACGGCAGCAGGTTCTGCGCCAGTGATGTTTATTACGGACTTTTCAGTCTCCAGCACAGGGGACAGGAGAGTTGTGGTATTGCTACCAATGACGACGCCTCAATCGAGTGCGTTAAGGGGATGGGACTTGTCAGCGATGTATTGAGCAGCGACAAGATAGCTAATTTGAAGGGCGATATCGCAATCGGTCACGTAAGATATTCCACAGCAGGCGGCAGCGTTCCGGAGAACGCCCAGCCTATCGTAACCCAGTATTCAAAAGGAACACTTTCCATCGCACATAACGGCAACCTTACCAATGCGAACGAGCTTAAAAGAGAGCTTGAGGACCAGGGTGCTATCTTCCACACGACCACCGATTCGGAGGTCATCGCATACCTTATTGCACAGAAGAGATCTTCCAATCCTTCGGTTGAAGAAGCCGTCAAGGAAGTAATGGGTATCATCAAAGGCGGATATGCACTTCTTGTCATGAGCCCCAGAAAGCTTATCGCGGCAAGAGATCCGTTCGGCTTAAAACCTCTCGTTATGGGTAAACTGGATGACGCGGTCATCTTCTGTTCCGAGACATGCGCATTAGAAGCCGTAGGTGCCGAGTTCATAAGAGACATTAATCCCGGCGAGGTCGTCATCGTGGAGAACGGTGACATCAGATCCATCGATTCCGGATTAGTACGTCCCATGAAGAAATGTGTTTTTGAATATATCTATTTCGCAAGGCCGGATTCTGTAATTGACGGTATCTCTGTTGCAGAAGCAAGAAGAGAAGCGGGCAGGATCCTTGCAAGGAAGCATCCTTGCGAGTGCGACATAGTTATTGGTGTGCCTGAGTCGGGGATTGATGCCGCATTAGGTTTCGCGGCTGAATCAGGCATTCCGTATGAAAAGGGATTCGTCAAGAATTCCTATGTAGGAAGAACGTTTATCAAACCATCACAGGAACAGCGTCAACAGGCGGTTAAGATCAAGCTTAACCCTATCTCTGCCGTAGTTAACGGCAAGAGAGTCGTAATTATCGACGATTCCATCGTAAGAGGCAATACGATCGCGAACCAGGTAAATATGTTAAGAAATGCGGGAGCCACAGAGGTTCACGTAAGGATCAGTTCACCGCCGTTTATGCATCCCTGTTACTACGGAACGGATGTACCGGATGAAGATTATCTTATCGCATGCCAGCACACGATCCCTGAGATCCGTGACATTATCGGCGCAGATTCACTGGGTTATCTTGAGCCCGGTGATCTTGATGAGATGCTCGGCGGCGACGATTTCAGATATTGCGACGCCTGCTTCACCGGGGATTATCCGGAGAGATAAGAGGGTTAATTCATGCCGGACAGCAGGAACCCCAATCAGGGGCAGAGACATCCTAGTGTAAGATCAGCTGATTCTGCAGTCGTAAGGGCTGTAGAGCATCAGGCTGCCCTTGAACGTCAGGCCCAGCAGCGTTCTGAGCCGGCCCGTCTCACCAGAAATCAGCCTGCGCCTCAGCGTATGCCCAGACCCGAAAATGTAAGAAGACCCATGTACCAGCAGCGCCCGACAGGCGCAATGCAGCGCCAGGGCCAGCCTTTGCAGCCGCAAAGACAGCAGGTGCCCCAGCGTGCACCTCAGCCCATGCAGCGTCCTGTTCAGCAGGCACCTCAGCGCGCACCTCAGCCGGTACCTTTGCAGTTTCAGCGCACAGCTCAGCCTGTGCCGATGCAGCGCACTGCCCAGCCCGCTCAGCGACCTGCTCAGCGTCCTGTTCAGCAGATGCCACAGCGTGCACCCCAGCCCATGCAGCGTCCTGTTCAGATGCCTCAGCATCCTGTTCAGCAGGCACCCCAGCGTGCACCTCAGCCCGTGCAGCACCCTGCCCAGGTCCAGCCGCCGGTACCACAGCGTCTTCAGATCCCTCAGCAGAACAGGCCCGCAAGTACAGCTATGCCTGTTTTCCACACATCGACACAGCAGCTTAATACAAGAATGCCTGTGCCGCACCGTCCGGCGCAGATCGCAAATGCAAATACACCTGTGGTACGTTCCGTACCGGAGACTATCAGCGCACCCCGTCACCTTGCTCCCAGAGAAGTAGAGCACGAGGAAGACAAGTCCTTAATAAATGCAGTGCAGTATGAGGACGAGCAGGAAGACGGTATCGAAGTAGTGGATTCCGAATATGAGGAATTCGACGACGAGGAAGAAGAAGCCGAGGAGAGAAGAGGCCGCAGACGTGAGCGTAAGGAAAGAAAGAACAGGTATCTGCCTTATCTTATAATCCTCTTTTTCGAGATCATAATAGCAGCTGCAGCAGTATGGGCCATTAATGTCTTCAACGAAGATACTGACCTTATCGTTACAGAGCATACTATCGAAGCAGGCGAGACGGCAAACCTCCAGATGTATATCACGGGCGAGCCGAAGTTCCCTGAATACGTATCCTGCAACCTGGATTTTTCCCAGGTCAACTATGTACTTCCCCAGATGATCAGATTCAACGTAAGGATGTACGGCGTGAATTTCCCGTGCAGCCTTAAGATCGTTGACACGACCCCTCCGACAGCAGAGGCTGTTCCGCAGACGATGTTCTCCGTTGACCAGGTTCCGCCTGTTGAAGAGTGCGTAAAGAACATCAAGGATCTTAACGAAACGACCGTCAGGTGGGCTGAAGTGCCGGATATCTCAGGCGGCGGCAACATCATTGCGAAGGCAGTCGTATCAGACTCTTCAGGCAATGAGACTATCGTCGATGTTCCTTTCCAGGTTACCAAGGACTCCGAAGCTCCCGTAATCGAGGGCACCAAGAATATCGAAGCCTTTGTCGGCGATCCTATCAAGTACAGGACTGATGTAACGGTCAAGGATGACATCGATACCAAGCCGCAGCTCGAGATCGATACGAGCCAGGTCGATTTGAGCAAGGCCGGCACATATAAGGTTATCTACAGGGCTACGGATTTCTCCGGCAACGTCTCTGAAGTTGAGATCACTTTAAAGCTTACGAAAAAGCCGAAGAACTATGTCGAGCCTGAGAAGGTCTATAAGGAAGCCAATAAGGTCTTAAAGAAGATCATCAAGTCCGGCATGTCAGATATGGAAAAGGCCCTTCAGATCACATGGTGGGTAAGATATAACGTCAACTACGTCGCAAAGGCTGACAACTCCTCATGGACAAGAGCAGCTTATGACGGACTCGTTAAGCGTAACGGCAACTGCTATAACTTTGCCATGACCGCAAAGGCCCTTTTCGATGCTGCAGGTATCGAAAACATGATCATCACGAGAGATCCTTATATCTACCACGGACATTACTGGAACTATATCAAGATCGACGGCGAGTGGTATCACTGCGACTCGACACCGAGACTTAAGTACAACAGCTATTTCTTTATGTATACGACCAAGGAATTGAAGAACTTTTGGCATAACGGCTGGAACGGGTATAATTTCAAAGAGAACAAATATCCGAAGTCAGCTACCAAGTCTGTACAAAGTAAGATCAATTACGGCGCGCACAAGATAAAGAAATAACATGAAGAAGACTGTTGAAGGCAATAATATGAAGCCCTTAAGGCGGAATACTGAAATTTCCGCACAAGCAAGGCCCATTACTGCCCGCAGTGTTCCGGATAAAGCTCCCGCAAACAGGAATATGCCCCAGACACCAAGGCAGGCTCAAAGGCCTGTCCCAAATACTGCGCAAAGATCGGTGCAGAGCCAAAGACCTGTGCAGGGACAGCCTCAAAGACCGGTACAGAAAACCGCGCAAAGGACCGCTCAAAATACTGTGCAAGGACCAGCACGGCAAGGCAATAACAGGCCCGTTCAGAGGGCACCGCAAAAGCCGGTACAAAAGTCTGCTCCAAGGCCCGCACAAAAGTCTGCTCAGAATCCTGTCCGGAAAAATGTGCCGCAAAAGGCTCAAAAGCCGGTTGTCAAACCCGCTCCGCAGAAGGAAAAGACCAATGCAAAGCCGTTTAACTTCATGCCGCTTCTTATTATCGGCGTGTCGGCACTTCTGGTCTTCCTGGTCTATTACGGAATCAGCTCATTCCTTAAAGAGCAGTTTGCTTTGGTTAAGCAGGAGATAACGATCGAGGCGGGATCTCCCAAGCCTGACCTTAATTCATATCTTGAAGGCGAACCTGCCTTTATGAGATTCGTATCATGCAATCTTGATTTCGATGAAGTCGACGGGAATCTTCCCCAGACAGTCCGCTTTAACATAAATATGTACGGGAAGAACTTCCCGTGCACACTTAACATAAAGGATACTGTCGCACCTGCAGCGCAGGGCATTCCGCAGGAACTTTTCGCGAGCCAGGAACTTCCTGATCCGATGACATGTGTATCAGACATAAATGATGTAACTGACGTCACAGCCAGATGGACGGATGTGCCGGATTATTCCGCCGGCGGAAAATATAACGCTTATGTCGTGCTTAGCGACGTTTCAGGAAATGAGACCTATATCGCCGTGCCTCTGGATGTTACCAAAGATTCAACGCCGCCTGTGATCAAGGGCTATCAGGACCTCCAGGTATATATCGGCGACTCGGTGGCATACAGGAAAAATCTCATAATCACAGATGATTACGATACTGCTCCGGCACTTGATATCGATACTTCCAAGGTCGACCTCAAGACTCCGGGCAAATATGAGGTCACTTATACGGCAAGGGACTTCTCGGGCAATGAGACATCAGTAAGTGTAAAACTCAAGGTCGAGAACAAGCCCAAGGGCTACATTGAGCCTGACCAGGTCTATGCGGAAGCAAAGAAGATCTTAGATGAGATCACTGAACCCGGCATGACCGAAGAGGAAGTGGCACTCCAGATCGTATGGTGGTGCAGATACAACATAAGGTTTATCTTAAGGACCACGAGCCGTTCATGGACCGAGGCGGCGTATAACGCTTATACCAAGAGAATGGGCAACTGCTACTCGACCGTGTATGCGGTAAAGGTCCTCCTTGATGTCGCAGGCATCGAGAACATGATAATCGAGCGCTATCCTTACCAGACGGCGACACATTACTGGAATTACGTTAAGCTCAATGGCCAGTGGTACCACTGTGATGCCACATGGCGCCAGGGATACGACAGTTATTTTTTCATGTATACAACAAAAGAACTCCTTGATTTCTGGCAGGGAGGCTGGAACGGCTTCCAGTTCAAGCAGAAAGTGTTCCCTGAAAGTGCGACCGAATCGGTACAGAAGAGGATCGATTATAAGAACCATAAGATAAAAACCGGCTAACCTATGCTATAATCTTCAAAATAATAAAAAAGTTTGGGAGTTTATGATGGCGCCGGTACTATATCTTGTTATTCCGTGCTACAACGAGGAGCAGGTCTTACCGCTTACGAGCGGCAAGTTTAAGGGCAAATTGGATGAGCTGATCGAAGCAGGAAAGATCAGCAGTAAGAGCCGTGTTATGTTCGTCAACGACGGCAGCAAGGACACTACGTGGGATATCCTTACATCTCTTTGCGAAGAGAGTGAAGAATACTGCGCTATTTCCCTTTCCCGTAACAGAGGCCACCAGAACGCTCTTATCGCAGGCCTCATGGAAGCTAAGAAATACGCTGACATCACGATCTCCATGGACTGTGACGGCCAGGACGATATCAATGCGATCACAGAGATGGTCGATGAATATGCCAAGGGCAGTGAGATCGTTTACGGCGTCAGAAATGACAGGACTACAGACTCCTGGTTCAAGAGGACCACAGCACAGTCTTACTATAAAGTGCTCCGCGGAATGGGCGTTGACATCATTCCCGACCACGCTGACTACAGACTCATGAGCGCAAGAGTTCTTAATGCTCTTGAAGGCTATGGCGAAGTAAATCTTTTCTTGAGAGGCATTATCCCGCAGCTCGGATTCAAGCAGTCTTTTGTCTACTATTCCAGAGCCGAGCGCGAAGCAGGTACGACTCATTATCCGTTGTCGAAAATGCTGTCTCTTGCGATCGACGGCATCACATCCTTCTCCGTAAGACCTTTGAGACTCATCACAGGCTTCGGACTTATCGTAGCTCTTTTAAGCTTTATCGGAATCATTTACGTACTGGCATCAGTTATCTCAGGCAATTATGTTGACGGCTGGGCTTCCACGACATGCATCATCTGCTTTGTCTCAGGCATCCAGATGATCAGCCTTGGCGTAATCGGCGAATATATCGGCAAGATCTATCTTGAGACAAAGCAGCGCCCGCGCTACTTTATCGCTGAGAGAAAGAATATAACGGAGGAGTAAGCTCATGGACATTTTATATGTTGTAATGCCGGCATATAACGAAGAGGACAACATCCTTGACGTTGTTACTTCCTGGTATCCGGTCCTTGAAGGCAAGGATCCGGCTTCGAGACTTGTCATAGCTGACAGCGGAAGCCAGGACAGGACTCACGAGCTCCTCGAGAATTTCCAGAAAGATCATCCACAGCTTGAGATCTTATCAGACACAGGCAAGCAGCACGGACCCAAGGTAATCGCTCTTTACGATTATGCTATCAAGCAGGGAGCAGATTTTATCTTCCAGACTGACTCCGACGGACAGACACTGCCTGAGGAATTCGATGCTTTCTGGCAGATGCGCCACGGCTACAAGGGCATCTTCGGCCACAGAGTCGTAAGAGGCGACGGCAAGGACAGAGCTTTTGTCGAGAAGGTCGTATGCTTCCTCTTAAAGCTCTATTTCAAGGTAAAGGTACCGGATGCGAACGCTCCTTTCCGCCTTATGGATGCGAAAACAGTAGCTAAATACCTTCCCAAGCTCGACAAGGATTACAACCTGCCGAACATCATGATGACAACATATTTTGTACACTACGGTGAGGAGCACGCCTTCCGCGAGGTCACATTCAGGCCCCGTCAGGGTGGTACAAACTCCATCAATATCAAGAAGATCGTTAAGATCGGCTGGAAGGCTTTAGGTGACTTCCGCCGTCTTAAAAAGGCAATGTAATGGCAAAAAAAGAAGGCACAAAGGTTAAGAAGATAATAACGGCGCTGGTCTTACTGGCGCTGTCTTTTGGAATCCTGTGGTTTGTCCAGAGGCTCCTGATGAAAAAGTACCAGGTTGGCGTTATCGAGGGCTCTTTTACTGAGGAGTACTATAAGGAGAAGGTGCCTCATGACGTGCTGATCTTCGGTGACTGCGATGCGTATGAGAACTTTTCGCCTATCAAGATGTACGAGGAATACGGCATTTCCGCTTACATCAGAGGTTCCGGCGAGCAGTATATCTGGCAGTCCTATTATCTTCTGAAGGATGCCTTGAGGACTGAGACTCCCAAGGTTGTTGTCGTGTCTATCCACAACATGCAGAATGAGTCTCCGAAGCGTGAAGAGGCTTATAACAGAATGACTCTGGACGGTATGAGATGGTCGAAGGACAAGGTCGATGCGATCAATGCTTCCATGAGACCGGAGGAGACATTCTTATCTTATGTTTTCCCGATCCTGAGATACCATTACAGGTGGAACGAGCTTAATAAAAATGATTTTAAGTATGTGTTCTCCAAGGACAAAGTATCCCACAACGGCTACTATATGCGCTGTGACGTAGATCCGCAGGGCATTCTTCCGAAGCCGATGCCAAGGATCAGCTACAAGTTTGACGATTATTCCATGTATTATCTCGACCAGATAAGGCTCCTTTGCGAAGAAAAGGGCATCACGCTCCTTCTCGTACGTGCCCCTATCGAATACGGGTGGTTCAAGCAGTGGGACAAGAACGTCGAAGAATATGCTGCAAAGTACGGCCTCACATATATCAATTTCAATGATTACAGGAAAGATATGGACATTGATATGACCAAGGATACCTACGACAAAGGCCAGCACCTCAATATCTACGGTGCTGAGAAGCTTAGCGTATTCTTCGGCAAATATCTTATGGATAACTATGCCCTGACTGACTACAGGACCGTTCCGGAAGTCTCTAAAGAATACGAAAAGGACATCGCCTTCTACAACTGGATGAGGGAAGACCAGCTCGCTGAGATCGAGAAATACGGCAAGCTCATAAGCTACGGTGCCAATGCTATTGATAAGTGATCTTTACGGTTTCTTAATTTATTTTGTCATTTTAGAGTAATTTTTTCCGCCATTTTCACTTATTTTTGTCATATGCGTGTGAAATTCATAGTGTATTATTATCTAGGCGTTTACACGAACCACAATATGGAGGATTTTTAAGACATGAAATTTACTAAAGTCGCAGCACTTATGATGGGCTTAAGTATCGCTGGAGCAACACTTTGTGCATGCAATAATGCACCTCAGCCGGTATCTTCTGATATCAGCGTTATCTCTACCCAGAGCCAGGTTGGTCCCGGCAACGGCGAGACGATCAACGTAGCAGATATCGACAAGAACGCTGCAAGCGGCAACTTCAAGTTCACATACAAGGGCGTAGATATCATCTGCAGCGCAGCATTTGATGACAGCAAGTTTGATAAGAACGAGTACGAACTGACACAGCAGGCTTCCTGCGCAGGCCAGGGTCTCGACTACGTTTACGTTTTCAAGGGCGGTTCCTTCCAGGTAGTTTCACATCCTATGGATGACAACTCAGGCGAAGCTAAGGTTATGTACGTTATGCTTTGCGATGACACAGTAGCTACAGCTGAGGGCGTTTACATCGGAAACACAGTTGACCAGGTTAAGGCAGCTTATGGTGAGCCTAGTGAGCAGGAAGATACATTCCTTAAATACTTTAAGGGAACATCATTCATCCAGTTTGATATTGATGAGAAGGGTGTAGTATCTGCTATTACTTATTTCTCAACTGACTTATCATGACGAGGACAGCAAAAAAATATAAGTTTAACGTAGCAAGGTTTTTGGGAATAGTGGTTCTTCCGCTTATCGCAGGAGCCTTGTTAGGTGTTGCAGGCTGTTATTATCTCTATAATAAGACGATCAGCAACATCGAAAATTGCGTTATCAAGGAAGTAAGCATCGAGTATGGTCATCCGATCACACTCGATAGCTTTTTTACTGTTATTCCGCCGAATACAAAGTTCATTACCGCGGTAGATCAGATCGATCCCGGTCTTTTGCAGACTTACGATATCGCTATCGACTGCGGCGGACATGTCGTTCATTCGGCTTTGAGCATTGTTGACCGTACAGCGCCCACCGGCAAGGCAGTTCCTTACAAGATGTACGCCGGCAAAGCGCCCGCACCGGAAGAACTTATCACCGATATCTTTGATCTTACTGCCGTATCCCTTTCTTATGACAAGGGCGAGCCTGATCTTACACAGGGCGGCGATTACTCTATCGGCGTAAGGCTTACTGATGCAAACGGCAACTATTCCGTTGTCGATGTTCCTTTCCGTGTAATCAAGGATACTGAGCCTCCTATGATCTTCGGTACCCATGATTTTGACGTAGTGGCAGGCAAGGTTGAGACCATTGCTTATAGAGAAGGAATTATCGTAACAGACAATTATGCGGTTAATCCTACTCTTGAGATCGACAATTCACAGGTGGATCTTAAGAAGGTAGGAGATTACGATCTGATCTACAGGGCTACTGATGATGTAGGCAACGTTACTGAGGTTACAGTACAGGTTCACGTGGTTATCACAGGCAGAGGAAGCGAGACTTCCGCTGAGATCCGTGCATACGAGGATAAGGCCAGAAAGATGGCTGCGGATATCAACAAGAAGATCCTTAAGTCCAGCGATACTGATGTCGTTAAGGCTATGAAGATCTTCTACTGGGTACACAATAACATCAGATTCGTTCTGCATACTCCCCAGTACAGCAACTGGGCTGTTGCCGCGATCAATACTTTCACAAAGAGATATTCTTCATGCTACGGTACATGGGCTGTCTGCAAGGCCATGCTCGATGCCGAAGGAATCGAGAATATCTGCGTGGTAAGAAAGGTATCCAGGGCGCATCCTAACTACCATTACTGGTGTCTGGTCAAGCTCAACGGTGAGTGGTATCACTGCGATGCACAGAAGTATTTCGACGGTACATCAAAGGCATACTTCACATTCATGATGACAGATAAGGAGATCATTGCAGCTCCGTCAGATCATACTTTCGACAAGTCAAAATATCCTGAACGCTCGACAAAATCGGTTCAGAAGTATATAGATGTATATAACGGGAAGATCAAATCAGGTTTCCCGTACAAGAAGGACGGCTGATTTCCGTCAAAAATGGGGATTAAACAAAAGAATGGGATTTGGAAACGGGAATGAAAAGAAAGGTATTGAGCATCGTCGTTTGCATCGTGGCGCTTTGTACGGCCGCCATCTTTGCAGCATGCGACACCCTTTACTCTCTCAAGAATGATGTAACGATCGAGGTAGGCACGCCTATCTCGATCGATGTCTTTTTTGAGAACACTCCGGCCGACAGTGAGTTCCTGACCGATGTGTCAGGCATCAACACGAATGAGCCGGCTGTCTATCAGCTGAGGATCCGTTACGGGAAGAAGACAGCTGATGTTGTTTTGAGGATCGAAGACCACACACCGCCTACGGCAAATCCGGTACCTAAGACTGTCTACATGAACTGGAAGATGCCTGAAGCTTCTGAGTGTGTCTCGGATGTCTATGATTTTTCCGGCGTCGCGAAAATCGAATACAAGGACGGCGAACCTGCATTTACAGCAGGCGGCGACTTTGAAGTGCCGGTCCTGATCACGGATGTCTACGGAAATGTGGCGGAGATAAAAGTGCCGTTCACGGTCATTAACGACGTGACTCCGCCTGTTATCAGCGGCACCCACGACCTGGAAGTCGAAGGCAATCCTGACGCTGTTGACTTCTACGAAGGAGTTACAGCGAAGGACGATTACGATCCTGATCCGGCTGTTACGGCTGATGATTCACAGGTCGATTACACTAAGACCGGTACATATACGGTCATTTACAGGGCAAGGGACAAGGCAGGCAACGAGAGCTCTGTCCCTGTCATGATCAACGTAAAGCTCCCTGCAGCTACGACAAAGGCTAAGACGGGCAGCGACAACGGCACCTACCATGTAGGCGACGGTGATCCTTATGCGCTCGCAAAGAAAGTAATGTCAGGCCTTTGGGGCAAAGATGACGTTGCCACAGCAAGAAATATTTTCAACTGGGTTCACGACAATTTCTATTTCAGGCTCCTTTCGGGCAAGCGTGTCTATGAACATGCCGCCTACAGAGGATTCACCAAGAAGAGCGGCGACTGCTATGTTTACTATTCCTGCTGCAAGATGCTCCTTGATATTGCAGGGATCGACAATATGAGAGTCGACCGTTATCCGAAGCTTAACGGCAAGGTCCATTTCTGGCTTCTGGTTAAGCTTAACGGCGAATGGTACCACTGCGATGCTACGGAGGGTTATAAGGACCACCCCGGAGTATGGTTCATGTGCACCGACGCCCAGATCAACGACAGATATCACAAGTTCAACGGCAAGCTCTATCCGCCGCGCGCAGGAGGCTCAAAGGATTTCCTGGCTTCACCGACGCCCACGGAGGAGATAACGCCTACACCTTCAGAGGAGGTAACACCTTCTCCCACACCGACGGCTGTACCTACAGGTGAGGTCACGGCAGTTCCTACTGAGACGCAGCCCAAGCCTACGGAGTCCTCCGGAGAGGTCACTCCTTCGCCCACGCCTGTACCTCAGAATACGGACGCGCCCGCGCCTTCGCCCTCACCGACACCTGTGCCTCAGGACACGGAGGCTCCTGCGCCCACGCCCACGACTCCGCCGCCGGCTTCTGACCCGACGGATTCTGACGAAGGCTGACCTTAGCCGACAAAAGTACCAACTAACAGCAAATTATCCCGCGCAGACTTGTTATAAATATTTCTTGACAATTACGCGCGAGTCTTAAATTATAATTAATATGTTCAAAACTATTGGAAAAATCGGTGCGTTCGTTTACTGTGCCGCTATCGTTGCGGTATCTGTTATCTTCACGATCCGTGACGCTAACAGAAACTTAAAGCACGAGGCCGTAATCGAGGCAGGAAATCAGATAAGGATTCAGGATTTCTTTGAGTCCTGTCCTTCCGACGCGCGCTTTGTAACCGATATTTCCAATATCGATACGACCGAGCCTGCAGTATACCAGCTCAAGGTCTTCTATGACGAAGCCTTCGAAAAAGATGTCGTCTTAAGGATCGAAGACCACACAGCTCCCAAGGGCATCGCGCTCCCCAAGTCCCTTTACACGACATGGAAGGCTCCTGAGGCAGCTGACTGCGTAGGCTATCTTTATGACCTTTCCGGCATCGCAAAGATCGAATACGAAGAAGAGCCCGTCTTCAAGGAAGGCGGCGATTATAACGTTCCTGTTCTCGTAACAGACGTTTACGGCAACACGGCCAGGATCGGCGTTCCGTTTACTGTAATCGACGACCGCACAGCACCTGTCCTTACAGGCGTCAAAGATATTGAGTTCTCAATGAACGATGAGGAGCCTGATTTCTTCGACGGTGTCGAAGCAACTGACGATTACGATGAGGACCCGGTCATCCTGATCGATGATACCAAGGTCGATTATGAGAATCCCGGCACATATATAGTCAAGTACATGGCTATCGACAAGGCCGGCAATTCCACATACCGCCAGGCTGAGCTTAAGCTTACTAAGTCAACAAAGCCTGCTTCCCAGACTACAGCAACAGTAAGCGGCGGTGAAGACCTCTCCAGCGGCGGTTCGGGCGGATCAGGCGGATCCGGTGCCGGCACCAAGGAAAAGGCACAGCAGCTCGCAAGAAAGGTCCTTTCAGGACTCTGGGGCAAGGATGACGTTGCCACGGCAAGAAATATCTTCAACTGGGTACACAGCCATATCTACTATGCACATGTTCCCGGAAGACCTTCTTATGCAAAGGCTTGCTACAGGGGATTCTCCAGGCGTTCGGGCGACTGTTACGTTTACTATGCATGCTCCAAGATGCTCCTGGATCTTGCGGGCATTCCCAACATGATGGTCAGAAGATACCCTGTCTACGGCTCCAACCATTACTGGAATCTCGTAAAGCTTAACGGCCAGTGGTATCACTGCGATGCTACTGTTTTCAAGCACAGAAGAACGATCTATTTCATGTGCACGGACAAGCAGATCAATGACAAGTACCATCAGTTCAATGGCAAGCTCTATCCTGCACGTGCAGGCGGTTCGACCGACTTCAAGCCGACAGATACACCGACGCCGATACCGACTGAGACAATAGCTCCGACAACTGAGCCGGATATCACACCGACAGGCGAATCGTCTGCGATCACGCCTTCACCTGAGATCACGAACAATCCGACAATAACAGGAGGACCTACAGCAGGTCCTACAGCTGAACCTACATCCGGAGGAACTACGGTCTCGCCCACACCGGCCAATACGACCACGGACACACCTTCGCCTACACCGGTCCAGACTTCAGCGGAGCCTTCACCTTCGCCTACACCTTTACCGACCAATACGAATACTCCGGTTCCCACAAAGCCGACGGAACCTACAGAATCTAAACCTGAACCGACCAAACCGAAGCCGGATCCGACTAAACCGGCAGAAAATACAGAAACAAATAATGGGGATTAAAAAGGAAAGAGAAAAGAAGACATGAGTAAAGAAGAGCAGAAACAAACACCCAAAAACGGGGTGCGCAGATCAAGGATCGCCGCAAGTCTTGTGGCTGTCTTATTCTGCGTTTCAGTGGTTGCGGCTGTTGTCGCCTATCTGATCATTGATAAGGCAGACAGGAACGCCAGAACTGAGGTCGTTCTTGAAGCCGGCAGCCAGATCCTGATCGAAAACTTTTTCGAGGAGTGCCCTGAAGATGCAGCGTTCATTACCGATGTTTCAGGCATCGATGTCAATGTGCCCGCAGTCTACAGGCTTAAGGTATCCTACGGCAAGGTTTTCGAGAAGGAAGTAACATTGAGGATAGAGGACCACACAGGTCCTGTGGGGGAGGCAATACCGCAGACACAGTTCACGCTGACCAAATGGCCGGAAGCGTCTGAATGTGTCGGATGTCTTTATGACCTCTCCGGAATCGCTGAAGTCAAGTACAAGGAAGAGCTTCCCAAAAAGCTCAATACCGGTGATTACGAGTTCATCGTCGTAGTCACGGACTGGTATAACAACTCGACTGAGATAAGCGTTCCATTCCATGTCATCAACGACCAGACAGCGCCGTTTATCAAGGGCGTTCATCCGCTTACATGCAGCGGTGACCCTGATGCAGTCGACTTTTTCGAAGGCATAACGGTAACGGACGACTACGATGAGACCCCATATTTCGTAGTTGAAGACGACAACGTTGATTACAGCAAGAACGGAACATATGAGATCCTCTACAAGGCGATC
>CADCJM010000028.1 GCA_902801755.1 Oscillospiraceae bacterium
CATCGAGCATGACGTCGCGACCTGAGTTGTTCTTCGGGAAGGCAATGCAGTCGCGAATCGAGTCGAGCTGTGCAAAGAGGCTGACGAAGCGGTCGAGACCATAAGCCAAACCTCCGTGAGGGGGTGCTCCGTACTTGAAGGCGTTCATTAGGAAACCAAACTTCTGCTGTGCCTGTTCGGGTGTGAAGCCGAGAATCTCAAATATCTTCTCGTAGATCTCTTTGCTCTCAAAAATCTCAGGAAGCTTAAATCTGCATGATCCGAGATAAGCTGAAGGTGTTCTCTTAAGAAGCTCGATAATGCATTAAGATTTGCAGGTGTCCGCACGCAGCCTCTGTTCGCCCTGATATTTAATGTTATTGCACCTTTGGATTATCTTATCTCTTTCTTATTGGGCAACTGGGCTGTTAACCATGGAAAGGATCTTCCGTCTTATATCGACGGGTTATCTGAGATCGAATCCCTGATGTGTGCAGCACAGACAGGACTTGTTCTGGAAGAGAGCACATTCCCTGTATTCGTTGAATCGGATAAGGCTTCTGACAATGCGTTTTTCGAAGGCACGGATCTTGCTCATCCGCTTCTGGAACATGAGACAGTTGTCAGGAACTCAGTAACTATAGATAAGGATATAGCGATAATTACAGGATCTAACATGTCCGGTAAGACGACAATGATAAGAACTGTCGGCGTTTGCACGATACTTGCATTGACAGGAGGACTTGTTCCTGCTGCAAGCTTAAAACTTGGCAGAATGAGAGTTATGAGCTCAATGAGGATCGTTGACAGCATTGAAGAGAATATGAGCACTTTCAAAGCAGAGCTTATAAGGATCTCAGGGATCGTTAATGCGGCAGGTGAGGAGAAGCCTTTGCTGTTCCTTATTGACGAGATCTTCAGAGGAACCAATTCCGATGACAGGACAGAGGGTGCTCTTACTGTACTGAAGAAGTTATCCAAACCCTATATCTGCGGCCTTATGACGACACATGATTATGCTATGATCGACAAGACTGAGAAGGGGTTCGATAATATCAGATACTACCATTTTTCTGAATCTTACACCGATACCGGAATCGAATTCGATTACAGGCTTTCGTCCGGTATAAGCAGGCAGTCTAACGCGAAATATTTGATGAAACTGGTCGGAATCGAGTGAGAAAAAAGGGACTATTACCTCAGTTTTCTGTCATTTATGTCAAAATTATCGCCTAAATATCAAATTCTTTGGCGTGATTTCTTGATTTCTTATTTTCCATTTATTAGAATTATTTTGGAGAGAAGGTGTTTAAGAAAGCTATGTTTGAAGGTCTTAGTAAGTATCTGTCGATTGTTTTAGATTACTCTGTTGTTTGGGAATGCTCCAACGGA
Source organism: Oscillospiraceae bacterium (assembly GCA_902801755.1). GTDB lineage: Bacteria > Bacillota > Clostridia > Saccharofermentanales > Saccharofermentanaceae > Saccharofermentans. The sequence goes on from CADCJM010000028.1 coordinate 1,372, forward strand.
GTATGGTTTGATGAACTTCTTAACCTTTTTAACGACTATGGTATCGACTGTTATGTCAATGATACTTTTAAAGTTCTGCACAAGTGTGTAACTGCCCAGCAGGATCCGAAGGATAAGTATGTCCAGCCTTCAATGCGTTCTCTGATGCAGAGCCTTCTTCCTACAAATAAGCTTCATCTTATCAACACCTGCAATACTGAAAGATTTATCGAGCTGGTTAATGAGCTCGACTTTTCTGTTCTTCTTACGACTAAAAACAGCATTCTCTTTAAGAGACTTATAGAGAAGAAGCCTGTATATAATCACGATGTTGCTATTCTTTTCCCGACCGGACTTAAGATCTATTCCTCCATGCAGGAGATGATCGATGACAATCCGCCGCCTAAGCTCAGCAACCTCGCTAAGATAGATTCTTTCCTTGATACAGACGCCAGAGCCAATATCGGTGATATCGTCAATTACAACGGCGGTGAGAGGCTTACTCTTGAGAAGAGGCTTTCCGGCGGTGCAGAAGGAATGGTATTCCTTACAGATAATTCAAAATTAGTAGCAAAGATCTATCATAAAGGGGTTATTACGCCTCTCAGATGGGCCAAGCTGAAGAAGCTTACAGAACTTAATATCACTTCTCCCCATTTCTGTGCGCCTCAGCATTTGCTATATTTCCGCAACGTTCCTGTCGGTTATACGATGTTTATCGGCAAGGGAACGACCTTAAGCAATGTTTTCGACGGTCCTGATGCGATCCTCGAGCAGTATCCTGACTGGACAAGACTTGATGTATGCGAGACCTTGCTGTCTTTGATCGGCAAGTATATCTATCTGCATATGCATGACGTTGTAGCAGGTGATATCCAGCTTAAGAATGCCTTGATCGAGTCATCCAATTCCCAGTATCTTATCGATATGGACAGCGTCCAGGTCGGCAATCTCCCTTGCCCTGTAGGTACAGAGGAGTTTACTGATCCTAAGCTCTGGGGCAGGGATTTCGCAGGCTTTGTCAGAACACTTGAAGATGAAGACTATTCTATTGCAATGCTTGTTTTCTCAGTATTGTTCTGCGGACTCCATCCTTATGCCACAAGAAACGGTGCCGAGACATTAAGAGAAGAGATCCTGAATAAGAACTTCCCTTATACACTTGATAACTCTGAGACTGAGCATATTCCGCTCGGCGGTTATGTTCATATCTGGGAATATCTTCCTGATTATCTCAGAAAGATGCTCTACAGGACTTTCAAAGAAGGCAAGTCTTACGAAGCTGTATGTTGGAGAGATGCGGTTCAGCAGTATATGACCGAGCTCGAGAATTTCAAATATGATGATCCTGAAGCCTATAAGCTTTTCCCTTGCGAGGATTATAAGCAGATCAGTATCAATGTTGAAGAATACAGAGCAAAGCTTGCAGAGGCTAAGGAGCAGACCAATAAAGCACCTGAGCCGAAGCCTAAGTTTGAGAAGAAGACATTTAATAATGTACCTTCCGGCAGATTTGTTTCTTCAAGTGTAGGAGAGTCGAGCAGCTTCAGACCGGTTAAGTATGATGACGACAAACCGGCTAAGAATGATGCGGCAGCTGCAATGCCGACACCGGCTCCTAAAAAGAAATTCTTCGGTTTATTCTGAGGTCTCTTTTGATATAATTTTTATTGTGCATAGCTTTTAACTTCGAATGTGCGGAGGACTTTTATGGCGGACGGTTTTTCTAGTTCAGATTTTGGTACAAGTACGAAGCGAAGACTTCCTATCTGTTTTGCTCTTGATACATCAGGTTCCATGATGGGCAACCCGATCAAGCAGCTCAATATGGGTCTTCAGAATTTCGTAACTTCGATCAAATCAAATGATGATACAAGATCTTCAACAGATATCGCTATCATTACTTTCGGATCAAAGGTAGAGATCGTAATGCCTTTCGGTAAGATCTCAAAGGAAAAGGGTTTACCTGAGATCACGGCTTCTACGACTCTTACACCTATCGGTGAGGGCGTTCTTACTGCATTAGAGCTTCTTAATGCGCGAAAAGAGGGCTACAAGGAAATGGGTATCAAGTATTTCCAGCCCTGGCTCGTTGTTATCACTGACGGTGCCCCTCAGGGTCCTAATGCGATGCAGAACATGGAACGTGCTATCGAAGCATGTAATGAACTTGAGAGAGAAGATAAACTCGTAGTATTTAATATCGGCGTTGGTTCGGGCGTAGACTTCGATATTTTGAAGAGACTTTCAATTAAGCGCGCTGAGCCTATTTCAGTAAATTCCGCTGACTTTGGAAAACTCTTTGAATTCCTGGGATCTTCTTCATCTTCGATCGTATCCTCGGGTATGAACGACGATGCACTTTATCATATAGATACAGAGCCGCAGGGCAAAGCTGTTGATATTGATGATTTCATGAAATTCATTAATGAGGACGACTGATGTATAAGGGAATTACTGTCGGTGCAATTACGACGATCGGCAATAAACATGTAAACAGGGGTACTCCATGTGAGGATGCCTCTTTTGCAGTTACTAAAAATGACGTTTCGGTTGTTTGTATTGCGGACGGTGCCGGCGGAAAGCAGTATACCGATGCAAGATTCGGCTCTGACTGCGCAGTTCATGTAATAACAGATACATTGTGCGAGCATTTCGATGCTTTATATGCTGAGAACAGGGAAGCAGCTGTAAGAGGATATCTTATGGCAAAGCTCCGTGTCGCTTTTGCGGGCATTATGGAAGAACGCACGATCGATGTGATCGACAGGCTGTCCTGCACATTGCTCTTTGTAGCAGTAAAAGACAGAAGGATGATGATCGGTCACATAGGTGACGGTCTTATCGTAAGGATCTCTCCTTCAGGCGTGAGCCCTATCTCAATGCCTCAGAACGATAAAGACGGTAAGACATACTTTGTCACCGCAGCACATGCTGATAACTATATGCGTCTTTTAAAGACGACAGTAGACGATGTCCATGCCATTGCTCTCATGACAGATGGTGTTCAGGACAGCGTATATAACGAGGAGGCAGGACTCGTAAAACCTGTCGTTGCCAAGATGGCTGAGACTTTTGCTGAAGGCAGGGAAGAGGGCGAGAAGTCCATTCTCGAGACGGTGCAGAAATATATTGTCGGAGCATCCAATGCGAGTGACGACGCAAGCTTCGGCGTAATGTATTTCGAGGGCACCAAAGCTCCTTCTCCGGATAATCTGGAGAGTACCGCAGCAAAGTTTGCTTCATCTACGGAGACTTTCAAGGAACTGTCACTGGCTATCAAGCCCGAACTCGTTAATGCACACGAGATCATCTTAAAGTGTGCAGGACAGGAGGTACCGGCTTCAGAGGAACAGTCTGAGACTGAGAACGTGAAATCAGCAGAGCCTGAGGCAGAAGAGAAGAAGGAAGATGTTAAGAAGGAACCCTCCAGAGTCAGCAAGATATCAATTATCATTCTTGCTGCAGGAATTATTCTTTGTGCAATCGGTGCCATTGAACTGGTGCTTTCGCTTAAAGGGTGAGTGATCTATGAGAGACGAGAAGAAATACGAGATTTTACCCGGTGTTGAGATCCCGGATATGAAGAAAATTCAGGAAGCCGCTTCGGATTTCAGCATTTCCGAGGTCGGTGATGTTGATATCAAGACTGTTAGTTATGAGCCTGTTTTCGAAGCAGCTGCGCCCGGTGTATCACCTGAAGAGCTTGCAAGACTCCAGCAGCTCGGTGTTAAGGTTGCTGAAGATGAAGAGAGAGCCAAGCTTGTAAGCCAGGCCAAGATGGCCAAGATCATGAACCAGGCTGTACAGGCGCCGTCATCTATCGGTGACCTTAAGGCTTCCCATATTGCCCAGCTCGATGAAGAGAAGCGTAAGCAGTTAGAAGAGAGCCAGAAGGAAGCAGATAAGCTGAAGGCTGAAGAAGAGGCAAAGAATAAGGCGCGTGAAGAGCGCCGTATCCTCCAGCAGAGGCTTTTGGAAGAATCCAGAGAAAAGGCTGCCAGGGAAGCAGAAGCGAAAGCAGCCAGAGAGGCCGAAGAGGCTGCCAGAAAAGAGGCTGAAGAAAAAGCTGCCAGGGAAGCTGCTGAGAAGGCTGCTGAAGAGGCTGCAAAGGAAGCCGCAGAAAAGGCTGCTAAAGAAGCAGAAGAGCAGGCCGCAAAGGAAGCCGCCGAGAAAGCTGCCGCTATCGCTGAAAGAGAAGCAAAGGTCCAGGCTGCCAGGGAAGCTGCACAGAAGGCTGCAAGAGAAGCTCTTGGCCTTGCTGCAAACAAAGCAGAAGTCAAAGCCCAGGAAAATAGCGAAAAGAAAGAGCCCACAAAGCCGATCTGGGAAGTTAAGAAGACCGCTACTACTCTTTCTACCGAAGAAACATCCGCAGCATTCAAGGAATTCCTCGAAGACGACGATATCTGATAACAAAGAAACAATATCTGCAAATAAGGGGCTGTCTCTAAAAGAGATGGCCTTTTTTTCTGCATAGATAAAAAATAAAAAAAGACGGTGTCTTTATCAGACACCGCCTTCGTTTGTTCTGGTGCACCTCCAGGGACTCGAACCCTGGGCCCACTGATTAAGAGTCAGTTGCTCTACCATCTGAGCTAGAGGTGCGTCAAGCAACGTGAGTTATTATAGCCATATGGTATTTTAAAGTCAACAGGTTTTTTAATCAAAGAATCCTGTCATATCAACAGAATTGAAATTTTCTTCCAAAGGAAGCTTAACAGGACGTCCTTCTTTAGCTGATTTATATATACCTAAGAGCGTATCTACAGAGGAAAAACCCGCATAAGCATCAGCTATAGGATTCTTATCTCCGGTTATTGAATCAGCGAGATCCTTATAGATGCCGAGGTGCGGATTAAGGGCACACTTATAGGAAAATAAACCGCCCTCTTTAAACTGCCTGCGGATATAATAGCCGTTCATCTTCTTTGTCTTGCCGTTTGGCTTAACTCCGTAGACGGAGATATGAGGCTTGCCGGAATCAAGACCCATCGACAGCTGGCCGTTCTCACAGAAAACGGAGAATTCAGCCGTGTGCTTTGAAGGAATCGTAGCAGTCGTGCCTTCGATCTGGGCGAGTGCTCCGTTCTCAAGTCTTAAGACAGCCATGCCGAGGTCTTCGGCTTCGATATTTCTTAATCTTCTGGCGATCATGGCGGAAGCTTCTTCAGGTTCGGAGCCCATAAGCCATACAAGAAGGTCAATTGCATGGATCGTCTGGTTCATGAGAGCACCGCCGTCACTCTTCCATGTTCCGCGCCAGGCTGCGCTCTGATAGTAATCTTCGCCGTGGCCCCAGCGTACATAGATAGTTCCGTGTGTGACCTTGCCGTATTTGCCCTCGGCGATATCCTGTCTTACAAGGCCGACGATAGGGAGATAGCGGTAGATATGGCCCATTGCGATCTTAAGGCCGGTCTTCTGTGAGAGTTCGTAGATCTCACGGGCTTCAGATACGGACATTGTCATAGGCTTTTCGAGAAGGAGGTTCGAGCCATGCTCCATAGCATATTTCGCAATCTGGAAATGGAGACCTGAAGGAACAGTAACTGATACTATTGCAGGCTTGATCTCATCAATGGCCTGTTTGTAATCGCTGTAGCTCTTAACGTCTGCAAAACCCTTAACGGAACCTAAAAGCCTCTTGCAGGATTCAGGATTTACATCTACGACGGCATTAAGCTCAAGATTTTTGAACTTGGAAATAGCCTTTAAATGCTTTTCGGCGACTCTGCCGCATCCGATAAGAACAACGGGAAGCGGTGTGGAAAAAGATGCTGTATTTGAATTACCGGCCATTTATAGCCTCCATAAGGTGTTTTGCTTGAATTAGTTTAGCACAATAAGGATATTTATCACGCAATAATGATTATAATATCTTTTATAGGACCTTGTACCGGAGGTGATCTTCCATGAACATGAGAGATATTATTATCGCCAAGAGAGATAAGCAGAGCCTTACTGATGAGCAGATCAGGTTCTTTGTATCAGGTGTAACGGATGGCAGCATTCCGGATTACCAGATATCAGCTCTCCTTATGGCTATCGTCCTAAACGGTATGGACGAGCGTGAGATGACAACTCTTACATTGGAGATGGCAGCATCCGGAAGCCAGATGGATCTCTCATATCTTGAAGGAGTTCCGGCGTTGAGACGGTTAAGCTCAGCGGCAGGGGGCTTGGCTTTACAGGCGGTACAGTTGATAAATTCGAATCCATTAAGGGTTTTAATGTAGAAGTCGATTCCAAAGAATTCCCAAGGCTCGTAAAAGAGACAGGCATGGTCATCTCAGGTCAGACTCCCGACCTTGCACCTGCAGATAAGATCCTTTATTCATTAAGGGATGTTACGGGTACTGTTGATTCCATCCCTCTTATAGCATCGTCCATCATGAGCAAGAAGATCGCAGGAGGCGCCAAGGTCATTGTCCTTGATGTTACATGCGGCTCAGGCGCCTTCATGAAGGATTTTAAGATGGCAAAAGAACTCGCCGAGGCCATGATCAAGATCGGCAAACTTGCAGGACGGAAGACCGTTGCCGTTATTACTGATATGGACCAGCCTCTCGGAAGATTCTGCGGTAATATCCTGGAGATGCAGGAAGTATTCGATACCGTAACAGGCAAGGGCGAAGAAGATGTGATAGAAGTGGTTACTGAGCTTGCGTTCCATCTTATAACCCTTGCGGGCAAGGATGCAGGCATGAGCCCTGAGGTCTTAAGGGAAGAGATCCGCGCAAGACTTAAGGACGGAAGCTGCTATGAGAAGTTTAAATCTCTCATCAGATCACAGGGCGGCGAATTAAGCCCTTCAGGCAATCCTGTATATGTAGACAAACCTTTTGACTGTATGCATGTTAATTCACCCGATGCCGGTTATGTACAGGGCATGAGAGCAGATCTGATAGGCCAGGCATCAGTTCTTCTTGGCGCAGGCAGACTTGCGAAAACTGACAAGATAGATTACGGCGCAGGAATCGGTTTCTTTGTAAAGACAGGTGACCGCGTAGAACGCGGAGATTCTCTCTGTGCGCTTTACCAGGGCGAGAACAGTAACTTGCCCGAAGAAAGGCTTTTCGACGCCATGGACCTCATTTTAGAGGCTTATGAGATAGGTCCGGAGAAGCCTGAGAAGAAACCTGCCATATTGGATGTCATAACTTGATTTGTTATGCCGTTATTGTATAATACGAACAAATGTTTATATGAGACAGGAGTACTATGACCAAAGAGCCCGTTAAGAAGAGAATAATCGGTATCGACCCGGGTTATGCGATTACGGGTTACGGCATAATCGATAAAGCAGGATCCAAATTCGAAGTGGTCGATTATGGTGTCATAGAGACTAAAGCGGGCGTGGATTTCCCGTTAAGGCTTCTTGCGATAAATGACAAGATAAGATTTATCCTTGAGCAGTATAAGCCTGACTTTATGTCTATCGAAGAGCTTTTCATGGGTCATAACCATACGACCGTAATAGGTACCGCACAGGCCAGAGGAGCAGTCCTCGTGGAGGCAGGCAGAGCCGGAGTCGAAGTATTCGAATTTACACCGGGTCAGGTAAAGCTCGCTATTACGGGCTATGGCAAGGCAGAGAAGAAGCAGGTCCAGCTTATGACTAAGTCTATCTTAGGCCTTAAGGAAGTTCCCAAGCCTGACGATGCTGCCGACGCGCTGGCTCTGGCGATCACTCTTGCCAATACGGGAACAGCTTATGCAGGCAAGGCAGTATCCGGTTACCAGTACGGAAGATACGGATACTCCGGCCGTAATCAGGGATTTGTCTGATTTATTGATAGAATAGTCCTATATGTCTTAAGGAGAACTTGAATGTACGCATATATCAAAGGTGTTATAACTGAACGTAATGACCAGCAGATCGTAATCGAGAATAACGGTATCGGTTATCTTATTAACTGCCCTCTGGGGATCTCGGCTGAGATCGGAGGCATCGGCGATCAGGCTACTGTTTATCTCTACCAGAGCGTTAAAGAAGACGATATCTCGCTATATGGCTTTAGTTCCAGAGACCAGAAGGAGATGTTCTTAAAGCTCATTACAGTAAGCGGCATCGGACCTAAGGTCGCACATTCCATCTGTGCCGCATTATCCGCAGAGCAGATCGCTGCAGCGGTCATGAGCAATAACGTGGCGCTTCTTACGGGCGTTAAGGGCCTTGGCAAGAAGACTGCCGAGAGGATCATTCTGGAGCTTAAGGATAAGCTTAAGGCGCAGCTCGGAGGTTCTGCTTCTGTAAGCGCCACACCTGTAGCTATGGCTGTATCCGCAGGCGGCGACACAGGCGTCATGCAGGATGCTGTCGGTGCTCTCGTTGTGTTAGGATATAAAGATCAGGAAGCAGCAGAAGCAGTAGCAGCAGGCTACGAAGAGGGAATAGGTCTCGAAGACCTTATCCGCAAGGCTTTGAAGCTCGCTTCAGGAAAGAAATTCTCTTAAGGAATTAACAGTCGATGATGAATTTTAACGAACATGAGAATGAGGAAGAGCGCGTCCTTGGAAGGCTCAGACAGCCGGGCGACAACGAGGAGAAGGCCTTAAGGCCGGTAACCTTCGAAGAGTATTCCGGCCAGACTAAGGTCAAGACGAACCTCAAGATCTTTATAGATGCTGCCAGGAAGCGTGGCGAAGCTCTTGATCACGTTCTTTTATATGGTCCTCCGGGACTTGGTAAGACGACCCTTGCCGGTATCATCGCATCCGAGATGGGTGTTGCTATGCATATCACGACAGGTCCCTCCATTGAGAAGGCCGGTGACCTTGCAGCTCTTCTTACGAACCTTAACGAGAATGAGGTTCTCTTTATCGATGAGATCCACAGACTTAATAAGAACGTAGAGGAAGTCCTTTATCCCGCGATGGAGGATTACTGCCTTGATCTCATGATCGGCAAAGGTCCTGCGGCAAGATCTGTAAGACTTGATCTGCCGCGCTTTACACTTGTCGGTGCTACGACCAGGGCGGGCATGCTGTCAGCACCTCTCAGAGACCGTTTCGGCATGATCCACCGCCTCGAACTGTATGAGACGGAAGATCTGATGGAGATCTTAAAGCGCGACGCTGATCTTCTCGGAATTGCAATCAATGATGAAGGCCTCAGGAATATCGCTTCCAGATCACGCGGCACTCCGAGAATCGCAATAAGACTTCTTAAACGTATGAGAGACTTTGCTTCATATCTCGAAAAGGATACGATCGACAAAGAAGTCTCCGACTATGGTCTTAAGGCTCTTGATATTGATGAGCTGGGTCTTGATGCTGTGGACAGAAGACTGCTTACATCTATTGCTGACATCTTCAAGGGAGGTCCCGTAGGACTTGAGACTTTGGCTGCCTGCACAGGAGAAGACCCTATAACGATAGAGGACGTATATGAGCCTTTCTTATTGCAGAACGGCTTCCTTCATAAGACTCCAAGGGGCAGAATGCTTACTTTAAGAGCTTTCGAGCACTTGGGGCTTACTCCTCCGCCGTCATTTATCACCGGCATGAAGAATGCTGAGACAGTGCCTCCGCGTTACGAGAATATCTCTATCGAGGACTGGCAGAATTCTGAAAGGAACGGTGATAACAACTGATGGGGAAGATGCTCCTTCATTGTTGCTGTGGCCCTTGCGCCATGTATCCTTTGGATCTTTTGCTGACTAATGCAAAGGATCTTGACTGCTTCTGGTATAACCCCAATATCCAGCCGCAGTTTGAGTTCGACAGAAGACATGTGAACCTTCAGAAAGCATGTGATCACTATGGCGTTAAGCTTATTTCTGTCGGTACAGAATGCATGCAGGATTACTGGCTCTCAAAAAGCTACCTTGAAGAGTTCGCTGCGCGATGTGATATGTGTTATGACATCCGTATGGACCAGGTAGCCAGGTTTGCTTCTGATAACGGCTACGAGTCTTTCTGCACAACGCTTCTGGTGAGCCCTTACCAGCAGCACGACAAGATCGCTGAGATAAGTGACAGGAAGGCTTCACAGTATGGTGTGAAGTTCGAATATATGGATTTCAGGCCCGGATTCAGACAGGGGCAGGATATGGCAAGAGAGATCGGCCTTTACAGACAGAAATTCTGCGGATGCATCTTCTCTTTAGAGGAATCCAAGTTCAGGGATAAGATCTATAAGGAAATACAGGATCATACCGGCGCACGTCTTGACGGCACATCTGTATAATCCTGTATTTCCTTAGTCCTTTGAATGAGGCTCTTTTGCTTCTACAAGAACTGAATAATAACCTTCGTAGATTACCATTCCGGGCTTTGCTCCCGGAATCTTTTTTACATGTGAGACAGGGCAGTAATCGACCTCGGCTTTGAGCTGGCCGGGCTTTGAATCTCCTGAAGTCATATGCTCTTCAAGGATGATGGCTTTAGAGAAGAATGCCGCAAGGCTTGCTGCTTCGAGGACTGCATTATCTGAAGGCATTTCTTCGTTCGGCTTTGTCTTAAGGATTACATGTGTTCCGGGAAGTCCTTTTACATGGAACCACCAGTCGCGTCTGGCAGCCACGTGGAAGGTGAGCTGGTCGTTCTGGATATTGTTTCTTCCTGCAAGGATCTCATAACCGTCGGAAGTCATGTATCTTCTTAAGGCAAGAGGCTTTTCCTTGCCTTGGTTCCTTCCTGATTTGCCCTGGTTTGCTCTCTTGGCAGCCTCTCTTAATGCTCTGGAAGATGCCTTTCCTGACTTGGCAACACCTACCATCTTGTTAGGATCGCCCTGGTTTGTGTTAGCTTTCTTGCCTGAAGATGGGCCTTTCTTAAATCCGGAATCACCGGCGATCTCAGCTCTGATCTCTTCATTAATAGCATCGAGATCTTCAAGGCTTGATGCCGCATTTACGGCAGCCATCAGTGATCTTAAGTACTGGGCAGCGAGCTCGTCTTCCTTAAGATATTTCTCGGCAAGTTCCATTTTTCGCTTAGCTTTATGGAATCTCTTATAGTAATCCTGGGCATTTCCGGAAGCGTCGAGGGTAGGGTCAAGCGCTATGACAATATCTTTCTGTCCCTCATCGGTATAATCAGTAAGGGTAACGCTTGTCTGGCCCTGGCTGATCATGTACTTGTAAGTGAGGATCATGTCGCCGGAATGCTTATAGAAATCAGCCTTTTTGCCTTCCTCGAGATCCTGTTCGTGAAGCTCGCGCTTCTTTATCACTCGTGCGAGGGCAGAACTGATAATCTGCCTTAACCTGTCGCTGCCCATATCGAGAACGAGTCTGGAATCCCTGGCTATGTAGCTTAAGTTGATTGCATCGGAGATTGAGGACAGTTCCTTTGTCTTTTCGTAGCCTTTAAGCTCGACTATTGAACAGTCTGCAGGTTCGCCGCTCTCATCGAAATAGACGCGGGCCTTGTATGTGCCTTCTACGATAGAAGATAAGAAGTCTTTTACGGCTGAGTTAAGTCTTTTGAGCTCTTCTTCTGAGAGCATCGACACAGTTTTCCTGTCATCTATTTCAGCCTTATCAGTAATATAAGCAGCCAGGATAGGGGAAAGGCCTTTAATGGAGCCGACTAGAGCCTTTTCGACAGGTCTGGAGAGCTCTGATTCCATTATGGGAAGATTGCCTTCCTTAGCCATTTTGCAGGCATCATCCGGTATGAGCTTATCCTGTGCCGGCGGATAGATGTAGACCCTTGCGGGCATGACTTCTCTGACACGTGATACGGAGAAATCGACATGCACTGCTGAATCCAATATCTTGCCGTTCTCGTTTATGAGGATAAGATTTGAGAACCTTCCCATCAACTCAACGGTGAGGGTATAGGTCTTGCGGTCCTTAAGCTCGTCGAACTTGCTTACCGTGATCTCGATGATCCTCTCATATCCGGGATTGGTAACGCTCTCGATGCGGGAGCCTGCAAGATACTTTCTAAGAAGCATGCAGAATGACGGCGGCATGGAAGGGTTCTCGATCGTATTCTCGCTGAAGCAGATCCTTGGAGCGCCCGGATCTATTGAGATCAGGAGCTTCTTATATCCGCCGGTAAATCTTATATGGAGAACTACCGTGTGTTTATCCGGCATGTAGATCTTATCTACACGCTTTCCTTCGAGTTCGGTATTAAGCTCGTTTGAAAGAAGCTGACAGGTAATGCCGTCTAAGGTCAAGGTTTATACCTCGTCTTCGTACTCGTCTTCAGAATCTGTATTTTTCTTCCTCGAAAATACAAGCGTAAGGATGACCCAAACGACAACTGCGATGAGGACTTCAATGCCTAAGATCTTGAAGAAAAGGTCATATATGTTCCAGCTTACGAGAAGGTCTATGCCGACTATCAGCAATACTGCAGCGATAAAGATGATTGGAGAAGCGGCCTTGGATGCGGCAAACTTCTTAACAACTTCTGCAAATCCGGTGTCTTCGCGGACGGGGGCATTCTTTCTGGAATTAGAGCGCGAAGAAGAATTGCGGGAAGACTGGCTTCTCGTAGTCTTTTTCGAAGTGCTTCTGGTGTTCCTTGAAGAACTGCCTGATCCGGATCTGCGCGAAGTAGCCATTATCAGCCGATGTTCTCTTTCTCTTTGAGGAGCTTCTTGATCTTCTCAGTAGGATTGATGAGGCTTGAGAGGGAAGCATCGTGGTTAATAGCGTCGATAAGGAGAGCTACGAACTTGCAGAGGTTAACATCTGCAAACCAGGGAGCCTGTAAGAGCTCAGGTCTTCTGTAGATGAGGTTTGTAGCGAATACCTTATTGATGATGCCCTTTTCGTAAGCTTCATTGAAGTGGTCGATGCCTTCTGTAAAGAGACCGAAAGTAACGGCGCAGTAAACATTGCGGGCACCCTTGTCCTTCATCTTCTCAGCGATGTCGATCATGGAATCACCGGAAGAGATCATGTCGTCTACGATGAGAATATCCATGCCCTCAACGGAATCACCGAGGAATTCGTGAGCGATGATGGGGTTCTTGCCGTCTACGATCTTTGTATAGTCTCTTCTCTTATAGAATGTTCCCAAAGGTACACCGAGGATGGAAGCATAGTACATAGCTCTGCCGATACCTCCTTCATCAGGTGAGATGATCATGAACTTTCCGTCTGAGAAGCGGAGATCAGGGATCTGACGGTACATTTCCTTAATGATCTGATATGTTGTGGGAAGGCTCTCGAAGCCAGCAAGAGGGATTGCGTTCGCAACTCTCTCGTCGTGTGCATCGAAAGTGATGATGTTTGCTACACCGAGATCGTAGAGTTCTTCAAGTGCGAATGCGCAGTCCAAAGACTCTCTTGCGTTTCTCTTGTGCTGACGGCTCTCATAAAGGAAAGGCATGATTACATTGATTCTTCTTGATTTGCCGGAGCAGGCGAGGATAACACGCTTGAGATCCTGATAGTGATCGTCAGGGCTCATTCTGTTGTCCTGACCGAACATCTTATATGTGCAGGAGCAGTTCATTACGTCGCTGATGAGATAGAGGTCATGGCCTCTTACTGTGTTCTTAACGACAGCTTTACCTTCGCCGGATGAGAATCTTGCATTCTCAACGGGGATCGTATAATCCTCTCTGAAGAATCCCGGGTAGGTGTTAACGATCTGCTCTTTCTGGTACTCGTTACGTCTCTTGTTGAGGTAGAAGTTAACCTTCTGTGTGAAGTCTTCACTTCCTCTAAGAGCAATAAGTCCAATAGGTCCTACGGGCGCCATCGGGTTGTCGCCGTATTGGTCGTAGCGGGAATAAGCTCTCTCGTCAGATGCTGATGTCATAATTGCAGCCTGCCTTTCATGCCTTAAATAGTTTCTGTGTCGTCTTCATCTATAAGATCACTGATCTTCATCTGGCTTGCAAGATCCTGTAATCTCGAAGTGGAATTGATCAGATCGTAAATAGATTCGTCTGTGTTAAGTGCGTCAATGATCCTGCCGATGTACGGTACCATATCTGCCTGAAGGTACCATTCACGGGTCTTAAGTTCTTCAGGTGCATAAATAAGATTTGTCGTACAGATGCACTTGAAGATCCCTTCCTGGTATTTTTTGTCAAATTCTTCCAGTCCGTTTGTGAAAAGGGCAAACGGAGCGAGGCAGTAGATGTCCTTGGCGCCTGCAGCCTTGAGCTGTTCAGCGGTTCTGAACATTGTATTGCCTGAATTGATCATGTCATCGATAAGGAGAATATCCATTCCTTCGACATTCTCGCCAAGGTATTCGAATATCTTGCCGTTCTGGCCGGGCTTACCGGTATATTTCCTGTAGAACAGGCTCAAAGGAAGGTTTAAGTGTGATGCGTAAAAAATAGCCCGCGATACACCTGTCTCATCAGGGCTTACCACGAGCGTATGATCCTTATCAAGCTTGATAGAATCGAAGCAGTTCAAGAGGGTAGAAGTCATCTTAAACTGGCAGCGCGGCATCTCGATCGACATAAGAGGTACCGCATTCTCGATTCTCGCATCGTGAGGATCGAAAACAATGAGATTGGATACACCGAGCTTGTAAAGCTTCTTGAGCATATCCGCGCAGTCATAGGATTCCCTGTGGGAATCAAGCTTCTCGCGTCTGCCTTCGTAAACGAAAGGCATGATGACATTTATCCTCTTAGCCTTGCCCTTAAGTACGGAAAGGATCCTCAAAAGGTCCATATACTGGTCATCAGGGGAGATAACATGTGAACCTTCAAGGAGTTCTATGTCCATATTGTGGGAAAGGACGTCTGTAATTACGAAAATATCGTGACCTCTGACACTCTCTCCGATAGAGAATTTACCCTCACCGGTCTGGAATCTTGTGAGCTCAGTGTCGAAAATATAATTGTCACGTGCGTAGCCGGGGTCGTTGGCATAAATGTTCTCGGGTCTCTTTGCACGGCGCTTTCTCCTGGCGGAAAGATCGTCAGAAACCGCTTTTACCAGATCATAATTGGAAGTGTGTGCAATAATGCCGATAGGGCCGAAAGGTGCCAATGTTATCGGCTTATAGTCTTTACTGACTTCCAAGTCACTCATGGCAACGAAAACTCCCCCTGATGAAGTTGAAAAATGAAGCTATTTAAATGATATCTAAGTAACAAAATATTTCAAAGCATGGTAATACAAAAAATTGCACGAAAAGTGATGAAAAGATTGTTCATTATTTGCATACCTCATCAGAGAGGGCCTGCTTTAAATCATTTATTCCTGATCTTTGCGGATTGGTCTCACTCGAAGAAACCGCGAAAACACGGGCATCTTCGGCAAAATCAAGGATGTTTGACATCATTTGGAGCTGCTTTCTTACCTGCTGTGCAGAAAGCTTGTCACACTTGGTGAAGATCAGGAAGTAGGGAAGTCCCGCACTGTTAAGGAAATTAAGCATTCCGATGTCATCATTTGAGGGTTCGTGTCTGATATCTATCAGCAAAAGCACCAGATCGATTCCTTTTCTTACCCTGAAATAGTTGTCGCAAAGTTCGGAAAAGCCTCTGGACTTGTCTTTCGAAGCTTTTGAATAGCCATAACCCGGGAGGTCAGCAAGTATTGCCTGACTGTCCATATCAAAATAGATGATCTGCTGTGTCTTTCCGGGTGTCTGGGATACTCTTGCAAGCTTTTTGTTCCCGCCAAGTGCATTTACCAGAGAAGACTTGCCGACATTGGATCTTCCGGCAAGAACGATCTCCGGAAGTGTCTCGTCAGGAAGGTCCTTGATAGAACCGCAGGTCTTAAGGTGTCTGATCTTTCCAAAATTAATAGCCATTGTTTATAACTCTGTCCATATTGTAGAAGTTGTCGGTTTTGTCGGCTTTTCTGTCGGTTTTTATCAAAAGTTGAGACTAAAACCGACAAGCGGCCGCATTAGAATTTTAACATGAACAACTTTTATGGCAAAACAACACGAAAGATAAGGCGCATGAGCCTTAAGGAACGGCTTGCTCTGTGGGCAGGAACGCGCCTTAATGAGATCGGGCTGCTTGGTATGGCTTTTTCAAAAAGGCCATTGCTGCTTCCTGCAATCCTGCTCCTGACATGCTGTTTTTTGAGTTACCTTACGGTAACCTTGATCCCGGCTGTTTGCCTGTGTATTACGGCCGCAGCAGTTTGTAGTTTCCAAGCCAAAAGAACCAGGTCTTATAATGTGGTCTTAACGGGTCTGATGCTCTGTTCGATCTTGTTATACGGCGGTTTTGTGATCTCGTCGGCGCTTAATGCGTATCAGGACCTGAATCAGGATGAATTCTGCTGCCGGATAACTTATCTGTCACGTGATCTTTCAGGAGATACGGACATAGTTGTCAAACTTAACGGAGGCACTTATGCGGTGCTGAAATACTATGGAAATGACAGCAGGTATTCAGCTCTTAATACGGGTAATGTCCTTATCGTCAGCGGGAGCATCAGAGATCCGGAGAAAGCCGGCAATCCGGGCGAATTCGATTACCGCGGATACCTAAGAAAACAGGGAATACTATATGTCATTAAGTGTGACAGCTTTGAGATTGCAGAAGAACCGGGTTTCCCGGCCAATATAACGGGACAAATCCTGAATCTGTTTTTCAGATTGAGGAAAAATGCGATAGAAGCAGTGACCGGAGGTTTTGATAAGACGTCGAAGGCTTTGGCGGCTGCTGTCTGTTTAGGAGACAAATCTCTTATTTCAGAAGAGGTAAGAAGAGACTTCAAAATGTCCTGCTGTTCGCATCTTCTGGCTGTGTCAGGTACTCATTTTTCCGGCTTTCTCGTGTGTCTTCCGGTGATCCTTAACAGCCTTAGGCTTAAGCGTAAACGGGCTTTTTTCGTACATGCACTGTTCTGTATTCTGATCGGCTGCATGACAGGCTGGAGCGATTCGGTTACAAGGGCTGCAATTATGAGCATTTGCGTATTTGCAGAGAGGGACTGGCTGTCGGCTTTAAGCCTTGCTTCGCTTGTAATGACACTGGCTGACCCGTTTTGCCCTTTATCGTCAGGATTTCAGATGAGCTTTTGTGCTGTGCTGGGAATAAAGATCTTCAGCAAAAGGATCTCGGAACTGCTTATGCGCTTGTATTTTAGTGAGAATCTGTCGTCAGTACTGGCTTCTGCGATTAGCGCTTCCCTTGGCATGATCCCGTTCTGGTCAGATATTGCTATGAGGCCTGATATAGAACACCTTCTGATCCAGATGGCCGGCTCATTCATTGCCGGCCTGACATGCACTTTCTTTGTCCCGTGTGTCTTTCTTTGCGTGCTTTTCCCGGCATTATCGCAATTCTTATCTGCACCTTTTCTGGTATGCATTAAGTGCCTGCTCGGGATCGTTGATCTCGGCTCTGGATTAAGCGAGAGGGGAGGGGCTCCTGTTCATCTGTCAGGAGGCTTTCTGCTGCTCCTCGGAGCCGTTGTCTTTCTGATGTTCCTGCCGCCCTGCACGATAAGACGTGTGTTTTTGAAGCCTTCCTGTCTGGTGTTGGCCGTATTTACCGGATTTTCGATAGTCCAGGTTGTGAAAAAGCCTGACGTAAGGTTAGTTTTCGCAGACGTAGGACAGGGGGACTGCTGCCTGATTATGACTCCGGCCGTGACTTGTCTTATAGATGCCGGGACCTATGAGGAAGGGGCTTCCACTGTAAGTGATTTTCTGGATTATTACGGAATATATCAGGTCGATGTCTGTATCATGAGCCACTGGGATGTAGATCATGCCGGAGGAATTGCCGCTTTATGCGCGCAGGGGCGGACAAAGAAGATCCTGACATCTTATGTGCCCGGGCCTGATGATCACGACAGGGATGTCTCTGATTTCTTCAAGTCCACAGGTATGAAAGATGCTGATAAAGCCATATTTAAAGGGCAGCTTGAGCCTGTACTGGCAGGTGACAGGATAGCCCTCTCTGAATCTGTAAATATCGATGTTTTATATCCTTATAAAAGCAGCGGAGGCGGAAATGAGGAAAGCCTTGTCCTGATGCTTAACATTAACGGGAAGGAAGATACGTCGGTCCTTTATACCGGAGATATAGGAAAACTGACTGAAGATCTGCTGGTAAAAGACGGGTGCAATCTTGACTGCGATATCTTAAAAGTCGCTCATCACGGCTCGAAATATTCATCCGGCAGCGATTTCCTGGACAGGTGTTCGCCTGAAATAGCCGTAATCTCAGTGGGAGCACATAATTTCTACGGCCATCCCGCACCTGCCACGCTTGAACGGCTGGAACATACCGGCTGTAAAGTATTCAGGACAGATCAGGAAGGGGCAGTTGTACTGGAATATTAATTATTTCAGTTTTCCTTTGCCTTATTTTGTCCCATAAACCCCACTGGAAAACAGCCGCAATTTGTTATAATCGGAACGACAGGATATATAGGAGAGCATCCGGGCATCAAGTCCGGGGAATGGAGAGTATGAGCATAAATATACGTAAAAATCTGAAGTTTTTGGCCGCTGTATCAGTCGTGGCAGTTGTTTCTATGTCAACATTGACAGCCTGCAAGATCCCCGGCGGCAATATTGGCGGCACAGAGACTCCGACAGTAACCACTACTGAGTCCACTGAGCCTACGCCCAGTCCCACACCGACAAATTCACCTACGCCCACACCAAGCCCCACTCCGGCAAAGGCCCATATGGATAAGCCTGCAGAGGATACGAAGGCTCCTATGTTCTTAAGCCTTCCTGAGACTGTAAGCGTCAAGGTCGGAAGTGAATTCAATATCCAGAAGCATATAGGTTATATCGATAACTGCGATGCGGAGGTAGATATCAGTGTTGAAGGCGATGTTGATACTTCCACTGTCGGAAGCTATCCCATCACTATCACTTTGACCGATGATGCAGGCAATACAAAGACCGGCAAGATGACTGTCAAGGTATATAAGCCCAGCAATACAGGCGGTGGCGGCGGAGGCGGAACCGACACCCACAAGACATTGGCATACAGCGATTTTATGGCCAGATATCCTGACAGTGACATTGCTTATGGTATAGACGTCTCAAGATATCAGGGTGATATCGATTTCAATAAGGTCAAGGCTGCAGGATGCGAATTCGTATATCTCAGAGCCATGATCTACAACAACGGAGAGCTCGGTGAGGACCGTAAATTCGAGCAGTATTATGTAGATGCCAAGGCTGCCGGCCTTAAGATCGGCGTTTATTACTATTCGACGGACAGCACCATCGAGATGCTCCACGAGCACTGTTCAGAGCTTCTTAAGGTATTGGCCGGCAAGCAGATCGACCTTCCTGTCGCATTTGACTGGGAGAGCTGGTGGAATTTCCAGAAATACAATATGAGCATCGTTGATATCAACAACCTGTTCTATGAATTTGCGGATATCATGACCCAGAACGGTTATAAGACCATTCTCTACGCGAGCAAGTATTACCTTGAGATCATCTGGGAACCTGCAGGTTACGATGTATGGCTCGCTCATTATGTTAAGCAGACCAACTATGAGGGTGAATATACCATCTGGCAGACAGGTTCTATCGGCAGGATCGACGGATGTTCTGAAGATGTGGATACAGATATCCTCTTTAAGAGCAAATATCCTGAGGTATTTGGCAGCAGTTCCGGAGGAGGCGGTACAGCCACAGATTCCGGTGAAGGAGAGGCTGTTGGCTAAGCCGAAGGCATTGCCCAAGGGAGTTTTGAATTCCCGTCAGATGCTCGCCAAAATCAGCAAAGAAGCTGATTCTTTGGGACTTGTCCTCTTATATGGCACCGAGAACTATATGTTGGATGGTGCTATTTCCATGCTTAAGAAATCCTGCCTTGGCGATGGCGCTGAGGACATGGATTATGCCGTTATAGATACAAGGACAGGTGATAAGTTCGATATGGGCAAGCTTGAAGAGCTCGTTTCCATGCCTCCCTGGATGTCACCTAAAAGGCTTGTGGTTATTAAGCAGTCAGGACTTCCAAACAGGGAATTATCTGATAAGGATATCGAGATATTAAAAGATATCCCGTCTTCTGCGGTCGTGGTCTTTTTCGAGGAGACCGTAGACAGCAGGAAGAAGGCGTTTAAGGCGTTCCAGCAGTATGGAACCGTTGCATCTATGAGCGGTTTTGAAGAAGACGAGCTCACGGGGTGGATCACCAAGAGATTTGCTAAAGAGAACATTAAGATCGGCTTTGAAGCGGCAAATTCAATGTCTTCAAGATGTGCGAACAATATGATGGAGCTCGTAAATGAGATCAACAAGCTCACGCTCTACTGCCAGGGCAAGGGGTATTCGGAAGTAACTCCCGATATCGTTGAGCTCTGCTGTCCTCCGGATCTAAGCGGCAAGATCTTTGACATTATGGATGCCTGCGGCTCCGGAAATGCCAGAACAGCCCTTGGTACGCTCGACAAACTCATTGCGAATAAAGAACCTCTGCCCAGGATCAGGGTCTCGATCGTAAATCACATAAAGGCTTTGATTATGGCCAAAGAGGCAGGGAATGCAAGTGTCCTGGTGGACAGGACCGGAATGAATGATTTCAGGGCCAAAAAACTTTGCAGCCAGGCCCAGAATTTTAACATGAAGAGCCTTATTTCTCTTTATCTGGCAGCTTCGGACTCCGACAGCGAGTTTAAGCACGGCCTTATCGATGAACGTTATTCACTTGAGATAATTTTGGTAAAAGCATCTGCAAAGACCAATACTTAATTAGTCCGAATTCATGAGTTTTTTCCCCATTATCCTATTTGACGTTAAGGGGCATATGTCTTAAAATCTTCTAGTATTATTTATAAGAATGGAGATCTTATGGCTAAGATTCAGATGAAAACCCCGCTTGTAGAGATGGACGGGGACGAGATGACAAGAATTATCTGGAAGCAGATAAAGGACATCGTCATTTTACCTTTTGTTGATTTGAAGACTGAGTACTTTGACTTGGGACTCAAGCACAGAGATGAGACAGCTGACCAGGTTACTATCGATGCTGCGAACAGGACAAATGAGCTCGGCGTTGCTGTCAAGTGCGCTACTATCACACCTAACGCGCAGAGAATGACCGAGTATAACCTCCACACAATGTGGAAGAGCCCTAACGGAACGATCAGAGCTATCCTCGACGGTACTGTATTCAGAGCTCCTATCCTTGTTAAAGGCATCAAGCCCTTCGTTTCATGCTGGGAAAAGCCTATCACAATCGCAAGACATGCTTATGGTGATGTCTACAGAGATACGGAGTTCCTCGTAGACGGTCCCTGCAGAGCTGATCTTGTTCTCACTTATCCCGACGGAAGACAGGAGAGCCAGACGATCTTTGAATATAAGGATTCCGGTGTTGTTCAGGGTCTGTACAACACTGATAAGTCCATTTCGGCATTTGCCACTTCCTGCTTCGAATATGCATTGGATACAAAGCAGGATCTCTGGTTCGCTACTAAGGATACAATCTCCAAGAAGTACGACGGACGTTTCAAGGAGATCTTCCAGAATATTTATGACACTCAGTACAAAGAGAAGTTCGAAGCTTTAGGAATCACATATTTCTACACTCTTATCGATGACGCTGTTGCAAGAGTTATGCGTTCTTCCGGCGGATTTGTCTGGGCTCTTAAGAACTATGACGGCGACGTTATGAGCGACATGCTCGCATCCGCATGCGGTTCTTTGGCAATGATGACATCCGTTCTCGTATCACCCAAGGGCGTTTACGAGTATGAGGCAGCTCACGGTACAGTAACAAGACATTACTACAGACACCTCAAGGGTGAGACAACATCTACCAACCCTATGGCTACACTTTTCGCATGGTCAGGTGCATTGAGAAAGAGAGCTCAGCTCGACGGGCTTCCTGAACTCGAAGCTTTCGCTGACAAGATCGAAAAGGCTTCTATCGAGACTATTGAGGAAGGCATCATCACAGGCGACCTCAACAATCTCCTTGAGAATGACAACAAGAAGACAGTTACAACCGAGGAATTCCTTAAGGCTGTAGCTTCTAAGCTTTAATAATTTGGAGGAATATTGAAAATGGGCTATTACAAGACATGGATGGATAAGTCAGAGGACGCTTCCAACAGACAGGAATATATGGAATACATCAACCGTTATTATGCACTCGAGAAGGTTGCTTATGAGAAGATCCTTGGTGCATATCCTGACAACGGTGAATTTTTAAGCGGTACAGCAGCCGAGCTTGCCAAGAAGCTCGAATTCCCTAAGGATTCCATGGATGTATTCGTAGGATTCATCGATGGTATCAAGTCCAGCCTTACAAACGGCGACGAGCTTGATATGGATGCAATTGACGATGACTACCAGATCAATCTCTCTATCGATTACGAGAAGCTTTACTACAACATGCGTGATGCAAAGGCTGACTGGCTTTACAACATCAAGGCATGGAAGGATATTCTCTCTGAAGAGAAGAGAAATGAGATCACAAAGGAATATCGTGAGAGCAATATGGCTCATTCCGAGCATATCGGACGTAACGATCCTTGTCCGTGCGGTTCTGGTAAGAAGTACAAGAACTGCTGCGGCAAGAAGGGCTGATCTGTTTAAGTCAGGGGAATAGTCTTGAAAAAACTGTTAAAGTCCAAATGGTTCATAGCACTTATCGTTCTGCTTTTACTGGCAGCAGGTGCTGTCTTGAGCCTGATTCCCGGAAGTCCTGTTAAGAATCTTCTTAAGCCCGTTCAGCTCGTAGGATCTCCTTCGCAGTCGATCGTTAAGAGAGCCGGTGATACTATTACCGACTTCTGGTCGGCTATTACAGACGGTGTTGCTATCAGAGAAGAGAACAGAGCCCTTAAGGAGCAGATCGCGGACTTAAGATATCACCTTACACAGAACGAAGAGGCTGCGCTCAGATACGAAGAGCTCAAAGAAGCGCTTCATATCAAGGATATGTTCAGCAACTATGTTATCTATGGTGCTTCGATCCTTTCCAGAGAATCAGATGAATGGTTCTCCACGATCAGGCTTAATGCGGGAAAAGCAGACGGTATCGTTCTTGAGGAAGGTAATTCCTATCCGGTTCTTGACGTTGAGATGAACCTTGTCGGACGAGTTATCGAGACTTCAGATACTGAATCGAGAGTTTTGCCGCTCCTTCACGAAGGTTTTGCGGTTGCCGCCAAGGTTAACGCAGTTAACGGTGCTACATTCATGGTTTACGGTGACGCCGAGCTTAAGAACAGGGGATTATGCCTTGCCAAGAACATTGATCCGGATGCGCGTCTCGAACCCGGAATGGAGATCGTCAGTTCAGGTGACGGCGGCCTTTTCCCTGAGGGTATCCCGATCGGAGTAGTCGAATCAGTTGATAACTCCAATCCGTTGGAAGTTACTGCCACGATCAGACCGTATTCACAGATCGGCAAGCTCGAGGACGTGTTCATCATGATCCCTTATGTTGAACCTGAGGAGACAACAGCTCCTACAGTTGCGCAGGGTACTTGATACATGCGCCTGGTTAACGAAAATACTTGCAGGTATCGTTTCCTGATTCGTTCAGTCTTTGGGGTCAGGTGGCAGACCTGACTTTTGTTTTCGTTGTTCTTTCGGGTTATTTCAACGGTTTCTGGGACGGCGCTTTAGTCGGTTTCTTATGCGGCCTCGTAAGAGATGTTTTCTCGCCTCCGGCGGTTATCGGACTTGACGGAGAGGTAAGAGTCACAGCATTTATCGGTGCTTTCACGCTCTTTTCGGCGGGCATTATCGGAGCATCTTTCTTTACGAGAAGAATGCACAGGAACATTCCTTTTTCTATCGTTGCAGTAATCTTTACTACATTCTGCTATAAGACTGCCGGATATCTCCTTATTTACGGATGGAGCGTTCTGGCCGGATCTTACACAAGCATTTATTCGCCGCTGACTGCGCTGCTTTATTCATTCCTTCCGCAGTTGCTGCTTAATACGATCGCGGCTATTCCGATGATCGTGCTTATAAGATTTTTAGGTCCTGTTTCGTTCAAGAAGACCAAACAGGATGATGAGATAATTGAGAATCAGGGTGGTGGAACATGGCTCGGAATCTGATAGACGATTACGGTGCATTTGACCATAATGCCGAAAAAGCGAACAAGGCGGATGCCGGTTCGGTCTTTAGACGCGCATTCCGGTTCCTCACTAACAGATATCTCGTTCTGGCCGTCGGATTTTCGGTGTTTGGCGTGATCATTCTCATCATGACCATACAGCTTCAGTTCTCCGGTTACCAGAAGACACTTTCCGAGAGTTCATCCGGTATCATCAGACAGTATTCGTCGCAGGCTCCGAGAGGCGATATCTACGACAATAAAGGAGTTCTTCTCGCATCTACAAACGAATATAACAGCGTAATGATCGCAAATGCATATCTGGATGACGCGTCGCTTAATTCTTTATGTCTTGAGCTTTCTTATCTTTTCGATGAGTATCACTGCATCCATGTGTCAGATCTCGACCAGTATTTTGTTCTTGATCCGAAGGCAAGATTCCTTAAAGAAGAGTCAAAGATCAGAAAGTGGCAGACAGACGCGAACCTTTTTGACCTTAAGGACTATGCATCCGGTGTTATCGTTACATTCTCTGATGATTATGTAAAGACCGATCCGAACGTATTCTTCCTTTATCTGCGCCGTAAATTCAATATCGACAACAGTTATACGATCGAAGAAGCGTACAGGATCATAAGGATCAGATACCAGATCTTTTCCGATAACTGGGCATTCGTTAAGGGAACGCCGGTTAAGATAGCAACAGATGTCCCGGCTGAGCTCATCAGAAAATTTGAAGAACAGAATTATCACTATATGGGTATCGTTGCAGGCAAGGAATATGCCAGAACGTACTCGTCAGAGGCTCTTTATGCGAGCCATGTCTTAGGTTACTGCGGTAAGATCTCAAGTGTTACTTATTCTGATCTTGCTCCGTTCGGTTATTCGAGTGATGACGTTGTAGGTAAAGCCGGTGTTGAAGCGCAGATGGAAAGATATCTGCACGGAAGCAGTGGTACAACGCCGTACAGTATCTGGACCAAGAACGGTGAAGAGGGCCTTTTCGTTCCATACAATTACGGTGTACAGCCGGTTGAAGGCGCAACAGTATACCTTACGATCGACTCCAGGATCCAGGAAGTCGGAATGGAAGCTCTTAAAGAATACATCCTTCAGGAGAAGGAAAACGATATATCCGGATTTAAGACAGCGTCAGCCGGTGCTTTTGTTTTGATGAATGTAAATACCGGTGCCATCGTTGCGATGGGTTCTTATCCGAACTATGACCCGAATGACTTTATTCTTCAGAACTACGGTTCAGAACAGGCCAAAGAGCAGGTTAAGTGGTACCTGGGTATTGATGCATATGAGGAGATCACAGCAGCAGACCTTCCTTTGTGGAACCGTGCGATCATGTCAATGTACGCGCCCGGTTCAACATTTAAGCCCTGTACGGCTCTTGCCGGACTGGAGAGCGGTGCCATTACACCTAAACAGACAAGAATAGCATGTGTGAGCCCTTATGACGTAGACGGCTGGAAGTTCAAATGCCTCGAGTATCCGAACGGAGGTCACGGCTACCTCACTTTGGATGATGCCATGGCTCAGTCCTGCAATATCTACTTCATGATCCTTGGTATCCGTACGGGTATCGACAATATATCTGCTATGGCAAACAGGTTCGGTCTGGGTGTTAAGTCAGGAATCGATCTGCCGGGTGAGATCTCAGGAGTCATGTCCAGCCGTGAGAACAAGAGACTTACAAGACAGTCCGTTTACGATAAGACCTGGTTCCCGTCAAATACCGCTCAGGCTTCGATCGGCCAGTTCGATAACTGCTTTACGATCCTTCAGCTTTGCAGATATACGGCAGGAATCGCCACCAACAAGCTCTGCACGCCTTATGTAGTTGATAAGGTAGTCGCAAGTGACGGTACGATCCTTTATGAAGGCCAGCAGGAATCCGTTGATATCGGTATTTCCGAAGATAACATCAAGGCTGTAAGAAAAGCCATGATAAGTGCTGCTTATGGTTCTTACTATTACAATTCGACGATCGGAAACGCATTTAACCGGGATGAATATCCGATCAAGATGGCTTGTAAGACGGGTACGGCCGAGACGGGATTCGAGGATTCACGTAAAGAGTATTCAAATGGTCTCTTCATCTGTTACGCGCCTAACGATAATCCTGAAGTTGCTCTGGCGCTCGTGGTTGAGAAGGGTAAGTGGGGTTCATCGTCCGTTGGTATCGCGAAAAAGATCATGGCAGCATATTTCAACCAGCCGATGAACAAGCTAAAGACAACATATCCTCAGGGCAATCCGATGGTCGGTGACTATCTGCCGCCTTCAAACAGCAGAAGCCGTTAAGCAATTGAATGATCCGCTGTTTGTGCAAAAATCAATTTTCGGATTGTTGATTTGTAATAATAATTAGTTGCTCAAAAACACATTCTATTGTACAATCTGTTCAGTAAAGTTTTAATGGGAGATTTCGGATGAAAATAGTTTTGATGGCTGACAACAGGAAGACCGAACTTCTGGTCAATTTCTGCATTGCATACAAGCCTTTGCTTGAGAAGCATCAGCTCATCTCTGTATATAACACTGCAAAACTTCTTAAGTCTGCTGCTGATCTGGAGGTTTCAGGTCTTTCAGTAGATTATTCCAGCGGTTTTGAGCAGTTGGCTTCCAGAGCAGAATATAACGGAATCGACTGTGTCATTTATTTGAGGGACGGCCGTCAGGTAGGTGAGTCCAATCCTTTCGAGCTTTTGGACGTCTGCGACCAGAATACTATCCCTTATGCTACTAATATCGCTTCAGCAGAGATCTTAGTTACCGCTATTGACAGCGGTGCTCTTGATTACCGCGAATGGACTGCAGGCTGATCCGTATTCCTTTAGGACCTTTAGAGTCCAATATGTATTTAATCACCGGCTCGTCCGGTGTTTATATTATTGATCCGTCTGTTTCTCCTGACAGTGCGGAGGATTTTACAGGGATTTCAGGTCTTGCAAAAGGTGATGCCGGTGTAAAAGCGATATTTTTAACCCATGGCCACCACGATCACATCAAGCATATTAATGACTGGATCAAGGCTTATCCGTTTTCGCAGGTGTTTTTCAGCAGCAATGACAGTGAACTTTTGACCAACAGCTTTATGAACTGCTCTTATATGGAGGGTTCTGAAGTAGTTTACAGCTTTAAGTTCACGGATCTTGCAGGCACATATGGCCAGACGGCATATAAGGATGACGATGTCGAGATCAAGGCATATGAGACTCCCGGTCACACTATGGGAAGCTTATGCTTCCTGGCAGATCTTGATGGTGAAGAGGTGATGTTTACGGGTGATACCGTATTCAGAGGTTCTGTAGGCCGCACAGATATGCCGGGCGGATCTTCCAAGATGCTGATGGAGTCTGTAAGGCGTATCAGCAAATTTGATCCTGATCTTAAGATCTACCCCGGTCACGGTCCCGAATCCACTATTGGAGACGAGATAAAGTTCAATCCTTTTTTCGGATTTTAGTTATAAATAGGATTGAAAAGACGTCCTTTCAGGAAAAGTTCCTTGAAACGCAATAAATAAAGGCCTTTGAGCTGGCTGCAGCGTCCGTTTTAACGGGCGTTTTGTTTTGTCGATTTTGTCGGTTTTTGTCGAGTTTTGTATGGTAAATTAAAGGCTTTTCCATTGTAGAATCTCCCAAAAAGGAGGTGCCTTATGTCTTCATTGGAATCCGCTGTATGTTTTTCTCTTATCCTTGTCCTTCTTGCTTTCATGATAGCAGGCCCGGAAACAATAGCTCTAGATTCTTTTCAAATGGCCAAAGACGGCGGAAATGAGCTTTTTTACATGGAAAAGGACCGGGATGTTCTATACAAAAACAATGTGAGGGGCGTCGACTGTTACGATGCTTCGCCTGAAAAACTCTGTACATTTCTCACGGGCATCTCGGACAACTTCAGGCTTTTCTATGGAACTACATTCGATCTTGCGAATGCAAAGCCCGGAAAGGAGGCTCCGGATGAGGAGAATTAACCGCAAAGCAATAACAAAACATGGTGCTTCAACTATATTTCTGGCGATAATCATGTCAGCACTTGTACTTGTCGAATGCACATATCTCTCGTTTGTCTGGAACCTTGATTATGCATTAAGCGTAAATGCTGCCCTGAAGAACCAGATAGAGACCATCTTAAGCGACTATAACAGGCAGCTTTACAGTGTATACGGCATTTATGCCTTTTCAATCGACGGCATTGACAACGAATGCTTCGAAAAAGCTCTGGAGATAAACGGTCTTGAATCAAAATCTGAGCTTTATATTTCAGGCAAACAGAGATTTACCTGTGATGATCTAAAGAAAGCAATCAATTCGTATTACTGGTACAGAGGCACCGGAATCGGCTATAAGAGCGTTGTGGAAGGTTACCGGGACATGATCTTAGAACTTGATAAGCAGGGAATATTCCAAAAGGTCGGTCAGTTCATGAAGAGTCCGGCCGCTGAATATGTATCAAAGATCCTGTCAGGCTCCGAATCAGCAGCTGAATGGATAGCAAAGGCAGGAAATGTGCTTAATATCGATGAACTCACTGATGAGGCTGACGGTATTGATTCGTTAAGTTCAGATTATAAGAAGGCGATCAAGGATTACGGGATCAATATAAAGATCGACGCGGCCGAATGGGAATCGTTTCTTAAAGCGGTTTCCACGCTCGAGAAAACATATGCGGTAATATCTGACAATTCAAACGGCATGATCACCAAGTGCAACGCTTCACACTACTGCGCATATAACTTTGACTGCTATTTCAGACCTTCAGGCGATACTTCGATCAACGGCACATCATTTGATTCGGTCCACAAAAGCAAAAAGGCTGACTGCGAGTACATTATTACCGGCAACAGTACTGATGCCGCGGCTGCAGAAGTCTGTTTCCTTATAGTCCACGTGCTTGTTGCTTCCTGCATGCTCAAAGACTTTGCCAATGAGAAGTTCAGGAACACGATGGAAGTGATAGCCAGGGTAATATCGTCTATCATATCTGCTGTCAGCGAAGGTGCAGTCAATATCGATTACAGGATCATTGCTGTCGGATTGACTTTTTATTGTGCCCTTGTTCAGGCAATTAAAGATTATTACGCTGTGCTGCACGGCCAGAGGGCAGTTATCTTCGAATATGACGGTGAGAAGCTCGTTACCTTTACCTACAGGGATTTTCTCTATCTTTTCTGCCTTTGCGTACCTGTGGATACGCTACTTCAAAGAAGTCTTACAGTACTCGAGAGGGACTTCGGAAAACTCTATAAGGGTTTAACTCTGGAAGCAGATTACAGGGGACAGACATATAAACTCACGAAGTCATACATGCTTTACGAATAATAAGGAGAACCGGTCATGAAAAGTAAGAATAAACGCGGCTCAGTGACTTTGGAATCGGCGATCGCGTTCACGGTCACGTTAGTCTTTATCGCATCGATCGTATCTGCCATAGATTTTTACCGCACGGATATCCTTATGAGAAGGTCAGTTGAGCAGACATGCGAGAAAATGGCGCTCCTTTATCCTGTCTCGGTACCTGCAAGTGATCTGGTATCCTCTGCAGTCAATGCTTTTCCTGATCTCGGGATCGGGAATACCAAAGGTGCCGAAGTCATAGCCAAGGTGGCATCCGCAGGCATGGGGCTTGACCAGAAGACAGGTCATACGATCAAGGAACTGATCCTTCAGGGACTGTTCTCGAAAACAATGGAAGAACAGATAAGAAAAGCCTTTATCGAGCGGAACGGAGGCTCTGACTTCTTTGCGCCGGAAGAGATCAATGTGTTTTTCGCTGTAAACGACAGACACAACATAATTGAGGTTGTCACCGATTACTCGGTCGTGACAATAGCAGGAAAGAAGACCAGGAGCATTTATTCGGTTATTCCGCTCTATGGTGAGCCTATCCTGATGCTTAACGGGGAAGAACACCTTGAGAACGGGGAAAAGGACAAAGACGGCATCTGGTCGCTTAATAATTTTGACAGGGGAGATGCGTTCAGGGAAAAGTACGGAGCAAATCTTCCAAAGACATTTCCTGTAGTGGATTCAGTCAACGGGGGCGAGGTTACGGCTATAAGGAGCATCGATCTGACTTCGCCATACTATCAGGACACGAAGAACATCGAAAAGAAGATAATGGCCGATATCAAGTCTCTCAAGAACTTTGAACCCCAGACTGCCACGATAAACGGACAAAAATACAGTGTCGACAGGGTTGATTCCAGACATCTTAAGGTTATAATACCTGAAAACTCCGGCCCGATTGGCAAGGAAACCATTGAGAATCTTAAGGGATATGCCTTTGTCCAGGGCGTTATACTCGATATAAGCGAATACGGGACCTCGGAAAGATACAGTAACTGACATGCCTGCCCCTTTATTGTATTAAAAATAATAATTTGTTATTATGTATGGGTATGTTTGGAGGTATGCAAATTGAGACATAATAACAACGTAAGACGTCCCAGTCTTGCTAATTCAAAAATTACTACCGACAAGACGGCGTCTCTTTCAATTGGGGACTCTCTTAGGAAGGCCAAGACAAATCTTATCTTCTCCAGATTGCTTCTGGGTATTCTTCTCATGCTTGCTGCAACAGTTATCTTTGCGGCAGTATATCTTGGATATGCCAAACCGATCTGGGATTATATCCTGAGAGTTGTTTCGTAATTACAGGTAAAAGGGGACAAGATGGACGACATTAAGGATAACCATTTTACTGAAAGTGAGTTAGAGGAATTAACCGATCTTTATAACGCCATGCTGACCATGAGGGACAGTACCGAGATGCATAAATTCTTTGTGGATCTCTGCTCGATAAATGAGCTGCATTCGTTCCTTCACCGTTGGCAGATCGTAAGAAGGATCGAACAGGGTAAGAGCTACGAAGAGATCATCAAAGAGATCTCGCCGGCAGAAGAACCGGCAGCCGACAAGGCTAATGATGGCAAGAAATCAACCGGCAGGGTGCGTGGCAAGGCCAGATCTTCAACGAAGGTCAGCTCCACGACGATTTCGAGAGTCAAGAACTGCTATGTAAATCCCGAAGGCGGATACAGAACGGCACTTGAAAGACTCAAGGAAGCTTCCGGAGAAAATAACGAACAAAAACAATAAAGGTAACGGACAAAATGGGTTTAATTGAAAGCATTTTCGGCACACACAGCGATCACGAACTTAAGAGGATCAATCCTCTTGTAGACAAGGTCTTCTCATATGAGGAAGAGTATTCAAAGCTCTCTGACCATGACCTTGCCGGCAAGACTTTTGAATTCAAGAAAAGATATGAAGGCGGTGAATCACTGGATTCATTGCTTCCTGAGGCATTCGCAACTGTAAGAGAGGCATCCTGGAGAGTTCTGGGTATGAAGCCTTACAGAGTTCAGGTCATCGGCGGAATCATTCTCCACCAGGGAAGAATCGCAGAGATGAAGACAGGTGAAGGTAAGACTCTCGTAGCTACAATGCCTGTTTACTTAAATGCGCTTACAGGCAAGGGCGTTCACGTAGTAACAGTCAACGACTACCTTGCAAAGCGTGACTCTGAATGGATGGGTAAGATCTACAAATTCCTTAATATGAGCGTTGGTCTTATCATTCACGATATCCCCATGAAGGATCGTAAGAGCATGTATGCATGCGACATCGTTTACGGAACAAATAACGAATTCGGTTTCGACTATCTCCGTGACAACATGGTCGTAAGCAAGGAACAGATCGCTCAGAGAGAACTGAATTATGCTATCGTCGACGAGGTCGACTCGATCCTCATCGATGAGGCAAGAACACCTCTCATTATTTCAGGAAGAGGCACAGAGTCTTCAGACCTTTACCAGAAGGCTGACACATTCGTTAAGACCTTGAAGCAGTACACAGTTATCGAGACAGACGACAAGGTCGATATGGATGAGCTCGTTGGTGACGCGGATTATGTTACAGACGAGAAGGCTAAGACTTCAGTTCTTCCAGCAAACGGTATCGCAAAGGCCGAGAAGTACTTCAATATCGAGAACCTTTCAGATCCTGATAACTTCGACCTTCAGCACTATATCAACAACGCTTTGAAGGCTAACGGTAACTTCAAGAAAGACCAGCAGTACATCGTACAGGACGGTCAGGTAATCATCGTAGACGACTTTACCGGAAGACTTATGCCGGGCAGACGTTTCAGCGATGGTATCCACCAGGCTATCGAAGCAAAAGAGAACGTTAAGGTCGCAAATGAGAATAAGACACTTGCAACCATTACATTCCAGAATTTCTTCCGTATGTATACAAAGCTCTCAGGCATGACCGGTACAGCTTATACAGAGGAAGCCGAGTTCAGACAGATCTATAACCTCGATGTTATCCAGATCCCTACTAACAGACCCATTGCAAGAATCGACGAATACGATGCGGTATTCAAGACAGAGAACGGTAAGTATGCAGCTATCCTTAAGACAGTTAAGGAAGCCAACGATAAGGGCCAGCCTGTACTTGTCGGTACAGTTAACGTAGATAAGTCAGAGCTCCTTTCACGCATCTTCTCCAAGTACGGAATCAAGCACAACGTATTGAACGCTAAGAACCATATGAGAGAAGCTGAGATCGTTGCCCAGGCAGGCCGTAAGGGTGCTGTTACCATCGCTACAAACATGGCAGGCCGTGGTACCGATATTATCCTCGGCGGTAACGCTGAATACATGGCTCTGCAGGAGATGAGAAGATTAGGTTATACAGAAGACCTTATCGCTGCATCAACAGCTCACAATGAGACTGAAGATGAGCTTATTCTTGAGGCAAGAAAGAGATTCTCCGACCTCGAGAGCAAATACAAGGCAGAACTCGCACCTGAGGCTGCTGAAGTCAGAGAATTAGGCGGTCTTTACATCGTTGGTACAGAGCGTCACGAATCAAGACGT
Organism: Oscillospiraceae bacterium; assembly: GCA_902801755.1. Lineage (GTDB taxonomy): Bacteria > Bacillota > Clostridia > Saccharofermentanales > Saccharofermentanaceae > Saccharofermentans. The sequence continues at coordinate 34,173 of CADCJM010000028.1, forward strand.
ATCGATAACCAGCTCAAGGGACGTGCAGGACGTCAGGGTGACCCCGGAAGATCCAAGTTCTTCCTGTCTCTTGAAGATGACCTCTTAAGAATCTTCGGTGGTGAAAGAGTTTCCGTTATCTATGAGAGCCTTGGTATCGAAGACGATATGGAGCTCCAGGTAAGATCTCTTACAAAGGTTATCGACAGCTCGCAGAAGAAGCTCGAAGCAATGCACTTCTCAGCACGTAAGTCCGTCCTCGAATACGACGACGTTAACAACGTTCAGAGAACTATCACATACGATCAGAGAAGACAGGTCATCATGGGCGAGGACGTACACGGAATCTACCTCCAGATGATCGAGCGTGTTGCTTCCAGAGTCTGCAACCAGTTTGCTCTTGACGGCAAGATCACAACAGCTGAGAGATATTCTCTCGGTAAGATGCTTGAAGAGATCTTTGGCCAGCTTCCTTCAGTTCTTCTTGTTCAGGACAGCAGTAAGGATATCCCTGACTGTGATGATCTTGCAGCTGATATCGCTGATGAAGCTAAGGCTCTTGTTGAAGAGAAGGAAAAAGAGATCACCAAGGAAGTATTCCGTGAAGCTGAGCGTCAGATCCTCTTAAGAACTGTTGACCTCAAGTGGATGGATCACATCGATGCATTGGATCAGCTCTCCAACTCCATCAGAATGAGAAGTATCGGTCAGCACGATCCTGTTGTTGAGTACAAGCTTGAAGCTTCCGCAATGTTTGAAGAAATGAACGAGAACATCCAGAATGATGCTGTTAAGTTCATCATGAGAGCAAGATTCACTCCTGAGACTCACATTGAGGCAAAGCCCCAGGTCAAGGAGATGAAGGAGAGCCACGCAAGCGCAGCTGCTGTAACACCTCAATCTGCTTCAAAGCGCATTGAAGGTTCTACAGGAAACAACGCTCCCCAGGCACCCATCAAGCGTGATTCTTCCAAGGTAGGGAGAAACGATCCGTGCCCTTGCGGTTCAGGCAAGAAGTATAAGGACTGCTGCGGTAAAAAGTAATTCTTAAACCTTTAGATTTAAAGACTGTTCCGGGTCGGTACATCATGTGCCGGCCCGGTTTTTTGTGGTGATTTTTGGCCGTATAATCAATCGCGAAAAAAGAAAATAAATATTATAATTGTCCTATGATTACAGATATTAAAGCATTTGTTGAACGTGTTGACGGCGCTGCTGATTATATCAGGAGCGTTTTGTCTGACAGAACTGTTCCCGCTGTTTGTATCGTGCTCGGTTCGGGTTTAGGTCCGCTCTCTAAGATGGCTGAGGACGCCATAGAGATCCCCTATAAGGACATTCCCGGATTCCCGGTATCAACAGCTCCTGGCCATAAGGGCTCACTTATTGCAGGACAGCTTTCAGGCAAGCCCGTTTTTATGATGAACGGCAGGTTTCATTACTACGAAGGGTATCCTATGGAGACCGTTACTTTCTACGTCAGGGTAATGGGCAGACTCGGTGTTAAGATCCTTCTTTTGACCAATGCGTCTGGCGGTATCAATCTTGAGATGAAGGTTCCTGAATTAGTTGCAATTACTGACCATCTGTCATTTAATGCCGAACCTGTTTTAAGAGGTCCCAATATCGCTGAATTCGGTACAAGATTTCCGGACCAGTGTCATGTTTACGATCCTGAACTTACTGATACTCTTGTAAATAGTGCAAGAGACCTTAATATCAGGATAAGCAGAGGTGTTTATGCTTATACAAAGGGCCCCCAGTATGAGACACCTGCAGAGATAAGAGCACTCAGGGTCATGGGCGCTGACTGCGTCGGAATGTCTACTGTGCCTGAAGCTATTGCAGCATCTCACATGGGTATCAGAGTTGCCGCCATGTCCTGTATAACTAATATGGCAGCAGGTATTTCCGGCAATCCTTTGTCAGAACAGGAAGTCCTGGATAATGCTTTATTGGCATCGGAGAACAGCTGTGCACTGGTAAAAGAGTTTGTTAATAGAATCAATGTTTGAGAGGAAGGTTTTCGAATGGGCAGATTCAATTATGAAGTAAGAGATATCAATCTTGCACCTTCAGGTGTTGAGAAGATCGAATGGGCATACCGCAATATGCCTGTTTTAAGGGCTATCGAGAGCGAACTTATCGCCAAGCAGCCTTTTAAGGGCATGAAGATCTCAGTTTCCGTACACGTTGAAGCAAAGACTGCATGCCTTGCAAGAGCTTTGGCAAGAGGAGGCGCTGAAGTCGCTCTGACAGGATGCAATCCTTTATCCACACAGGATGATGTCGCTGCAGCACTTGCTTCAATGGACATAATGAATGTCTATGCAGTCCACGGTGACGGCGAGGCCGAATACTGGGGAAGACTTAAGAAGGCGTTGAGCTTTAAGCCTGATATCGTAATTGATGACGGCGGCGATTTTGCTTTGCTCCTGCATTCTGAATTGAAGGATATGGCGGCAAATGTGCTTGGCGGCTGTGAAGAGACGACTACAGGCGTTCACAGACTTGAGATACTTAAGGGAGAGAATAAGCTCCTTTATCCTGTGATCGCTGTTAACGATGCAAGGTGCAAGCACCTTTTCGACAACAGGTTCGGAACAGGCCAGTCTGTATGGACTGCGATCATGGCCACAACAAACCTTGTGGTAGCAGGAAAGACTGTGGTTGTCGCAGGTTACGGCATGTGCGGCAGAGGTGTTGCCATGAGGGCAAAGGGCCTTGGCGCAAAGGTTATCGTTACCGAGATCGATCCCGTTAAGGCATGCGAAGCCATTATGGAAGGCTACCAGGTCATGACCATGGATGAGGCAGCTCCTTTAGGTGATTTCTTCGTTACTGTAACAGGATGTAAGGATGTAATCGTCGGAAGGCATTTCGAGGCCATGAAGGACGGTGCCGTATGCTGCAACGCAGGACATTTCGACTGCGAAGTAAGTGTTGCAGAATTGAAGGCTATGTGTACAGAGAGCACAGAACTTCGTAACAACATCATCGGATATAAGCTTTCTAATGGTAAGACCGTCTGCGTTATCGCTGAAGGAAGACTCGTTAATCTAGCATCCGGTGACGGACATCCTGTTGAGATCATGGATATGAGCTTTGCTCTTCAGGCACAATCTGCTATGTATATCGCTACAAATAACGGCAGACTCCCTGTTGATGTATATCAGACACCTGAAGTAATCGACAACAGGGTTGCGCAAATCTTATTGGAGACAAAGGGCATCAGGATCGACGAGCTTACTGAAGAACAGAAGAAATATATAAGTTCCTGGGATCTTTGATATTCATAGACAATTTAGACTAAAAACAGCGGGTGCCGGAGTAAATCTTCGGCACTTGTTTGTATTATATAATAATTTATAATATATAAGGAAAAATATGGAATGGAGGCCATAAGATGGCTTTAAGAAACTTGGTTTTAGAAGGCGATCCGCTCCTCCGCAAGACGAGCAGACCGGTAGAAGAGATTACACCCAGGATCATCAAGCTCCTGGATGATATGGCTGACACTATGTATTTTGAGGGAAGAGGCATCGGTATTGCAGCTCCCCAGGTCGGCGTATTAAGAAGAGTATTCATCGTTGATGTAGGTGATGAGCACGGCCTTATCGAGTTCATCAATCCTGAGATCCTCGAAGCTTCAGGTTCACAGACTGATAATGAAGGCTGCCTTTCTGTTCCTGGCAAGACATGCGAAGTTGAAAGACCATCACATATTAAGGTTAAGGCTCTTGACCGTAACGGCAACGAGTTTGAACTCGAAGCTGATGACCTTCTTGCCAGATGCATCTGTCACGAGAACGATCACCTGAACGGTATTCTCTTCATTGACAAATCTGTTGACGGTAAGATCTATAAGACTGAAAACGCTGAGGACTGATAATATGGACAGGCGTGAACTTAAGATAATATTCATGGGAACGCCTGAATTCGCGGAGACGAATCTAAAGGCACTTATCGAAGGCGGCTACAATGTCGTCCTTGCACTCTGCCAGCCGGATAAGCCCGTAGGACGCAAGCATATCCTTACAGCTCCTCCGGTAAAGGTCCTGGCTCAGGATAACGGCATTGAGGTTTATCAGCCCGATACATTAAAGACTGAGGAAGCACTCGAAAAGCTTTCCTCTTACAATTCCGATCTCATTGTTACTGCAGCATACGGAAAGATCCTTCCCAAGGCAGTTTTGGATCTTCCTAAATATGGCTGCATAAATTGCCACGGCAGCCTTCTTCCTGCAAGAAGAGGCTCTGCGCCCGTTCAGCGCGCAGTTCTGGAAGGTGATAAGGTAACAGGCATCACATTCATGAAGATGGATGTCGGTATGGATACGGGAGACATCATCGAGAAGATCGAAGTCTCCATTGATCCCAATGAACACACGGAATCACTCATGAACAGACTTGCTGTTGCAAGCGCTGAGAAGCTTCCTTCAATTATCGATTCATGGGTGGCAGGAGAACTTACTGCAACAAAGCAGGACGATTCACTTGCAACCTCATGCCCTCCGATAAGACCTGAGGAAGGCGAGTTTACATGGGATCAGGATGCATCGGATATTCATAACAGGGTAAGAGCTTTGAGCGCCTGGCCCGGTGCATTTGTAATGAAGGGCGAGAACAAGCTCAAAGTGCTTGATTCAGAAGTAGTAGAGGACGAGACACTTATCCCGGCTGAGCTTATGAATGTCCAGCCCGGAATCGTAGTCAAAGCTAAAGGTGAGAACCTTATTGTTAAGTGCGGCAAGGGATTTCTTAAGGTAAAGGAACTGCAGGTGCCGGGGGGCAAGAGACTGGCTTCAAGAGACTGCGCCCATAATTTCACCGTCGGAAATCCGATAATGTAGGAGTAGCCTTATGTCTGACGAGATCAAGTATAAGAAGAAAGAACTG
>CADCJM010000029.1 GCA_902801755.1 Oscillospiraceae bacterium
GCATGCATGGCAGGTGATACTTCACAGGACTTAAAGACCGGTTATATCCTCGGTGCCACACCTAAGAAGCAGCAGATCGGTGAGATCATGGGAACTATCGCTGCAGCGCTTGCAATAGGCGGCGTAATGGTGCTCCTCGATTCCGCATTCGGATTCGGTACTGACAAGCTCGCAGCTCCCCAGGCAACCATGATGAAGATGATCATCGAAGGCGTCATGGAAGGCAACCTTCCCTGGACATTGATCTTTATCGGCGTATTCATTGCTATCGTAATAGAGCTTTTGGGAATATCTGCTCTTCCTGTTGCGATCGGCCTTTATCTTCCTCTTGAGCTTTCTGCTCCGATCATGCTCGGCGGTCTCATCAAGTTTATCGTTGAGAAGGTCTACGGCAAGCAGAATGATGAATCCGGCAAGGGAATCCTTTTCTGCTCGGGTCTTATTGCAGGCGAAGGCATCCTCGGCATCGTGCTTGCGATCCTTACAGTTGCAGGTGTTACGGATAAGATCAATATAAGTTCTTTCCTCCCTACAGGAAACATAACATCACTGATCGTCCTTGCAGCCATTGGTGCAGTCGTCTTCTTTATGGCAGGAGGCGGAAAGAAGATATCCGGGAAAAAGAAGAATGCGAAATAAGGAAAACTTTCTCGATTATGTTTTCGAGCGCCCGGAAGGCCTTGTCTTCAACTGTTCAGATGAAGGCGAGGTCACCGTTGATATGGAGAACAAGGGCTTTACGAATAAGATCGCGCAGAAGTTCTTTAAAAGACCTGAAGTGTCGCATATCAAGCTTGAGGGCATGGGCAGCTTTATCTTCCTGTGCGTAGACGGTAAGAAATCTGTCTACGATATTGGTCAGCTCGTTAAAGAAAAGTACGGTGATGAAGCTGAGCCCTTATATGAGCGCCTCAGCGTATATATGAAAAAACTCGAAGAAGTCGGATTTGTGAAGAGGGCGGGGGCATAAGCCGTGTAAGAAGGCCGGAGCACTATAATTTTCGGGATCTAGAAAAGCCAAAAATTACATAAAATGGCGGTTTTATATAATTTTTGCCATCAAAAAAGGGCCTGTATGACAGTGATGGTCCGTCCCATGTAATAGTCTTTTACTTCTTTGGATCATTCTTGACAACACTGGTTTACAAGAGTAAACTAAAACTGGTTTACAAGAATAAACCAGCGAAAAACCAGCTGTTTATGGATGAGAGATTTGCGGAGGTTAAGACAGGATTATGAATAAAAAGAATATTTCAAAAATCACATCGGTTATAATTTCTGTAGCTGTGCTTGCACAAGTTGCATCATGCAGCATAAGTGACAAGCCGGCGGAAAGTGCAACTGCAACTGTTACGTCTGCAAATGAGTCTGTTGAAGCTTCTGTGTCTGAAACAGAAATAGACGTGTCGGCATTAAAAATAGTTGTCAACAGCGAGCATTCGTTTGTAAACGGCATATGTAAAGATTGTGGATTGCATTGGTGTGAGTATTATTATGACACGCTCGATGAGCTGGATAAGTACTCAGAAGGAGATCAGTGGCGTACGATCTATGGCCCCCAGTGTGATGCAATGTTTGATAAAGGCGATTATGTCCAGTTCGTGGCTATCGACAAACTCACGTCAATTGCTTACTTTCGACATTCGGATGAGAAGTTTGATGGTGAAACCTGCAAAGTAGGTGTTTCTGATTATGAAGGTGAGACGGCAACGTACATACAATTTGAGATTGAGCTGGGGGATGTCCCGCTCGGAGACGGCTCTCATACTTCAAAATTTGTGTATACGCTCATCATTCATGTTGATCCTGGTGAGTACGATAAAGTATTTAAATCGAGATACTCTTTTGCCTGCAATTGTGATTTAGAGCTTATGGTTTTTGACGGCAAATCCACATTTAGGGACGTATGGTCTTCTAAGACTGAAGATGAGATCAAGAAGATGTTAGATGATGAAGGCTGCACATATTACACGAAGGATCAGATCATCGACATATTCTGGAAAGATCATGCAAGGATGCTGTTAAGTATCGATAACGGAATGTCCGTAATGAATACCTCTCTTGCCGATGCAGGAATAAATTGGAAGAAATAAGTTATCAGGGCTAGGGATGCGGGCCCCATCCGTTAAGGATTTGTTGCCTTCTAAGCGGACAAAAAGAGCAACATTTGAAGTAATATTCTTATCCGGCGGTAACAGGCACAAGGTCTCGAAAAACCTCACGCCACAGAGCGCAATAACAAAGGGCTGTCTCAACGAGGCAACCCTTTATTTATTATTTCTTAGCTTCGAAATTTGTTTCCGGATCCCAGTAGAGATCTTCGTGTTTGTGCATCCATGCCGAGAGAGCTTCTGTCATCTTGTGAGCATCGTTGTCGAAGTCTTCGCCGTGGAGAGGTTCGCCGACATAGATCCTGATCTTGCGGCGGTGGAAGCCGTTCAAAGGATGAGGCTTCTTGGAAGTTCTGGGCCAGATCTGATAAGCTCCGGCGATATAGACGGGGACCATGGGAACGCCTGCCTTGATGGCGAGGTATGCGGCGCCGTCCTTCATCTCGGCGAGTTTGCCTGTGTGGGATCTTGTGCCTTCAGGGAAGACGAAGCAGATATTTCCGTTCTCGGCGGCCTAACTTGCCGTGGTTTGTCTCAAGATCTGATGCTGCGAGGCAGCACATCCACTTGAAGTGACCCCTGGGAAGATAGTCTATGATGAGAACGCCGTCAGGATAACTCTGATGGTTGGATGCGACGACGTAAGGATTGTTCTTAGGGAAATTCTCGCGTCCGATACACTTCATATCGCAGAGGATATGGGTAAGGAGAAGGAATCCGTCCTTGGCTACTACGTCCCAGAAGCCTCTTTTGGTAGGGTACTTCTCGTCAAGGTGCTTGTGATGGTCAGCTTTAGACATCTTAGGCTCAGAATCCTGAGCTGCCGTATCCTTATTTATTACTTTTTCTTCAGACATAAATACTCCTGAATGGTCTCTGTCATAAATACGCGACTAATATAACTCAAAAAAGGCAATTTTGCGAATTATTGTAAAATATTTCCAAAGTATGTTATATTTTCAGTTGCGCTTGACTTTTAGCTTTAGCTAAGACAAAGCACATGGAGGTAATAGTATGAATCCTGTTCAGGGCACACCTGTATATTCAGCTGAGAAGTTCACGGACTTAAGGGATCTTGTTGTCCGCACTTGTGATAAGTACTCTGAGCTTGATGCGTTCATTTTCAGACGTTCACCCAAGCTTTCTGAAGTACACAGAAGCTTTTTCGAATATGGTCATGACATCAAAGGTCTTGCCACTTACATCCTCAACAGCAAATATGCCGGTGACAGACTTGCCGTAGTAGGCGAGAATGCATATGAGTGGTTTGTATCCTATAATGCGATCCTTTCATCCGGTGCTGTCGGCGTCCCTTTGGACAGAATGCTTCCTGAAGAAGAACTCATCCAGCTCCTTGTAAGATCAAAAGCGAAAATGATCTTCTACCATCACAAGCACCACAAGATGATGCTGTCGATCGCCCAGAAGATCAAGTCCGGCGAGCTCGATATCCCGCTCGACACTTTCGTAATCTTCTACAAGGAAGGTCTTACAGGCAAGACACCTGATGACACATGGCCTGAGGATGACAAGAGATTTGTTGATATCTACGATCTTATCAGGGAAGGCAATTTCCTGAGAGAAGCAGGAGATACGAAGTTCGAAGATACAGAGATCGATGTAAATGCGACAAAGATCATTCTCTTTACATCCGGTACGACTTCGATGAGTAAGGGCGTTCTGCTCTCACACAATAATATCACTTCGAATGTTTATTCTATTACCCAGACTCTTGATGTAAGACGCGGCGACCGTGCTTTCTCGATCCTGCCTCTGCATCACACATTTGAGAATACATGCGACTTCTTTATCCTTTCATGCGGTGCATGTATCTGTATGTGCGACGGTCTCCGTTATATCGTTAAGAATATGGAAGAGTGGAAGCCGGATGTTTGTATCTCTGTTCCGCTCCTTTTCGAGAACATCTACTCCAAGATCGAAGACGGTATCAAGGCTTCGGGCAAGGAGAGGATCATTGCTATTGCAAGACCTGTTACGAGATTCCTTAAAAAGTGTGGTCTTGATGTCAGACGTAATGTCTTCAAGGACATCATCGACAAGCTCGGCGGCAATCTCCGCATGGTAGTAATCGGCGGCGCCGGAATCGACAAGAGATATATCGATGCTTTCACAGATTTCGGTCTCCAGTTCTATATGGGTTACGGCCTTACTGAGACATCGCCGGTTATTTCAGTTACCAACGAAGTCTGCAATGTCCACGGCTCTGTCGGCCGTCCTATGGCTGGCATTACAGCAGCTATCGATGCTGAGGGCAAAGGTCCCAAGGCTGTAGGTGAGATCCTTACAAAGTCTGACTGCGTCATGCTCGGTTATTACGAGAATGAAGAGGCAACCAAGGAAGCGATCGATGAGAACGGCTGGTTCCATACAGGTGACATGGGCTTTATCGACAAGACAGGTTCTATCCACATCACAGGCCGTGTTAAGTCCATGATCGTTCTCACGAACGGCAAGAAGGCTTTCCCTGAAGAGATCGAGGCAGTGCTTACTGAGATCAAAGGTGTTGCTGAGGCATTTGTCTGGGGCAACAGGAACGAGCGTGATGCAATCGATATCTGCGCCAAGCTTCTCATCAACCGTAAAGTGATCGGCGCTGAGATGGGCCTTCCTACAGAGGCTGAAGACAGCCAGATCGAGACATATCTGAATGATAAGATGCATGAGGCAAACCACAAGATGCCTCAGTATAAGATCGTCCGCAATTATGTCTTCTCCGAAGAAGACATGATCAAGACAACGACTCTTAAGATCAAGCGTCCCAAGGAGCAGGAGCATATCGAATCCCGCCTTGCCGAGTTAGGTTATACAATGACCGCTGTAAACGGCAAGAACTTCGATAAGCTGATCAAAGCTAATTAAAGGAACCCTATGCCGTCTGTCCGTAAACTCGTTCTCGGGTCACGTGAAGTCACAGTCGAATTCGAGCGCAAGAGGATCAGGAATATCAACGTCCGCGTAAGGCGTGACGGCACTTTGTATTGTTCGCTCCCTTACTATGTCTCCGTAAAGGAAGCTGAGGATTTTATCGTATCCAAGCAGGACTATCTTCTTAAATCCATCGACAATGTCGTAAGCGAGGAGAAGACCAGAAGCCTTTCCAGAAAATATGTCGACGGTGAGATATTTACCGTACTGGGAAAACCCTATGTTCTTAATGTTACAGAGGGCGCGAAAAATACATGCCGCGTTGAAGATGGTGTTATCACTTTAGAAGTTAAGGATACTTCAGATTACAGAACGAAATACATGACCTACGAAAAGTGGAGAAGGCGCTGCATAAAGAGCATCATCGTAGATCTTTGCGGCGAGATGTATCCGTTGTTCGAAAGGCGCGGCGTAGCAATGCCGAAGAAGATCACGCTCGGCGATTATAAGTCATTCTGGGGCGAGTGCTTTGCAAAAAGAGGCGAGCTCAAATTCAGCTACAGACTTTTCGAAAAGGACAGGGCGGTAATCAGATATGTCGTCGTCCATGAGTTTGCACACTTTATCGAGCCTAATCACTCAAAAAGATTCTGGGCGATCGTCGCTGATATCGTTCCGGATTATAAAGAACTTCGAAAAAGGCTTAATTCAAATCCTTCAAAATAATATATAATTAAATTTGATAACTGCATCCGGAGGAATCACTTATGGGTGAACTCAATCTTGAACGAAGCAACGTCAAATTCGATCTGTGGGAGCGCAAACTCCTTGACTTAAGTACACGTAATTCACTTCTTAATCTGAGGATCAAAGGCAACAGCATTCCGCTGTTCGTGCCTGGATGCGCAAAGATTGAAGATTATATTGCGCAGGAGAAGAATTTCTCCATTATCTCGAGAGGTGACGAGGAAGAGATCGAAGAGGAAGAAGCTTCAGAAGAGACTGAAGCAAAAGAAGTTCCTGATGCGGTAAAGCCTGTTGAAGAGACGGGTGCAAAAGAAGAGCCTGCTCCGCTTGAGGCTATGGCAGCAGAAGCTGAGAAGCAGGAAGAAAAGGAAGAAACAACAGAAGAAGCAAAGCCTGAAGAAAATACCGAAGCTTCTTCTGAAGATAAGCCTGTTCAGGAAGCAGCACCTGAAGCAGCTGCTGCAAAGGCTCCTGCCAAAAAGAAGAATATCAAGAAGATCCCTGCAAAGGATTATACGATCGAAGATCTTCCGAAGATCACTGAATTCCAGGAATATATCGAGAAGCAGTACGAGAAGGGCGTCCTCGTTTCATCACTTACGAGCGCTGTTCTCGATAAGAATATCAAGACACTTTACAGAGGTGCCAAGACTTCAATGGAAGAGAACGGTGCCAATACTCTGTTCCTAGCATGCGGATTCTTAAAGTGGTATGAGAAGGACAGGAAGGATCCCTGCTATGCGCCTATCCTCCTGATCCCTGTTGAACTCGTTAAGAAGTTCGGCATCAAGTATACGATGAGAAGAAGAGATGAGGACGTTCAGTTTAACGTTACCGTCTCCGAGAAATTGAGACAGGATTTTAAGATCGATTTCGATTCGTTCAGCAAAGAGCTTCCGACAGATGAGAACGGCGTTGATGTTCCCAAGATCTTTGAGCAGATAAGAGAAGTCGTAAAGCCTCTTAAGACATGGGAAGTTATAGACAGCTGTGTTCTCGGTCTGTTCTCATTCTCACAGTTCGTCATGTGGAATGATATGCACAGCCACAGAGATGAGATTGCCCAGAACAAGATCGTAAAGAGTCTTATCAACGGCCAGCTCGAATGGGATTATGAAGACATTTCCGCATCAGGCAAGGTTCCTGAAGAGGATGTTTATCTTCCTATCGTAGCTGACGCATCTCAGCTTGCTGCGATCAAACGCGCAGGTGAGGGCACGAGCTTTGTTCTTCACGGCCCTCCGGGAACAGGTAAATCACAGACAATTACGTCCATAATCGCCAACTGTCTGGCGAATGGCAAGAAGGTTCTTTTCGCGGCTGACAAGAAGGCAGCTCTGGACGTTGTTTACAAGCGTCTCGAGAAGATCCGCGCCTTTCTGTCTTGAGCTTCACTCGAACAAAGTCCGCAAGAGTTATGTTCTGGACCAGCTTAAGATAGCAAGCGAAGTAAGGCTCAATGCCAAGGTTGACGGTGATTACGACAAGGCACTGGAAGATATTGCAGCTAAGAGAAGAGAGCTCGATAAATACGTTAACGAGCTTCACGTTAAGCGCGGCTGCGGAATGTCTTTGTATGAGCTCATAAACATTTATGCAAGCAATCAGGCAGCTACAGAGTGCGGCGCTTTTGATGACGGATTCATTAATGAGATCAATGCTGACAGAGTTAAGGAGATCGAGTCTGCTTTAGGTGAACTCGTTGCATCTTCAACTCATTTAAACGGGAAACTTCCGTTCGTTAAATCATCTGATTATTCACAGGATGCGAAAAATAAGCTCCCTGTTCTTGTCGATGCTTTTGTTAAGGCTTACGATGAGTTTGCCGCATCTGTTGATGCATTCGACAAACTCCTTGCAGCAAATAACTGCCGTATCCCGGGCGAACCTTTAACTATCGGACGGATTGCAGGCTTAAGTTCAGCAAGCGCCCTGATCGCTAAGATAAAGGCACTTAATCTTCCTAAGGGAATGATCTGCTGTGATGATACTGAGAGCGCTTATCTTACTGTAAGGGACATGATAATAAGTGCCAAGGATGCTATCGCAAGACGTGATGCATTGCTCGCTGTATATCAGCCCGGATTCTTAGATCTCGACGGAACAGCTCTTCTTAATGAGATCGTTGCTGCAAAGGCAAAGAATGCACTCGTAAGAGGCATTGCCGAGAACAATGTTTATAAGAAGGTCAGAGCATTTGACCTCAAGGGCAACCGCAAAGAAGTTCTTGAGCAGGACTTTAAGCTCCTTATCGATTATAAGAATTCGGTACAGACGGCAACGAACTTTATAACAGCAGGACGAGGCTATCTTGGCGAATACTATAACCCCGGTGCCGCATTCCCCGGATTTGATATGGCTTATTTCGAGTCAGCAAATGAGAATGCGCATGCAGTATTTGCAGAGTTTGCTCCTTACGATCCGACAGGTGCTCTCCGTAAGCTTATCGGCAACGGCGATGTGCTCGTTACTGATGCCGCAAATGCATTTAATTCCAAGTCTGTAGCGTATAAGGCAGCTTATGATGAACTCAATGCTGTTTATGGTCTGGAATACGGAGCGTTTGAGCCGGCTGCCGCTTTGCTTGAGACAAAGAAGCAGATGGCAGAGACATTGAAGACTGACAGTGAATTCTTAAGAGACAGGATGCAGTTTAACCTCATGGCATCCAGATGCGGCGCATATAAGATCTCGAATCTCGTATCCGGATACGGCTGCGGCATGATCGGAGGTGACGAGATCACCGCGTCTTTCAGAAAAGGCTACAGCTCGATGCTTATCGCTATGATCATTGATAACTCTGATGTACTGAGAACATTCTCAGGCCTTGTTTTCGAGCAGAAGATAACAGAGCTCTCAAAGGTCAACGATGATTTCGAAAAGCTCACGAGACAGGAGATCTATTTAAGGATCGCAAAGAACCTGCCGGATCTTGCAAAGGATGCTCATGTATCTTCTGCATTGGGAATCCTGCAGCATGCTATCAAGTCGGGCGGAAGAGGCGTATCCATAAGAACGCTCTTTACACAGATCGGCGAGCTCATCTTAAAGCTCTGTCCGTGTGTCCTCATGAGCCCTCTTTCCTGCGCACAGTTCTTAGATCCTGATAAGTGCGGAATGTTTGATATCGTTGTTTTCGACGAGGCTTCACAGCTTCCGACATGCAAAGCTATCGGCGTAATCGCAAGAGGCAAGGAAGCAGTTATCGTTGGCGACCCTAAGCAGATGCCGCCTACGTCTTTCTTCATGGAACAGGTCGATGACGGTGACGATAACTATGAGACAGATGACCTGGAGAGCATCCTCGATGACTGCCTCGCTATCTCCATGCCTCAGATGTTCCTCGCATGGCACTACAGAAGCCGTCACGAGAGTCTTATCACTTTCTCCAACAAGTCATTCTACGACGGAAGACTTTACACATTCCCGTCTCCTGATGACAGGCAGTCCAAGGTCACACTTATCGACTGCGGCGGTTCTTTTGATTCAGGCAAGACCAGAACCAATAAGGTCGAAGCTCAGGCAGTTATCGACGAGATAATAAAGAGAGCACACGATCCTGTTCTTTCCAAGTACAGTGTCGGCGTGGTTACTTTCAATATCCAGCAGCAGTCACTCATCGAAGATCTCTTAGATGAAGCAGCAAGCAAGGATCCTGAGCTTGAGAAATGGGCATTCGGAAGTGAAGAGCCGATCTTCGTAAAGAATTTGGAGAACGTTCAGGGTGATGAGCGTGATGTTATCCTGTTCTCAGTCGGCTACGGCAAGGATGAGACAGGCAAGCTCATCATGAACTTCGGTCCTCTGAACAGAGACGGCGGCTGGAGAAGACTCAATGTAGCTGTTACAAGATCCAGGATCGAGATGAAAGTATTCTCATCGATATCACCTGAAGAGATCCGTATCAATGACACGGCTTCTGAAGGCGTGAAAGCATTTAAGAGATTCCTGCAGTATGCATCAGGCAGCACGATCTGGGATCAGGATATCGCAAATACAGGCAGTTCTTCTGATAATTCAGGCACGCCTCTTATCGACAGGAATGCTGCTTTCACAGGTATCGCTGACGATATCTGCGCAAGGTTCAAGGCTATCGGATACGATACAGACAAGGGCGTAGGCAAGTCAGGATTCAAGATCGATATCGGTGTAGTATCGCCTGAGAAGGACGGCACATACTGCCTTGGTATCCTTTTAGACGGCCCTGTCTATGCGGCTTCCGGTACTACAACATCAAGAGAAGTATCTCAGATCTCAATGCTCAAGGGCTTTGGCTGGAACATCGTAAGGATCTGGTCTCTTGAATGGTGGGAAAATCCTGACAAGGTTTTCGAGAAGCTCGTTGCGATAATCAACGATTCGAAGAAGGAAGAAGAGAAGCCTGCGGAGGAAGTCCCTGAAGATAAGGCTCCTGAGGCAGCGGAAGCGCCTTCTGAAACGGAGGATATCGAAGCTGAAGAAACAGGAAAACCTGAACCACAGGTGACGATCTACGGAGTCACACCGGAAGAGGAAACAGACGGATCGGAAGATCAGGCTCAAAAAAAAACTGACGATATAGCGTCAGGAACACCTGAGATCTTATATAAGACTGCCGATCTGAAGCCCAGGATCATGACGGGCGCTGATTTCTGCGATGCCAGAAATACCAAGACTCTTCAGGCTTGGGTGGAATCTATTGTTGAACAGGAATCGCCTTTGAGCTCAGATGTCCTTTCCAAGGAGCTGATCGCAGCTGCAGGCATCGCCAAGATGACTCCCAAGCTCCGTGAGCGCTGTACATATCTTGTCAGGAGCATAAAGAATAAGATCCACATCACAAACCAGGTGCTTGATCCTACGGCAGATGAACCTGAGACGGCTATCTTCCTTTGGAAGGACGGCACAGAGATCGGAAAGGTAATGGATTATTACCGCATTCCCGCTGAAGGCGAAAAGGCAAGAAGAGCCTGTGATATTCCTGTCCAGGAAGCTGCATGTGCAGCAAGATATCTTGCCGTATCGCAGTACGGAATGCCTTATGAGAGCCTTATAGTTGAGACAGCAAAAGCGATGGGTCTTTCGAGAGCTCCTGTTGATTCGGACAATTACAGACTCGGCAAGAAAGCTGTGGATTACTGCATCAACCAGGAACTCCTGACTTTGGATGATGACGGTTTTGTCAAAGGAACAGAGTAATTTTGCCAATATGGTATAATTCGGTGGATGGGTGAAGAACAAAACAATTTATCTTTGAACAAGAGCGCAAATGAGCTGCCTCTTTACGAACGGCCGGGACGGCTTAATCCTGACCGTCATGTTCCCCTGACCAGAAGGGACAGGGTGGATGTTAATGTTCACTATGATGATGAGCAAAAGGGATTCTTAAAAGATTCCGATTCACCTGAATTTACAGATCTTTCAGTCAATGCGATGGATCCTTTCGAAGATACCGCGCTTCTTAGCGGCGACATCAAGCCTAAGGTCGTTGCAGTAAGGACGAATGCCCCCAAGCTCGAGAGCAAGATCTTCGTTCCTGAACTGGACACATCTGAAGTAAAGAGGAATGTAAAAAAGCGTGTACCCCTGAAGCAGGAACCGGAGCCTGAGATCTATATCGCCGATGAGGATAAGGCTGCCGCATCTGATTATATTGCTGATGCATTCAGCGGCGTCGAGACAGTAGAAAAGCGCGAAAAGAAAACTTCGCAGATCGTTGATATCGCAAGACTGCGAATGTACGTGCTCCTTTTAGGTGTAGTCGTCATTCTGGAGACAGCCGGAATAGCATTGCTTATTGCGCTCTGATCTTTTCGGATTTAAAAACAACTAAACCTGCTAACAAAAATCAAGAGCTTGTTGGCAGGTTTTTGTTTTGAAATAACTGGGCATAGCAAACAGACCGGAGTCAAATCCGGTTTTTGTTTTAGCATTAAAACTTTATGCTGCTTGGTAGACCTCCATCACTCGTGCGTAGTAAATGCGCAGGAACTTGTTTAAACCCGCTATCTTGGCTTGCTTTTTGCTTTTGCCTTCTGCTTCTTTCTTCAGAATATAGTTGTATACGATGCAATCTTTGGGTGCCTGATGGCTCTTAAGTACTCTCATAACCTCATAGCCAGTCTTACGCAGAGTCGCTGAACCTTTCTTGGATATTTTTCTGTTAGAACCTACAAATTGTCCGGACTCGTAAGGTGGCGGATCTATGCCAGCCCAAGCTATTAGGGCTTTAGCGCTGTGTAATCTTCTGACATCGCCGATTTCTGCTATAAGCTTAGGCGCCAGCACATCTCCCACTCCGCCCATTGCCCGTACTGTCGAATATTCAGGAAGACTCTTCGCAAGTTCTTTCATTCGCGATAAGATAGTATACAGAGAGTCATCTATGGCTCTCTGTGTTTTAATTGCTTCCAGTACTAGCATTTTGGTCGATGGGAGACTGGAAGATACTGTAGGAATGCCATTAGATGCTAATTCGTAGACTTGCACTGCCTTGGAATTGCTCTGATGGTATTTCTTTTCTTCCGCCCAATCGTTATATGCCTTAACAAACTCTTCGCAGCTCATTGCCGTTATCAGGTCGTAATGCCAGAACCTCTCAACAAAATCACAAAGCTTATCTCTGTTGTTGGACTCGGTCCAACTGTTGAACAGATTCTTTATTCCCGGCATAACATAGTCCAATACATGTGTGAGTTCTAATAGGGCTTTTACGTGCATTTCCATATAACTGCGATACCGTCTGCCCAAAAGTTTCAATTCTGCGTATACCGATTCTGAACATTCATATCTCTGCAGTTTGAACCATTTTTCTATACCGTAATTAGCAATTGTTACAGAGTCTCTCTTGTCTGTCTTAACATTCCTGAAATTGATGTTCCTGGCATACTTCTTCATTACACAAGGATTAATAACCGAGACAAAATAACCCTTCTCGACGAGAAAGGTTAAAATCGGAAGGTTGTAAATTCCTGTGGCTTCCATAACAACTTTTACTTCACCATCCAATTTCTTAAGGAGTTCGTCTAATAACTCCAGATCTTCTTTACAGTGAAGCAGTTCAAAAGGTTTGGATACATAGTCTTCATTCGGCTTAAGGATACAAACCATGCTCTTTCCTTTTGAAACATCGATTCCTACGCTAATCATGTGATACCTCCTAAATCTGAATTTAGTAATTGTTCCAAGCCGCACTTATTACAATTCAGTTTAGTTGGTTACGCGGGAGCTGATCCCTACCTGCTTAATCGAATGCTTATAATAAGGGGATTGGCTGACAGTTTAATTGACGGATGCAAGATCCAAAGGGCCGCACGTCAGGCCAATTACTCCCCGTATTATAAGAAAAAGTGCAACTGTCGGAGTTAATTACTCTCTAACAATTACACTTTCTATGGTACTAAAAGAGCCGCCTCTTATGAGACGGCTCTGATGAAGTCAGTTTAAGACTAAATTACTCTTCTGTTGTCTCAGCAGCTGCTTCCTCAGCAGCTTCTTCCTCAGGGAGCTCAGGATCGATAGGAGCAACTTCCTTGATGGAGATAGAGATTCTTCTCTCCTCGGGCTCGATCTTGATGACCTTAGCCTGAACGACCTGACCTACAGAAAGAGCATCCTCAGGCTTCTCAAGTCTTCTGGAAGAGATCTGGGATACATGGCAAAGTGCGTCGAGATCGGGCTCAAGCTGTACGAAAGCGCCGAACTTTGTAAGACGTACTACTGTACCCTGAACGATGCAGCCAACAGGCATTCTCTCTTCGATGTTGTAGTAAGGATCATCCTCAAGCTTCTTGTAGCCTAATGAGATCTTCTTTGTCTCCTTATCGAAAGACTTAACGTAAACGTCAACTTCCTCGCCAACCTTCAAAACGTCAGCAGGCTTAGCGTTGCGGCTCCATGAGAGCTCGGAAACGTGAACGAGTCCGTCAACACCGCCGATATCGATGAAAGCACCGAAATCAACAAGGCTTCTAACAACACCTTTGTAGTGCTTGCCTTCTTCGATGTTGTCCCAGATCTCAGCGCTCTTCTTGCGGCGCTCTTCGGAAACGATGATCCTGTGGCTTCCGGAGATTCTAAGACGGCCCTTCTCTGTGTCGAACTTAGTAACGAGAACATCAAGTGTCTGACCGACATAGGACTCTAAATCCTTAACTTCGCCTGTCTTGATCTGTGTTCTGTGGATATAGATATCAACGCCCTTGTAAGAACCGATAACGCCGTCCTTAACAGTACGTGTGATCTTAACTGAAATAGGAGTCTTGTTCTTGTAAGCTTCCTCGATCTCAGCTCTGCCCTTCTCGGACTCTACATCATTCTTAGAAAGGATGATTTCCTTGCCTTGATCGGAATTCTTGATGCTTCTGACCTTAACGGTGACTTCAACGTGATCGGCAATTGCCTTATCAAGATCGAATTCAGGATCCGAATCAAACTCCTTACGTGAAATTCTACCTTCGGACTTGTCGTGTACGTCAACGTATACATAGTCGTCGTCTGCAGAGGTAATCGTGCCCTTTACTACAGCACCTCTTCTAACCTGCGCAATTAAATCGACAGCATTGGCAAACTCTGTGTCAAAGCCCTGATTTGTGATCTTTTCTTCTTCGTTCATTTGTTGAACAACCTCCAAAATAATAGCTTCCGGTGTAGATGCACCCGCTGTGATACCGACATTATCAGTTGGAAGTATATCCCCATTTTGAATAAGGCTTCTAACCTCTGTGCCGGAATTCACAAGGAATGTTCTTGCACAACGACCTTTGCAGATGTCCAAAAGCTTAGTGGTGTTCGAACTGTGAGCAGAACCGATGACGATCATCGAATCTGAAGTCTCAGAGAGCGAAGCGGCTTCCTTTTGCCTACTTTCAGTCGTAATACATATTGTATCAAAAACATTATATTTTTCAATTTTATTTTTAACAATCTGGCAGATTTTTTTAAAAGTATCATTTGAGAACGTCGTTTGGGAGATCAATATGGCGCTTTCAAGGGGGAAATCAAGGGTATCAAGATCCTCCGGAGCCTTGATAACAGCGCATTTCACGCCGTATTCCTCTGCTTCTCCCAGAATACCCGTTACCTCAGGATGACCTTTGGTTCCTGCGATGATTATATTCATTCCCTTCGCGGCATTCTCTCTTACGATCTTATGGATCTTGGAAACAAACGGACAAGTCATGTCCATGATCTCGCAGTTTTTGGACTTTAAGATCTTGATCTCTTCCGGTGTTACTCCGTGGGCTCTGACAATTACAACGGAAACCTCAGGACAGTCTTCTGCTTTTTCGCAGATGACAAAACCGCCTTTAACAAGCTTATCTACAACATATTTGTTATGAACGATCTCGCCAAGCATCACCAGTGTCTTGCCGTCAGTACTTGATGCGACTGCATCCTGGGCAGCCGTAACGGCATTTTTAACACCAAAGCAGAAACCTGATGACTTAGCGACAGTTACGTTCATTTATCTTCTTCTTCCAAATGGCTTAAGAGGAATTCCCTTGTGCCTTCGATATCGTACTTTCCTGTATCGATTACTATAGCTTCCGGAACCTGGATAAGAGGCGATGCGGCTCTTGTGGAGTCCTGTTCATCTCTGTATTTAATATCTCTTAATACCTCTTCATAAGTCTGGGAATGATCTCCGGCTTCGTTAAGCTCTTTAAGTCTTCTTTCAGCTCTCACTTCAGGAGCACATACAACGAAGAACTTATATTTAGCGTCAGGAAGCACAACCGATGCAATATCTCTTCCGTCAAGAACGAACGTCTGGTTCTTTGCGATCTCTCTCTGGAGAGAAACCATAGCGCTTCTTACAAAAGGAAGAGCGGAAATATCAGATGCAGCGATAGATGTCTGAGGAGTCCTGAGTTCGCCTGTAACGTCCTCACCGTCAAGGATCATATGCTGAACGCCGTCTACGAAAGCAACTTCGATCTTAATATCGTCCATCATCTTCTTTACAGCATCGGAATCTTTAGCATTGATGCCTCTCTTGATCGAAGCAACTGCGCATGTTCTGTACATAGCGCCTGTATCGAGATACATAATGCCGAGCTCCTTAGCGATGCCCTTTGCAAGAGTGCTCTTGCCCGATCCTGAAGGTCCGTCGATAGCGATCTGATAAATGCCCATAAGTAAACTCCTTTACAAAATATCTCCGTCTTCGGTTTTTCTGTCTCTTCCTGTCTCATATACACGGTACTGTGACCACAGCGTTTCAAGAGATTCGAGTGATGACTGGATATGCTCTTTTCGGTGCATTCCGAGCGATACGAGAAGCGCGTTGATAAGTGAAAGCGGTGCTGTCAGCGAATCTACAAAAGAAGCCATTGATGACTTTGCGAAAAGCTTGATATCAGCATATTCCGTCATCGCGGTGTCATCCTTGTCCGTAATGGCGATGATAGTCGCGCCCTTCTTTTTTGCGTATCCCATCGAGTTAATAGTCCTTGCGGAATATCTCGGGAATGAGATTCCGATCATGACATCTCCCTCACCGATCGGCATGATCTGCTCGAAAAGCTCATTCGTACAAGTACTTCTTACGAGCACAACGTCATCGAAAAGAAGCGTCATATAAAAGTGCATGAACTCCGACAACGGAGCTGATGCCCTGATTCCCATGATATATATCTTTCTTGCGCGAAGTATTGAATTAACAGCATTGCCGAATTCCTTCTCATCTATTGAATTAAGGGAATCTCTAAGGTTTGCGATATCCTGTGCAACGACAGCCTTAAATGCGTCGGTGTCATTTTCGAACTTCTCGGTAAGACCTAATCTCTGCACAGAAGTAAGCTTTGATTTAAGGTCTTCCTGCAAAGCTTTCTGGAATTCGGGATAGCCTTCAAAACCAAGCTCTGTGGTAAATCTTACGACTGTGGATTCGGATACTCCGACTTCCTCGCCGAGCTTTGCAGCCGTCATGTATGCTGCTTTGTCATAAGATTCCAGAATGAAGTTTGCAATAGCCTTGTGGCCCTTGCTCATATTAGAGACAGCATTCTCAATTAACTCAAGCGTCCCCGTCATTGTCTTCACCTTCTTCATTCTCAGGCTTAGGTGCCATAAGGCTCTCGATAGAGATCTGCTTATCTTCTCCGCCTGCAGCTTCCTTCAATGAATCTTCCATATCTCTTATCGTCTGGTAGCTCATGAGTTCGAGCGGCGGGAGATCTTTTACAGACTCAATGCCGAATTCAGTTAAGAACTTTCTGCTTGTCTTAAAAAGCGACGGCCTTCCCGGAGCATCGAGATTACCTGCTTCTTCGATCCATCCTCTGTCTAAAAGTCTGGAGATGATGGAGTCGGAAGATACACCTCTGACGAGTTCCACCTGGGCTCTTGTGCAGGGCTGGTTATAAGCGATAACTGCGAGTGTCTCATAAGATGCCTGTGAAAGCGGCGGTACCTGCCTGGGGCCGAACATTCTGTCCAGGATCTTCTTCTGCGAAGGTCTTGTCATGATTGCGTATGAATCTTCAGTCTTTCTTATCTCAAGGCCGCTCCAGGGGTTGCCTGAATATCTGTCCATAAGTGACTTTATGGCTTCGTTGACTGCATTTTTCGAGCAGTTGCAGATATCAGCCAGTTTATCGACTGAAACAGGGTCACCGGATACGAATAATATAGATTCGATCGCTGCGGGTAATTCCTGTGATGTTATCTTAAAATCGTCTTCCATATTCATCAGCCCTTTTTCTCTTCTATCGAGATCTCACCGAAGTTTCTGTCCTGTTCCACCGTTACCTTGTTGTCTCTAATGAGCTCTAATATCGCAAGGAAGCTTACTACCTTATCCATCTTCTCTGCTTTCTTGCCGAAAAGGCTGGAAAATAAGATCTTGCCCTTGCCCGTGATCGAACGCCAGATCGACTTGATCCTTTCTTTTACAGAGCGCTTATCCCTTTGCAGGATGTGGGTGATCTTTGCAGAGATATCGGTAAAACGCTGTTCATTGCGCTCATTTATAAGAGCGACAGCGTCGTTAAACTCTTCAATATCAAATGTCTGTTCAGCAGGCTTTAATGAGATTCCTAGCTGTTTTGCAGTTGAAGCATAACGGAATCTTGCTCCGTCATACTTATCTCTTCTCTCTTTTAAGTCCTGCGCGAAAACACGGCATCTCTTATATCTCATCAATGAGATAACGAGTTCTTCTCTCGGGTCGACCACATCATCACCGTTGCCGCCTAATGCTGCCTGCATTCCGGGAAGCATCATCCTGGACTTGATCGATACGAGCGTTGCGCCCATTACAAGGAAGTCTGAAGCAAGCTCCATATCGAACTCCTTCATGGACTCAATATACTGCATATACTGCGCGGTAATCGTACTTATAGGGATGTCGTAGATATCGACATCGTTCTTTTCGATCAGATGCAAGAGCAGGTCCAGAGGGCCTTCGAATTGTCTTAATTTGATCTCCGGCTTTACAACTTGCTCAAGCATTATTACCCGACTCCCATAGCCTTTGCGAATAACGAGATCAACGGATTGGTCAACAGGTTGATAATGAAATTGAACGGCCATTCAATGATGGTTATAAGCCAGCTTAATCCAGGCATCCTTGTGAAATTGCCAAGGATAAATACGATCCAGATGATATATGGCGAAAACAGCTGGAACCTCCTGTATCCTTCAGTACTCCTGACCTTATAAGGCAGGCATTCCTCCAGAACGTGGAACCCGTCCAAAGGCGGGATCGGCAGAAGATTGAATCCCAATAGCATCAACGAAATGATATTCGTATATGTGAACAGCATATAAAGCGCGTAAAAAGGCGTTATTCGGTCTCCTATAACACCGGCATCAAACTTCAACGCAAGCACAGAGAAGATTCCTGCTAAAAGAGCTGAAATAAGTCCTACGATGAAGTTTCCGGTAACACCTGCAAGATGAACCATAATGTTCATTCCGCGGTAACTTCTGAACCTGTTGAGATTCCTCGGATTATACATGACCGGCTTACCCCATCCGAATCCTGCAACAAGCAGGAGGATGGTTCCGACCGGATCAAGATGTGCTATAGGATTAAGGGTAAGTCTGCCCATATTCCTGGGCGTAGGATCGCCGAGCCATACAGCTGTTGAAGCATGCATGAACTCATGCACGGAAAAAGACAGGGTCATGGCAAAGACGTAGATGATTACCATGAAGATAATCATCTGCGGTTCCAATCCCGATCTGATAAGGCTTATGAGCATAAATTACCTCAAGCTTTTACAACGGAGAATGTGATCTTCTCGCCGTTTACATTCCATTCCTTGGAATTGTCGCCCGTGCCGTTTGTGATCTCAGTTGCCAATACCTCAGAAGCAAGGTAATCCTTCTTCTTCTCGATGACTTCAGCAAGCTTGTCATTGCCGGAATACTTGAGAACGATACGGTCGGATACTGTAAGACCTTCTGTCTCCTTACGGTGATTCTGGATCTTGGAGATCATCTCTCTTACGAGACCGTCTTCAATGAGTTCTTCTGTAAGAACCGTGGAGATGGAAACTGTAAGATTGCCTGATGTCTGTGTGGAGAATCCTTCAGGCTGGGTTGTCTCGATGAGGAAGTCTTCTTCTGTCATCTCATACTCTTCTCCGTTAACAGTGATCTTTACAGAGCCGTTCTTGAGCGCATTGTATGTCTCTTTGCCCGGAAGGTTTGCGATAACTTCCTTGGCATCGTTAAGGTTCTTACCAAACTTTCTGCCGCAAGTTCTGAGCTGCGGCTTGAAGCTGTAATCAACGAGTGTTGAAGCATCACTCAATACTTCGATCTTACGGATATTGAGCTCATCAAGTACGATCGGCTTATATTCATCGTCAAGGCCGATCTCAGAAACAACATAGATCTCAGACAGAGGCTGACGGTTCTTGATAGAAGCGGATTCACGGCAGCTGTGGCCTAATGTAACGATCTGCTGTACGAGTTCCATTTCTTCTTCAAGCTTAGCATCGATCATGCTCTCATCAGCAACAGGATACTTAGCGAGGTGTACTGAGATAGGAGCATCCTTATCAACAGAGCATACGATATTCTGATAGATCTCTTCTGTCATGAACGGAACGAAAGGGACACAGAGTCTTGTGAGGTTGTCGAGAACAGTATAGAGAGTCATGTAAGCATTGACCTTGTCCTGTGTCTCTTCAGCGCCCCAGTATCTGTCACGGCAGCGTCTTACGTACCAGTTGGAAAGCTCTTCAGTGAAATCCTGGATGAGTCTTGCAGACTGGGAGATATCGTAGTTGTCCATCTTCTCGTTAACGACCTTGATGAGGGTGTTAAGACGTGAGAGTACCCATCTGTCCATAGCGCCCAGAGAAGCCTTATCGAGAGTGTGCTTTGTAGGATCGAAGTTATCGATATCAGCGTACATTACGTAGAATGCATAAGTATTCCAGAATGTACCGATGAACTTCTTGATGCCGTCGTTGACAGCTTCCTTTGAGAATCTTGAAGGAAGCCAGGGCTGGTTAGCTGTATAGAAATACCATCTAGCAGCGTCAGCACCCTGTGAATCAAGAACATCCCAGGGATCAACAACGTTGCCTAAGTGCTTACTCATCTTGATACCGTCCTTATCCTGAACGATACCCATTACGATACAGTTCTCGAAAGGTGCTCTACCGAAGAGAACTGTTGAAATAGCGATAAGTGAATAGAACCAGCCTCTTGTCTGGTCGATACCCTCTGAGATGAACTGGCAGGGATAGTGTGAATCGAAGAATTCCTTATTTTCGAAAGGATAGTGATACTGGGCAAAAGGCATAGAACCGGAGTCGAACCAGCAGTCGATAACCTCAGGAACTCTCTTCATCTGGCCGCCGCACTTGGGGCACTTGATGTGAACGTTGTCAACATAAGGCTTATGAAGCTCGATATCATCCGGGCAGTCATCAGACATGGACTTGAGTTCCTCGATGGAGCCGATGCAGTGTCTGTGTCCGCACTCACACTCCCATACCGGAAGAGGTGTGCCCCAGTAACGCTCACGGGAGATTCCCCAGTCGATTACGTTCCTTAAGAAGTCACCCATACGGCCGTCTCTGATCGTCTCAGGCATCCAGTTGACCATGTTGTTGGACTTTAAGAGCTCGTCTCTCTTCTTGCTCATTGCGATGAACCATGTGGATCTTGCGAAATAGATCAAAGGTGTGTCGCATCTCCAGCAGAACGGATACTCGTGCTCGAACTTGGGAGCTGAGAAAAGAAGTGATCTTGCATCAAGATCCTTCAATACTTCAGGGTCTGCATCCTTGACGAACTTGCCTGCAAAAGGTGTCTCCTCGGTGAGGTTACCCCTTGTATCAACGAACTGGACCATCGGGAGGTCATTGTCTCTTCCGACTCTTGCGTCATCTTCACCGAATGCGGGAGCGATGTGAACGATACCTGTACCGTCTTCCATCGTTACGTACTCGTCGCAAACTGTGTAGTGAGCCTTTTTCTTCTGCTTGGCTGCTTCGTCAGCTGCTCCCTGATAGAGAGCAACATAAGATCTTCCTGCAAGGTCAGTACCCTTATAAGATTCGAGGATCTCATAAGCCTTCTCGCCGTCCTTTGCAAGGCTGCCCAGTACGGAATCGAGCAAAGCAGTTGCCATGTAGTATGTGTAGCCGTCGCAGGCCTTTACCTTTGAATATTCATCGTTGGGGTTAAGGCACAGAGCAACGTTTGAAGGAAGTGTCCAGGGTGTTGTTGTCCATGCGAGGAAGTAAGCATCCTCATCAACGCACTTGAATCTTACGACAGCAGATCTCTCCTTGACTGTCTTATATCCCTGAGCTACCTCGTGTGAAGACAATGCAGTACCGCATCTCGGGCAGTAAGGAACAATCTTGTGGCCCTTGTAGATAAGGCCCTGATCCCACATCTGCTTCAATGCCCACCATTCGGACTCAATGTAGTTGTTGTCATATGTAACATAAGGATTGTCCATGTCAGCCCAGAAACCTACACGGTCACTCATGTGCTCCCACTGGTCCTTATATGTCCAGACGGATTCCTTACACTTCTTGATGAAGGGCTCTACGCCGTAGCCTTCGATCTGAGGCTTGCCGTTAATACCCAAAGCCTTCTCAACTTCGAGCTCTACAGGAAGTCCGTGTGTATCCCATCCTGCCTTGAAGACGATGGTCTCGCCCTTCATTGCATGGTATCTCGGGATTACGTCCTTAATGACTCTTGTCTTGATATGTCCGATATGGGGCTTTCCGTTTGCCGTCGGAGGGCCGTCATATAGAGTAAAAGTCGGAGCACCGTCAGCCTTGGGCGCGATACTCTTTCTGTATACGTCGTTCTTCTTCCAGAAATCGAGAACATTCTTCTCTCTGTCTACGAAATTGAGGTCTTTTGAAACTTTGTTGTACATAAACCTGCTTCACCTTTATATATAATTTTGCAAGTTAAAATTATATATATTAAGGGGCTTTAAAGTCAAGCAAACAGGTTCCACGGAAATCCAGACGGAACCGGGGCTTCAAACGTAATAAATTCGCGCTTTACAGGGTGTTCGAACGATAATTTGTAAGCTTCAAGCGCAATATCTTTTGTCCTGTCGTCAGATTTGCCGTACTTCCTGTCACCTATAAGCGGGTGTCCGCTGTGTGCCATCTGGGCTCTTATCTGGTGGGATCTGCCGGTTCCGAGCCTGACTTCGGCAAGTGTAAGCCCGTCTTTTGATGCCAACGCCCTGTAATCCAGGTAAGACGCCTTATATCCCGGTTTTTCAGTGTCAGAGACAGTGACTATATTCCTGTCTTCGTCCTTGTAAATAAAGTTCTCGAGCCTTCCCTCACCTTCAAGAATTCCATTAACGACACAGCGGTAGATCTTGTCCACCTTTCTCTGCCTTATCTGTTCTGAAAGTCTTGAAGCGGCTTTGCTCGTGCGCGCGAAAACCATAACTCCGGACACGGGCCTGTCGAGTCTGTGTACAAGACCAAGATAGACATCACCGGGCTTTTGGTATTTTTCCTTGATATAAGCCTTAAGGATCGTAAGCATGTCAGGGGCATTGCTGCCGTCACTTTGAGACAAAACGCCAGAAGGTTTGACAGCCACGATTATGTGGTTATCTTCGTAAAGGATCTTTACGCCGCCTCCGGCAGTGATTATCTGGCTGTCCATCTTGCCGTCTGTCCGCAAGGAAGAAGCACGCCCATCTTAGATACCGGGAGCATCAGCTCTTCAGCGTCAACTTTGCCGCCCGGGATGGCAAGCTTTAATATCTGGCCTGATGCCTGGGCCGTAATGCCCGTGGCATATGAGCTTGCAATAAAAAAGAGCGGATCGTCGGAAATAAGGTTGGCGCAGAGCTTTACGAGATCGTAGAAAGAATCCTCAAGCTTCCAGAGCTCACCCGAAGGGCCTCTTCCGTATGACGGAGGATCCATAATGATGCCGTCGTACTTTCTGCCTCTTCTGATCTCACGCTCAACGAACTTCATGCAGTCTTCAGCGATGAATCTGACATATCTGTCTTCGAGGCCTGATTCCCTGATGTTCTCCTTGGCTCTGGCGATCATGCCCTTGGAAGCATCGACATGAACGACTTCATCGGCACCGTGAGCAGCACACGCGAGCGTCTGGGCTCCTGTGTAAGCGAACATATTAAGTATCTTGATGTCCTTCTTGCCTGAAGCCTTAGCCTTCTCGATAAGATCTCCGCAGAAATCCCAGTTTGAGGCCTGCTCGGGGAAAAGACCGGTGTGCTTAAATGCAGTAGGTTCAATGATAAATGTCAGTTTTTTGCCTAAGGAATCATAACTGATCTTCCAGGTGGAAGGAAAGCTCTTCTGCTTGGTCCAGGCTCCGCCGCCTTTGTCGCTTCTGGTATAGAAGGCGTGGGGCTTTTCGAGATCATCCATGGAGATCTCCCTGCCGTCTCTTATAACAGGCCAGACAGCCTGAGGATCGGGACGTCTTAAAGTGACGTTGCCCCAGCGTTCATACTTTTCGCCGCCTCCGCAGTAGATAAGCTCATAATCTTTCCAATTGCCCGAAATGAACATATTATTTGACCCTCATGACACCTGTTTTCGCTACAAATTCGCCGTTAAAATACAATTCGACTGTATAATCGCCCGGTTCAAAGGTACCAAGCCCTTCAAGGCCGGCCGAAAAATCGGCTTCGGCAGTTACATTATCGTACATATTAACGTTTCTGGTAAGAACAACTTCATCATCTTTGAGGATCTTTGCTTCAAATGTACCGGTAAGAGGCGATGAGAAATAGAAAACACCCTTAAGCGCATAGGCCTTGTCTGAAGTGATGGAGCTGTAATCTGCAGGGTTATCGGACGTAACATCATACCAGACCGAATAAACATAACTGCTTTTTACAAAGTTGACCGTAAGTTCGGTTGTTTCTGGAGTATCTGACGTAAAAGAACCTGTGGGTTCAAATGACTCAAAGGTCACTTCTGTCT